>CBDUAL010000001.1:0-34307 GCA_965365125.1 uncultured Lutibacter sp.
CCTTTTTAAAAGAACAACATAAAAATGTTCAAATTATTGGAGCACAACCAACCGATAATTCCAAAATCCCTGGGATTAGAAAATGGTCTCCAGAATTTTTACCAAAAATATTTAACCCTTCAAAAGTAGATACGGTAATTGAAGTTAGCGAAACTGAAGCGCGCTTAATGACTAAAAGACTCGCTAAAGAAGAAGGAATTTTTGCAGGAATGAGTAGTGGAGGCTCGGTAACAGCCGCTTTAAAAATTGCAGAAACAATAGATTCTGGGATTATTGTAGCCATTATTTGCGACCGTGGAGACCGCTATTTATCATCTGATTTATTTGAATAAAACGTTATAGCAGTATTCTGTATTTATCATTGTTTGTGAATTGCATTTATTGTACTTTTGTTAGCACGAATTACATAATTTCTTACCATGAATAAAATTCAAATGGTTGACCTACAAGGTCAATACCAAAAAATTAAAGATAAAGTAGACACCAAATTACAAGAAGTTTTAAACTCATCAGCTTATATTAACGGACCTGAAGTGCAAGCATTTCAGAAAGATTTAGAAGCATATCTAAACGTAAAACACGTTATACCTTGTGCCAACGGAACAGACGCGTTACAAATAGCAATGATGGGCTTAGGTTTAAAACCAGGAGATGAAGTAATCACAGCCGATTTTACATTTGCAGCTACTGTTGAAGTTATTGCTCTATTAAATTTAACGCCGGTATTAGTTGATGTTGAAAAAGACACTTTTAATATGGATATTGATGCTTTGAAAAAAGCAATTACTCCAAAAACAAAAGCAATTGTTCCTGTTCATTTATTTGGACAATGTGCTAATATGGAAGCTGTTCTTGAAATCGCAAAAGAATATGATTTATTTGTAATTGAAGACACCGCCCAAGCTATTGGAGCAAATTATACATTTAAAGATGGAAGTAAAAAGAAAGCGGGTACTATAGGTAACGTTGGAACTACTTCATTTTTCCCTTCTAAAAACCTAGGATGTTACGGTGATGGCGGTGCAATTTTCACCAATAATGATGATTTAGCACACACAATTAGAGGAATGGTAAATCACGGAATGTACAAACGTTATTACCATGATGTTGTTGGTGTAAACTCTCGTTTAGACAGCTTACAAGCAGCTGTTTTAAGAGTTAAACTACCTTTATTAAATGATTATTGTGATGCACGAAGAAAAGCAGCCCGTTTTTACAACAATGCTTTTAAAAATGCACAAAATATTGTTACTCCAAAAATGGGCAATGGTTGTGAGTTTATTTGCGACAATTGTGATTGCCACGTTTTTCATCAATATACCTTACAAATATTAAACGGTCAACGTAATGAATTACACCAACATTTGTTAGACAATGGTATTCCAAATGCTATTTACTACCCAGTTCCATTACACAGTCAAAAAGCGTATGCTGATGAACGCTACAATGAGGATGACTTTAAAGTTACCAATGAATTAATTGACACGGTTATTTCATTACCAATGCATACCGAATTAGATGAAGAACAATTAGAGTTTATAACCACAACCATCATAAATTTCATCAATTAATTATGAAAAAAGTATTAGTAACAGGAGGATTAGGTTTTATTGGTTCTCACACCGTAGTTGAATTACAAAACGAAGGATTTGAAGTTTACATTATTGATAACTTATCAAACTCTAAAATTGAAGTACTAGACAGAATTACTTCAATTACGGGAGTTAAACCAAATTTTTTTAATATTGATTTAAGAGATAAAGCTGCTGTAAAAGATTTTTTTGCAAACAATAAAGTTGACGGAACCATACATTTTGCGGCTTATAAAGCGGTGGGTGAAAGTGTTCAAATACCTTTAGAATATTACGAAAACAACATTGGAAGTTTAGTGTACATTTTACAAGAAATGAAAGCAAATAACTTAAATAATTTCATTTTCAGTTCTTCTTGTACGGTTTACGGCCAGGCTGATGAATTGCCTATTACTGAAAATGCGCCAATTAAACCCGCAGAATCTCCTTATGGAAACACCAAACAAATTGGTGAAGAAATAATTAAAGATGCTACTAAAATTTCAGCATTAAAAGCAATTGCATTGCGTTATTTTAACCCAATTGGTTCACACGAATCTGCAAAAATTGGTGAATTACCAATTGGAGTTCCTCAAAACTTAATTCCGTATGTAGTTCAAACTGCAGCTGGTTTACGCGATGAGTTATCTGTATTTGGAAGCGATTACAATACGCCTGACGGAACTGCAGTTCGTGATTATATCCATGTAGTAGATATTGCAAAAGCACACATTGTAGCCTTAAAAAGATTGATTGAAGATAATAACAAAGCGCAATATGAAGTGTTTAATTTAGGAACTGGTCAAGGAAATTCAGTTTTAGAAGTTATTAAATCTTTTGAAAAAGTTACCGGAAAAAAAGTAAACTACAAATTAGTTGCCCGTAGAGAAGGAGACGTTACTGCTGCCTACGCAGATACTAATTATGCTAATAATGAATTGGGTTGGAAAACCGAATTATCATTAGATGAAGCCTTACTTTCAGCTTGGAAATGGCAACAAACTTTATAACGTTTAATTGTTAACTAAGTTAACAGCAACTACATACTAAAAACCTAATAAGTAAATTCAACTTATTAGGTTTTTTTTATGGAAAATGGTCAAAAACCAAAAAATTAGTTAAAAAATATTTTCATACCTATAAATTTCCTAAGTTTGCAGTCTAAAATTTAAGAGGAAGAATTTGACTGATTGCAACCTCATTAAAAAATGCTAAAGCAGTATTCATTACTTCTTTTAGCGACCGCTGTAATCAACTTTTCTTTCAATTATTTATAATTAAAATATATAAAGATATGTCATATTTATTTACATCTGAATCAGTTTCAGAAGGACATCCAGACAAAGTAGCTGATCAAATTTCAGACGCCTTAGTTGATAATTTTTTAGCTTTTGACGAAAACTCAAAAGTAGCATGTGAAACTTTAGTAACTACTGGGCAAGTTGTTTTAGCCGGTGAAGTAAAATCTAACACCTATTTAGACGTTCAAAAAATTGCAAGAGACGTTATTAATAAAATTGGTTATACAAAAGGTGAATATATGTTTGATGGAAACTCTTGTGGAGTTTTATCTGCCATTCACGAACAATCTCAAGATATTAACCAAGGTGTAGACCGAGAGTCTAAAGAGCAGCAAGGTGCTGGTGACCAAGGAATGATGTTTGGTTACGCAACTAATGAAACTGAAAACTTTATGCCTTTGGCTTTAGATTTAAGTCATTTAATTTTAGTTGAATTAGCTGAGTTACGTAGAGAAAACAAAGACATTACATATTTACGTCCAGATTCTAAAAGTCAGGTTACCATTGAATATACCGATGATAATGTTCCTTTCAGAATAAAAGATATTGTTGTTTCAACACAGCATGATGATTTTATGGAGAATGATGAAGAAATGTTAGCTAAAATAAAAAGCGACGTTATTTCAATTTTAATTCCAAGAGTTATTGCAAAAGTTCCTGCAGAAATTAAAGCCTTGTTTAATGACAATATTGTGTATCACGTAAATCCAACTGGTAAATTTGTTATTGGTGGACCACACGGAGATACAGGTTTAACAGGAAGAAAAATTATAGTTGATACCTACGGTGGAAAAGGAGCGCACGGTGGGGGTGCTTTTTCAGGAAAAGATCCAAGTAAGGTTGACAGAAGTGCAGCTTATGCCACACGTCATATTGCAAAAAACCTAGTAGCTGCTGGTGTTGCCGATGAAATTTTAATTCAGGTTTCTTACGCTATTGGTGTTGTTGAACCAATGGGAATTTACGTAAATACAAACGGATCGTCTAATGTTGATTTAGCCGATGGTGAAATTGCTGAAATTGTTTCAACAATTTTTGATATGAGACCAGCATCTATTGAAAGTCGTTTAAAATTACGCCAACCAATGTATGCTGAAACGGCTGCATACGGACATATGGGGCGTAAAAACGAAACTGTAAATAAATCATTTAAAAATGTTGATGGAACTGAAATTTCTGTTGATGTGGAATTATTTACTTGGGAAAAGTTAGATTACGTAAACAAGGTGAAAGAAGCTTTTAACTTGTAATTAGCTTTATATACGCTATAAAAAGGCTGTGTAAAAAATATCAAAACCCGTCATTCTGAATTTATTTCAGAATCTCATCATATTGATCGTTAATCTTTATGAGAACCTGAAATAAATTCAGAATGACGAAAAATTTACTTTTTACACAGCCTTTTTCAAATTCAATACACTTCAACCTAAAGATTATATTTTACCGAAAACAACCATAACCTTGGTTGAATATAATACAACGAAGTTGAGTTACTATCTGAAAGTTCATTATAACTATCGGTATTTATAGATTGATTATCTGTAATATTATTAGCTGATAATTTAAATTCCCACTTACTATTTTGCTTCTGAAAATACAAATTAGCATTTAAAAATGAATACTCATTTTTGTAGGTCTGCTCTTCATTTTTATAATTGTAATAACTATAGTCTGCAGTTAAAATAAAACTCTTTAAAAAGGCTATTTCCATATTAGCAAAAGGCCTATTTGTGGTACTACCTGTTTCAGCATATTTTGCAAACGACAAATTATAACCTACTTCAAAATTAGGCGCATTCTTAAACTTTGTTGCCACACTTGCTTGGTAACTGTGTGAGAAATTTTTAGATTTCACCCATTCATTATTAACAATATTATTGAATATTGAATTGTTAAAATTGGCTCTAAAATTGGTTTTTAACTTACTATAGGTTTTCCCGTATCTAAAATTACCAGCGAAAGTTTCATCTGCAAAGGCAGAATTTATAGGAAATGAAACTCTATCAACACCTATTTGCTCAGTACTATTTTTAATACCATTTACCTTTTTTGTATAGGTTAATGATGCATTTATATTGGTAAAAGAAAACATACTAAAACTAAAATAGCTTAATGAATATCTATGATTTAAAGAATTTTCTAAATCTCTATTACCTCTACTCATAGATCTATAATTACTATACACATACCCTTCAGCAGCTTTATTTATATCTGAAAATTGAGATGTAATTGAATAATTAAATCGTAAACTTTCTGAAGATTTAAATTGTAAACGCGCATATACATCAGGCAATAGTAACGTTAAATTTTCTTTATCAACAGACCCTAATTGATTGTCTTTAATAGAATACTGATGCAAAACAACACCCGGATCAAAGGTAAAAATACCCGTAATCATTCTGTAATGCGCTGCTAAAAACACATCGGTAAAATTAAACTTTACATCATTATTTAAATTCTCCTGATCGAACTCAATGCTAGAACCATCTGCTAAATTTTGAGTAATTTTTGATGTTAGTTTTTGAGAACTAAGCGTTGAACCCAACGTAAAATTAATATTACTTTTAGCATTTAACAAATAGTAATAAGAAACTTGTCCGTCAAATTTACTTGTGCTTAATTTTTTATTCTGAAGTAAATCATAAACATCTTCAGGTACCGTTGGCACAAATGAAAATGGTTGCGAATCGGCTACCGAATTAAATAAGGGCTTATCATTTTGGTATGCATATTGCAATTCAGCTGAAAAAATATTTTTTTCATTTATATTATAATATACATTGAAATTTTGATTGATGGATGCAGGTTTTTCTTCCTTATATGTATCAGCACTTCTTTGGGTTGAAGTCACATCGTTCATTTCTGATTGTTCTGAAATCTTACCAAAAATATCATAATCTATATGCAAATTATCATTTGGTTTATAGGTTGTACTAAACTTTACCATGGCTAATTGACTTTCTTGTACAGATGATGATTCACTTTCATCAACCAAACCTGTTTCATTATAAACGGTTTGCGCTTCGGTAAACATTTGTGTTTCTGAATTGTTTGCAATAGCAAACCCATTTAAATCTAGACCTTGTTTAGGTGCAACACTAAAATTTAACGCCCCAAAATTAGACGTAATTTCTACCGCTCTATTGTTTTGAGCTGTTAAAAACCCCAACCCATCAGATTGCACATTAAAACTAGTTCCGTTGCCACTTAAAGCACTACGTAAACCACCTGTAAACCTAAAATAATCACGACGTGTAAAAGGTGCTTCACCAATATTATTAAAATCGGCCAATAGGTTTACACTTTTATCTGGACTGTAATAAAACAACTTTGGTTTTGCTAAATATTTAGTATTTTCATCACTTGCTCCTGCTCCTGCGTTTACTTCTCCAAACCAAAATTTATCTTTTCCTTTTTTCAACTTTATATTAATGGCAATATTATCTTCGTTATTGGTAACACCTCGCATTCCAGCAACTTCATTATAATTTCTTAAAACTTGCACTTTATCAACTGCATTTGCAGGAATATTTTGTGTCGCCAATTTTGAATCTCCATCAAAAAATTCCTTTCCTTCCACTAAAACTTTGTTTACCTTTTTTCCTTCAACCTCTATTTCACCGTTATCATCAATATCAACTCCAGGTAATTTTTCTAATACATCTTCTAACTTTTTTTCAGTTCCGTTAGTAAAGGAATCGGTATTGTATGAAATGGTGTCTCCTGAAATTTTAACAGGCATTTCGTAAGTAATTTCAACCTCAGCTAAAGACTGGTTCGATTCCTTTAAAACAATATTTTTAATCATATCTTCGGAAGAATCCCTTATTAAAATATCAATACTTTGTGCATCAAAACCTAAATAACTTGTTCTTAAAGTATATGCTTGCTCTTGTTCTAAACTTAACTTATAATGCCCTTTAGAATCGGTAATTGAGTACGACTGCAGAAATTTAGTTCCTTTTTTAAAGGCAATTACGTTGGCCATTTCTAACGGATTTCCAAGTGAATCCTTTACTGTTCCTTCAACTTTTATATTTTGAGAAAACCCAAAAAACGGAAGTATAATTAAAAGAAAAAAACTGATACTATTTTTCATTTTTAGATAATTATTGATGATTAAAATAAGTCGTTGAAAAAATAATATTACTATCCTCTATGGCCACCTCTACCACTTTTTTGACGTTCATTTTGAAAGCGCTCTCTCATTTCTTCAGTTTTCTCCTTTACAATTTTATCATATTCTTGTTGTGTTACTACTTTTCCTTTAGATGGTTCCGAAATAGCAGCTTTTTCTTTTGGGTTCAAGACTATTTTAGTACACAGTATTTTTGTATCTCCTGCATCAATTTCTAAAATTAAACCTGGTAAGCCCCAATAATCAGCAGGGCCGTTGCTTACAGGAATATCCATTGTATACCAAGCAGTAACAATAATAACCTCCATTACATTTTCTAACTCTTTTGCTTTCTTTTCTTCTGCTTCTCTTTCCTCAGGAGATCTTCTTCCAAATTTCATTTCAGGTTTAGCTTGTCTTTCAATAGTAGTAGTTGCTTTAAAACATAAATAATTCCCAATCATTTTTGTTTCCTGCTCCATTTTCCAATCATAAGCAACCAAATCATCTTTCACTAAAAAGTTTTTCCCGCTAAACTCATTTTCTTTGGTAGATATTTTTGTTTGAATATTCTTATAATAATCTCCTGAAGCTCCACCTCCAAACATCATCATTCGCATTCCTCCTCTTCCACCTCCAGAACCGCTTACTTGTGCTAATTGCTCCTCTTGTTTATAAATAGAAGCTGTTTTATCAAAGGTAAATTCATAAGTTCTTTCTAAATTATTTTTCATGCGTTCCTTAATCATTTTAATACGATCGCCCGGCATACCTGTACCAGAAAGATCAATATCCAAAGTAGTTTTAGAAAAATAGATTGCCTTTCCTTGAAAATCTTGGGCACTGAGTGTAACAGTACATAAGAGTAAAATAGCTGTAGTACTTTTTAAAAGATAATTTTTCATTTTTAAGGTGTATTTTGTTTAATTGTTAAACAAATATAGAAAGTCTTTGTATAAATAGCCGTTAATAAGTGTTAACGACTGTTAAGCGTTTGGGATTATACAATTTATGTACTTAACTTTGAGCTTATGAACAAGCAAAATTATAAATGGGTTGTTTATTTTATTGGAATAACCATTGCAACAACCATTGCTGTACAAGTATATTGGAACTTTAGAGAATACCAAATTAACAAGCAGCACCTTATAAGTAAAGTGCAATTGAGTTTAGATAACTCTGTGGAAGCCTATTTTGCAAATTTAACCAAGTCGGGTATAATTACATATAATTCAAAAAATGCTAAAAGTAAAACTGACACCATCATTGTAAGCACAACTTCTAGGCATCATTTTAGAAGAAAAATTGATAGTACTCTTCAAAATTTAGCAAAAAATGATAGCTTAGGAAAACCCATAATTATTAAAAATTTCAGAAATGAATCGTATCCTTTTTTTACACCCAATGAAGATTTCCCAAAACATTTAGATAGTTTAATTTCAAAAGTAGTTGTTTCTATTTCTCGTGACACTTTAGATCTGGTAAAACTAAATTCGTATTTAGAAAAAGAATTTGAACGAAACAATATTGAGGTAACTTATGGGTTGAAATTTAATTACGGCTACCGAACTATTAACGATAGTATTGTAAAAAAAACAAAAAAATTTAACCTAGCCAACATTCCAAAAAAGCACTTAACAGCAACCTCTAAATCTACTTTTTTACACAGAAACAAGTTAGAATTGTATTTTTCTAATGAAACAGCAACGCTATTAAAAGCCTCACTTGTTAGCGTTTTATTATCATTACTACTTTCAATAAGTATTATTGCAAGTTTGGTTTATTTACTAAAAACAATTTATAAACAAAAACAATTAGCTGAAGTTAAAAACGATTTAATAAATAATATTACCCACGAATTAAAAACACCAATTGCAACCATTTCAACAGTGCTAGAAGCGCTCAAAAGCTTTAATGCTTTAGATGATAAAGAAAAATCTGAAAAATACCTTTCAATGGCTAATTTACAGTTAATGAAATTGAATGAAATGGTAGAAAAAATACTAGAGACTGCGACCATAAATCAAGAAAACTTAGCGATTACAAAGCTTCCTACAAATATTGGTGAATTACTGGAACAAGTTATTGATAAGTTTAAATTAATTGCAGCCGACAAAACCATTAGCTTTAAAAACAATGTTAAAAAAACAATACTTAACTTAGATAAATTTCATTTTGAAAATGCCATTGGAAATATTATTGATAATGCCATTAAATATGGAGGTGGTGAAATCTCTGTTGAATTAACTTCAGAAAAAAATAAGCTACACATTTTAATTAAAGATAACGGAAAAGGGATTCCTAAGAACGAAAAAGAGACTATTTTTAAACAGTTTTACAGAATTCCAACAGGTAATACCCACAATGTAAAAGGCTTTGGAATTGGACTGTTTTATACCAAAAGCATTATTGAAAAACACGGTGGAACTATGCAAGTAGTTTACGATAAAAATAATAACACCATATTTAAAATTACCCTACCTAATGAATAAAACAATCAAAATATTATTAGCCGAAGACGAACCTTCATTAGGTCAAATTATCAAAGAAAGTTTAGAAACTCGAAATTTTGAAGTGCTGCTATGTGCCGATGGTGAAATAGCTTACAAAACGTATAAAACTGAAGATCCTCTTTTACTGGTTTTAGATGTAATGATGCCAAAAAAAGATGGTTTTACATTGGCAAAAGAAATTAGAAAAGAAGATCCTGAAATTCCTATTATATTTTTAACTGCCAAATCTCAAACTGAAGATGTGGTTGAAGGTTTTAATTTAGGAGGAAACGATTACTTGAGAAAACCATTTAGTATGGAAGAATTAATAGTTCGTATAAACGCACTTTTAAATAGAAATAAAAAAAATATTGCCGAAAATATTCAATTAGGAAATTATACGTTTAACTTAAAAAAGCAAACTTTACTAATAAATAATATTTCTGAAAATTTAACACACAGAGAGGCAAACTTACTGTATTACTTAATTAAACATAACAATCAGGTTTTAGAAAGATCATTCATTTTAAAAAAATTATGGGGCGATGATGATTTCTTTAATGCCAGAAGTATGGATGTATTTATTACAAAACTTCGAAAGAAATTAAAGGAAGACAGCTCCATACAAATCATCAACGTTCGTGGCTATGGTTATAAGCTCATTTATTAATGCGTTAATATTGTTCTGTTAAATCATAAAAAAATTAATTACATTAGCCTTTTAATTTTCACACAATAAAGAATTATGCACGTAGCCATTGCTGGAAATATTGGAGCAGGAAAAACCACATTAACAAAACTTTTAGCGAAACATTTTAGATGGGAACCACATTATGAATCTGTGGCAGAAAACCCCTATTTAGATGATTTTTATGGCGAAATGGAACGTTGGTCGTTTAATTTACAAGTGTACTTTTTAAATAGTCGTTTTCGTCAAATTTTGGAGATTAGGGAAAGTGGTAAAAACATTATTCAGGATAGAACTATTTATGAAGATGCCCGAATATTTGCACCTAACCTGCACGCAATGGGATTAATGACCAATAGAGATTATAACAATTACGACTCTTTATTTGATTTAATGGAACGCTTGGTTTCACCACCAGATTTACTCATTTATTTACGCGCATCTATTCCAACTTTGGTAGGGCAAATTCATAAAAGAGGGCGCGATTACGAAAACTCAATCAGCATTGATTATTTAAGTCGTTTAAACGAACGCTATGAGGCTTGGATTACAAAATATAACAAAGGAAAATTATTAATTATTGATGTTGATAATTTAGATTTTGTTGACAATCAAGAAGATTTAGGTAGTATTATTGATAAAATTGATGCTCAAATAAACGGGTTATTTTAACTCAAATATAAATCATAAAAAAAGCTCGCCATTGGCGAGCTTTTTTATTGAATAAAAAATAATTTATTTTCTCTTTTCTACTTCTTTAATTATTTTTTCAACTTTCTTCACCTTAACATCTGCATCTTCTAAAGCATCTATTTTTGATTTCACCTCTTCTTCGGTACCTTCAAAAACTATTTCAACAACAACTTCTTCTTCATTTTCTATAGTAGTTGTAGTTACCGTAGCTTTTACAGTTCCGTCATCATTTTTTTCCATTGTCACCAACACCTCTTTCTTAACTACTTTAACTACTACTTCCGTTTGAGCTTTATCATCTGCATATTTTGCTACATCAACAGCGTCTAAAGCAATACTTGGCGCAATTACCAATGCAACAACAGACATTAATTTCAATAAAATATTTAAAGAAGGTCCTGAAGTATCTTTAAATGGATCTCCAACTGTATCACCAACTACTGAAGCTTTATGCGCCTCAGATCCTTTTCTTCCGTGCTCTTCAATTGTTTTTTTAGCATTATCCCAGGCTCCACCAGCATTTGACTGAAAAATAGCCATTAATACACCACAAGTTGTTACACCTGCCAACAAACCTCCAAGCATCTGTGGACCACCAATAAACCCAACCAAAACAGGAACTATTAAAGCTAATAAACCAGGTAAAACCATTTCTCTAATAGAAGCCTCTG
This sequence comes from uncultured Lutibacter sp., assembly GCA_965365125.1. Classification (GTDB taxonomy): domain Bacteria; phylum Bacteroidota; class Bacteroidia; order Flavobacteriales; family Flavobacteriaceae; genus Lutibacter. The sequence continues at coordinate 11,534 of CBDUAL010000001.1, forward strand.
TAGAAATTTCTACACATTTTTCATATTCAACATATCCATCTGCACCATCAAAAATAGCGCGTTCTTCTTTTGAAAATTTTGTTGTATCTGAATCGTGTCTTCTCATTACCTCTAAAGCGGCATGTAATTGCGGTATTTCTCTAAATTGACGGCGAACCTCTTCAATCATAGTCATTGCAGCACGTCCAACAGCTTTCATAGCCAAAGCTGAAAACACAAATGGCAACATTCCACCAACTAATAGACCCGCCATAATATCAGGCTTAGACACATCAATTGATGTTACGTTTGCAGTTTCCATAAAGGCGGCAAATAAAGCCAATGCAGTTAATGCAGCAGAAGCAATTGCAAACCCTTTACCAATGGCAGCGGTTGTATTTCCAACAGCATCTAATTCATCAGTACGTTTACGTACTTCTTTTGGCAATTCAGCCATTTCAGCAATTCCACCTGCATTATCAGAAATTGGTCCATAAGCATCTACTGCTAATTGAATTCCTGTATTTGCTAACATTCCTACAGCTGCTATTGCAATACCGTATAAACCTGCAAAATAGTGAGAGAACATGATTGCTCCAGCAATAAATAATATTGGAAACATTGTAGACATCATTCCTACACCTAAACCTGCAATAATATTAGTTGCAGCACCCGTTTCAGATTGCTTTACAATAGAAGCTACTGGAATGGTTCCAGTTCCTGTATAAAATTCTGTTACTTTACCAACACCAAAACCAGCAACTAAACCTGCCAGTGTAGCATAAAACACACCCATTGCATTATATTGCACTCCATTTATTACCCATTCAGCTGGTAATAAACCAGACTTTACAATAATGAAAAATGAAGCAATAACCATTAAGATTCCTGATCCAAATTCACCAAAATTCAAAGCCTTATGCGGGCTACCACCTTCTTTAACTCTTACAAAAAATGTACCAACAATTGACAATACAATTCCTACAGCTGCTAAAACCAACGGTAAATAAACCGCTCCTAAGCCTCCAAAATCAGGAGTTATAATTAGAGCTCCTAAAACCATTGTACCTATAATAGAACCTACATACGATTCAAATAAATCGGCTCCCATACCTGCTACATCCCCTACATTATCACCTACATTATCTGCAATAGTTGCTGGGTTTAATGGGTGATCTTCAGGAATACCTGCTTCAACCTTACCAACTAAATCAGCACCAACATCGGCTGCTTTGGTATAAATACCACCACCAACACGTGCAAATAAAGCTATTGATGAGGCTCCTAATGAAAAACCTGAAAGTACATTTAATACCATTGGTATATTATCAGTTCCAGGCCACATCCATTGATATAAAATAAACAAAGAACTTAATCCTAGTACTCCAAGACCAACAACTCCTAACCCCATTACAGATCCACCTGCGAAAGCAACTTCTAAGGCTTTCCCTAAAGAAGTTCTTGCTGCTTGTGTAGTTCTAACATTTGCTTTGGTAGCTGCTTTCATTCCAATAAATCCAGCTAAAGCTGAACAAATTGCACCTACAATAAATGAAACTGCTATCATTCCGTTAGAATCAACATCATAAGTTCCTTTAAAGTATAATAAAATAGCAACTCCTAATACAAATATTAGTAATATTTTGTATTCAGCTTTTAAAAACGACATGGCGCCATCGGCAATGTGCTTGGCAATTTTAGTCATTTTTTCAGTTCCGCTATCTTGTTTTGACACCCAAGCGTTTTTTACAATTACAAACGCAAGTGCTAGTACCCCGAACAGGGGTAAATAATTTACAATAATCTCCATTTTAAAATTTATTATTTAATTAATATTTGGTCTTGCGAATTTAGTAAAATAAGATAAATAAAAAAGACCACTTTATAAATTAATATAAGGTGGTCTTTTATTTGGAATCAATATAACTAACTATATCGTAAAAGTTCTTTTCTTTTTGTGTTCACTATTTTCATAGCGCGCTACACATTCATGGTATATTTTTATTGCAGCTTCAGCATTTCCCCAACCGCCAGTATCTACTTTTTTCTTCTCTAAATCTTTATAAACTTGAAAAAAGTGCTCTATTTCCATTAATCTATGTGGGTTTAAATCAGCAATATCAGCCCTTTGGCTCCAAATTGGATCTGAAACAGGAACACAAATAATTTTTTCATCAGGTCCTTTTTCATCGGTCATATAAAAAACTCCGATAGGTCTAACTTCCATTACCACCATTGGGTAAGTAGGTTGATGACCTAGCACTAATACATCTAGTGGATCTTGATCTAAAGCCAATGTTTCAGGAATAAACCCATAATCTCCAGGATACATCATAGATGAAAACAGCATTCTATCGAATCTAATTTTATGTAAAGTAAAATCATATTCATATTTATTTCTACTACCTTTTGGTATCTCAATTAACACATCAAATGTTATAGGTTTCTTTGTTTTAGCGCTCATTTTTTAGTTTTTTTTAATTTTTTCAAAAATACAAAATTCAAAACGGAATAGCTAAAATGACATCTAAATTTTAGAAATGGATTCCTACAGCTGCTTTTATTACAAAATTATTTGTTTCAGGGATATTTCGGTAACTACCTCTCCAACTGAAATCTATACGAAGTACTTTAAAAATATTACCAACACCAACACTATATTCAAAATAACCCTTTTCTGGCGCAATGTATGCTATGTTTGAAGCATTTAAAGCAACGTTTTCATCTGATATTGAGCCCCAAACAGCTTTTACCCCAACTAATTCTCGCCAATTTAATTTTCTAAGAAAAGGAACTCTTGAAAAAAACCGTCCGTTAAAATTATGATCTATATGTATTGAGGCGTACGTATCTGTTATAAATTCATAATAATTTAATAATGAATAGGTGTTTTCAATGGTAAAATAAGATTGGTTACCAGGCACAACACTTAACAACCCTAACGGAACTTCACCAAAAGTTTTCCCAACTTCAAAAGTGGTAAACATTCTTCCAAATCCACCTATTAATATTGGTTGGCGGTAATATGCCTGAATTTTTTGATAATCAAAATCACTATCAAACACGCCTTTGATTCCTTGAGAAAAACTAAAAAACAACGTTGTGTAGACACTTGAAACTTCATTTCGTTCAACACCCCAGCCTATTGTTTTTCTATTTGGGGTATACTTTACAGAGAAATCAACTTCTGATTGCACCGTTCTGTAGTTCTTTATCGCATTATCTTTATCAACCCACCAATCTAAATTAAAGGTTGAAGGTGAAGCAGATTTTAAGGTTCTATAAGAAGCTCCTACCTTAAACTCAAGATTTTTTTTAGGCTCAATAGACAGATATAAATTACTAAGATTTATAGATGTAAGTTTACTATTATCTCCACTTGAGAAAAATGCCGAAGAAGCAAAACTTCTACCTAAAATATCATTAGTTGTTGTTAAACTAACTCCAATTTGTTCTACATCGCGCCTATTTCCACCGCCAATAGTAAACCTGCTTTTAGGGTTTAACATCCATTTTCCTTGTGCGCCGTATTTAAACTGATTATCTCTAAAACCATACGCTAAATAGGTTTGCAATCTCCATTTATCATTTGGTCCAAAATAGGTTCTTCCACCAACTCTTAAACGAATCCCTTCAACATCATTTGTTCCTATTGATGAAAAAATAGGTCCATAATCAAAATTATTTAACTCTATATACCCTGACCCTAGAATAGACATTAAGTCGTACATTCGTTTAAATTTAGGAACCGTTTTTAGGGTATCAATCATTTTATAAATACCCAACTCATTTTCACTTAGTTTTTCTTGCCTGCTTTTATTCCAAAAATCAGCCCCTTTATTGTATATTTCTTCATTATAGGCATCTATTTTTACACTGTAAAATTTATCTGTTTTTTGTTCATCAAAAACATAATCTTTATACATTGTTGTTCGTTTCCCATAAATACCTTTGGCTTTGTCTTTTTTCTTTAAACTGAAGTCAGACATCATATAATCCTTCTTCAATAAGAAGATAGAGTCATTCAACACATTAAACTCTTGCTCTATATAAATATCTTTTACCCAGTTAATATTGGCACTTTTAGTAGCCTGCATATTAATTTCTTTTACTGCAAAAGTGGTGTCATTTACCCAAAAATCACCTTTAAAAGTAAGTTCACTTTTTCGGCGCGGATAATACAATATATTATAACACCATTTATTGTCAATATAAGCACTATCGGTTAACACATAATTGTATGATGACACTCCGGCTCTTGAAACAGGACTTACAAAACTTTTGTCGAAAATTTTAATGTAGTTACTATAAATATCATACTCTACGTATAAATCTTTTATAAAAGCTATTACGTTTTGATTGCTACTAAAACCTGAATTTTTGTTAGCTTCAATATCTTCTCTAACCTTATTTTTAGTGTTGTCTCCGTAGGTTTTATAAACTGATTCATTGATAAAAATTGGTAAAAAAGCTTTTCCGGTAACCCTTGAAGTATCAATTCCTTCAAAAATAAATTCAATATTATTGAACAGCTTACTTTCAATTAAAGTGCTATCAACATTATTGATATCAAACTCTAATTTTTCGTATTTTTCATATTGATATTGATCAAATAAGTAAATACCATTCTGACGTTTTTTTTCCCAAACCTTTTTTAAAATTGCAATGGCCGGATTTCCTTTTTTCTTTACTTTTCCACTATAAATAAAAACTTCATTTAATTGTGAGGCAGCTTCTTTTAAGGTAATTACTATATTAAAATCACGACTTTTTATTGGGGTAATTTTGGTTTCATAACCTAAAAATGAAACCTCTATTTTTGAATATGTAGCATCTGATTCTAAATAAAATTTTCCATTTTCATCTGAAACAGTCCCAGTATTAGAGCCTACAAATAAAATATTTGCAAAAGGAATTGAGTTATTTTGTTCGTCTTTTACTGTTCCGCTAATTTTCACTTGCGAGAACGAAACTGAAAAAATCAGCAAAAACAATATGTTTAAAACAACATTTTTTTTCATAATATAGAAAAATTCCTTTCAAGTTAAACTCGAAAGGAATTTATAACGCAAATTTAGCGTAAATTATTTTATGTACATTACATCTTTTACCGCCTTAACAACATCGTTAAAGTTAGGTAACCATTCTTCAAGTAATACTGGAGAATATGGTGCTGGAGTATCAGCTGTAGTAATTCTTCTTATTGGAGCATCCAAATAATCAAATATATTTTCTTGAACTTGGAATGTAATTTCAGAAGAAATACTAGCAAATGGCCAAGCTTCTTCTAAAATAACCAACCTGTTTGTTTTTTTAACAGAAGTAAAAATAGCTTCCCAATCCATTGGTCTTACTGTTCTCATATCTAAAATTTCACAAGAGATCCCTTCTTTTTCTAAAACATCAGCAGCTTTATAAGCTTCTTTAATAATTTTACCAAAAGAAACTATGGTAACATCGGTACCTTCTCTTTTAATGTCAGCAACTCCAATAGGAATCAAATATTCCCCTTCTGGAACTTCCATTTTATCACCATACATTTGTTCAGATTCCATAAAAATTACGGGATCATCATCTCTAATTGCAGCTTTTAACAACCCTTTTGCATCATAAGGATTTGAAGGAATAACAACTTTTAATCCTGGAGTATTTGCAAACCAGTTTTCAAATGCTTGTGAATGCGTAGCTCCTAATTGCCCTGCAGATCCTGTTGGACCTCTAAAAACAATTGGGCAATTTAATTGTCCACCAGACATTTGTCTGATTTTTGCTGCATTATTTATAATTTGATCAATACCAACTAAAGCAAAATTAAATGTCATAAACTCAACAATTGGTCTATTACCATTCATAGCAGCCCCTACAGCAATACCTGTAAAACCTAATTCAGCAATAGGAGAATCAATAACTCTCTTTTCACCAAACTCATCTAACATTCCTTTTGAAGCTTTATAAGCACCATTATATTCAGCAACCTCTTCACCTATTAAGAAAATAGATTCATCACGGCGCATTTCTTCGCTCATTGCTTCGCAAATAGCTTCTCTAAATTGTATTGTCTTCATTTTGTGTTTTTTTCGAATTGCAAAAATAAGCATTTCTATTTTTACTATCAAAAAAATTATGATTTATAAAATTTTACTATGCACGCATAGTACTTTTAAAAAAAAGTAGTACATTCGTAAAAATGTAATGGTTTTCCCATTAATTTTATAGTTTAATACTAAAAATCTATTAAAATGAAAATATTGGTTTGTATAAGTCATGTACCTGACACAACTTCAAAAATAAATTTTACAGAAAACGATACAAAATTCGATAATAATGGCGTACAATTTGTCATAAATCCGTACGATGAATTTGCCCTAACACGCGCCATGTGGTTTAAAGAAAAACAAGGCGCAACCATTACAGTTGTTACCGTTGGAAATGCCTCTACCGAACCAACTTTACGAAAAGCATTGGCGATAGGTGCTGATGCTGCAATTAGAGTAAATACTGAAGCTGTTGACGGGTTACAAGTTGCAAAAGAATTAGCCGAAATTGTTAAAAATGAAGGTTTTAATTTAGTGCTGGCAGGGAAAGAATCTATTGATTACAATGGAGGAATGGTTCCTGGAATGCTTGCTACTTTAGTAGATTATAATTTTATTAATGCTTGTATTGGATTAGAAATTGAAGATGAAAAAGCAACTATTTCTCGTGAAATAGACGGCGGAAAAGAAATTTTATCGGCAAATTTACCTTTGGTTATTGCCGGACAAAAAGGACTCGTTGAAGAAAAAGATTTACGCATTCCAAACATGCGTGGAATTATGATGGCACGTAAAAAACCATTAAGCATTTTAGAGCCAATTTCAACTGAAACTACTACAACAACAGCTTCTTTTGAAAAACCAACAGCCAAATCGGCTTGTAAAATAGTAAGTGCCGAAAATATAGGAGAACTTGTAGATTTATTACACAACGAAGCCAAAGTAATTTAATAATTTCTGTTGAATTGATAATGATTAAGATTTATCAGTTAAACGAATAAAAAAATAAAAAATATGTCAGTTTTAATTTTAGCAGAAACATTAGAAGGAAAATTTAAAAAATCAACCTATGAAGCTACTTCCTACGGAAAAAAGGTTGCCGAATTATTAGGTACAACCACCGTAGTATTAGCCATAAACGCTACAAAACCATCTGAATTATACACTTATGGTGCTGAAAAAGTATTAAATATTTCAAACGAAAGTTTAAACACATTTAATGCAAAAGTGTATGCTAACATTATTCAACAAGCAGTTGAAAAAGAAAGCGCACAAGTTGTAATTATAGACTCAAGTGCAAACGGCTTGTATGTTGCGCCAATGGTTGCAGTAAATTTAAATGCAGGTTATGCAAGTAATGTAGTTGCAATTCCTAGCAATACAACACCTTTTATTGTAAAAAGAAAGGCTTTTTCAAGTAAAGGATTTAACAATACTGAAATTAACACAACTGTTAAAGTGATTGGCCTGTCTAAAAACTCGTTTGGTATAATTGAAAACAAAGTTGCAGGTACTACCGAAGATTTTTCACCATCTGTAATTGAAACAACAATCGTTTCAGAAAAAATAGAACAAACAACAGGTACGGTAACAATTGCTGATGCAGACATTGTTGTTTCAGGAGGAAGAGGCTTAAAAGGTCCTGAAAACTGGGGAATGGTAGAAGAGTTAGCTCAAATATTAGGTGCAGCAACTGCTTGCTCTAAACCAGTATCAGACTTAGGATGGAGACCTCACAGTGAGCACGTTGGACAAACAGGAAAACCAGTAGCTTCTAATTTATATATTGCCATTGGAATTTCAGGAGCCATTCAACATTTGGCTGGAATTAACTCCTCAAAAGTGAAGGTAGTTATCAATACTGATGCGGAAGCTCCTTTCTTTAAAGCGGCTGATTATGGCATTGTTGGAGATGCTTTTGAAGTTGTTCCAAAATTAATTGAAAAGTTGAAAGAATTTAAAACAAATAACGTATAATTTTAGTAAATTGTGCCTCTTAAAAAAAGGCTATCTAATTAAATTGGATAATGGAATCCTTTGATTAGATAGCTTTTTTTATTAAATTTAACTTATGAGTTTAGTTCGCCTTAATATTAAAGGGATATCGTATAGTCAAACACAAAGTGGTGCTTATGCTTTAGTTTTGAATGAAGTTGATGGAAGTAGAACCTTACCAATTGTAATTGGTGCTTTTGAAGCACAATCTATTGCAATTGCGCTTGAAAAGGAAATAAAACCTCCACGTCCATTAACGCATGATTTGTTTAAAACTTTTGCCGATAGGTTTCAAATAGTAATTAAACAAGTAATCATTCATAAACTGGTTGATGGTGTTTTTTATTCAAGTTTAATTTGTGAAAGAGACAATATTGAAGAAATTATAGATACCAGAACCTCTGACGCCATTGCATTAGCTACCCGTTTTGATGCTCCAATTTTTACTTATGAAAACATTTTAGATAAAGCTGGTATTTATTTAAAGATGAAAGATGAATTTCTTCCTGAAAAAGAAAGTTTAGAACTGGAAGAATTAATACAAGAACCTACTCCCAAAGAAGACGCATCTTTTTCAAAAGACAGTTTAAAACAGTTAAACGAAAAGTTAAATAAAGCTGTTTTAGATGAAGATTACGAAATGGCTGCAAAAATTAGAGACGAGATAAATAAACGTTCCTCCAAACAATCTTAGAATGACAAAAAAAATAGGTTTATCTATACTACTCGTATGTAGTGTTTTATCAATAAACGCACAAGAAACATTACAAAATCAACTTATTGACAACCAAGGACTTTCATTAAACTCTATTTTGAGAGGTGTTTTAGGAATGGTATCGCTTTTAGTAATTGCCTATTTATTTAGCAGCAACAGAAAAGCCATAAATTGGAAAACGGTTGGAGCTGGTTTAAGCGCACAATTATTAATTGCCATTGGTGTATTAAAAATACCTTTTGTACAAGCTATTTTTGAATTTGTTGGAGGTATTTTTACAAACATACTAGATTATACCGCTGCTGGTAGCGAGTTTTTGTTTGGCGGTTTAATGAATGCAGAATCTTACGGATTTATATTTGTATTTCAAATTTTACCAACAATCATCTTTTTCTCAGCATTAACTTCCCTATTATTTTACTTAGGTATTATTCAAATTATTGTAAAAGCTTTGGCTTGGCTTTTAACTAAATTATTAAAAATTTCAGGTGCTGAAAGTTTATCGGTTGCAGGAAATATTTTCTTAGGTCAAACTGAAGCTCCTTTAATGATTAAAGCCTACTTAGAACGTATGAATCGTTCAGAGATTTTATTGGTTATGATTGGTGGAATGGCTACAGTTGCCGGTGGAGTTTTAGCTGCATACATTGGGTTTTTAGGAGGCAGCGACCCTGTTTTACGTTTACATTTTGCAAAACATTTATTAGCCGCTTCTGTAATGGCTGCTCCCGGTGCAATTGTAATTTCAAAAATGTTATACCCACAAACCGAAGAAATTAATACCGATGTGAATGTTTCACAAGACAAAATTGGTTCAAATATTTTAGATGCTATTGCCAATGGAACGACTGAAGGATTAAAATTAGCGGCAAACGTAGCGGCAATGTTATTAGTTTTTGTTGCAATTATAGCTATGTTAAATGGAATTTTAGGATGGATTGGAGACATTACAACGCTAAATGCTTGGATGGCAACAAACACACCGTACCAAAGCTTTTCTTTAGAAGCTATTTTAGGAACTATATTTTCGCCATTAATGTGGCTAATTGGTGTTGCTACTGAAGATATTATGCTAATGGGACAATTATTAGGGGTGAAATTAGCCGCTAGTGAATTTGTAGGATACATTCAACTAGCTGAGTTAAAAGACGTTACCAATTTAACACACTTCACTTATAATAAATCTGTGATTATGGCAACTTATATGCTTTGTGGTTTTGCAAACTTTGCTTCTATCGGAATTCAAATTGGAGGAATTGGATCTTTAGCTCCTGGTCAACGTAAAACCTTGTCTGAATTTGGACTAAAAGCATTAATTGGAGGCTCTATAGCTTCTTTACTTTCAGCTACAATTGCAGGTATGATTATCGGATAATTTTTGTTTATTTGTTGAATTATAGATCAAATAGCAATTCAACACATAAATTTTACTACAACTAAAAAGTTATAAATGAAACAATATTTAGATTTAATACAACACGTAAAAGATAACGGGATTTTAAAGGAAGATAGAACAGGCACAGGAACTAAAAGTGTTTTTGGGTATCAAATGCGTTTTGATTTAAATGAAGGTTTTCCAATGGTTACCACAAAAAAATTGCACCTAAAATCTATTATTTATGAATTACTTTGGTTTTTAAAAGGCGAAACAAATATTGAATATTTAAAAAAACATAATGTTAAAATTTGGGATGCTTGGACCGATGAAAATGGAGATTTAGGACCTGTTTACGGACATCAATGGCGTAATTGGAATAGTGAAGGAATAGACCAAATTACAGAAGTAATTGAAACCATAAAAAACAATCCAGACAGCAGACGTATGATTGTTACTGCTTGGAATCCGAGTGTTTTACCTGATACTTCCATTTCATTTTCAGAAAATGTAGCCAACGGAAAAGCAGCATTGCCACCGTGTCATGCATTTTTTCAATTTTATGTTACTGATGGAAAACTTTCTTGCCAATTATACCAACGAAGTGCCGATATATTTTTAGGAGTTCCTTTTAATATTGCTTCTTATGCATTATTAACGTTAATGATGGCACAGGTTTGTAACTTAAAACCTGGAGATTTTATTCACACTTTTGGAGATGCTCATATTTATAGTAATCACAGCAATCAAATAGATTTACAACTCTCAAGAGTACCTAAAGAATTGCCCCAAATGGAAATCAACCCAAACATTAAAAATATTTTTGATTTCACTTATGAAGATTTTAAGTTAACCGGTTACAACCCACATCCGCATATAAAAGGAGTTGTAGCAGTATAAAAAACATCACTATTTTATATTTTTACTACTGAATTTAAAGGTTTACTAAAAAACACCTTTAAATACTTCACGTAGTATAAAATATTATTATTTTATTAATACAGCATTCGCAAAAGATTTAATACCTTTAAAGTTAAAATCACAAAAAAATGCAAGATCAAGTTTTAAAAGAAAAAATAATTGAACGAATTAACCAAATTGAAGATGTAAATATTTTAAAATCTATTGAAATTCTTTTTAATTCTTCCGAAGAAGAAATTGCGAAATTTTTAACTTTTGCAATTGAACAAAACAAAAATACTGATGTAAGTGAAACCAATGAATATACAAACTACATTAAGGAATGGGTTAAAAACATGTAATTTCTATATCAGTGAAATTTTCAAACTAATATTTATTAGGGAAAATATTGAAACCCAAATAAAACTACTGCATTAACTTTATTAAAAAAGCCAAAACAAAATATTTTTAACTTATTAAATTACACGCAAACTAACATTAAATTGAATTATATATGAAAGAACAATTTGAACTGTATGAAAATGCAAAAAAAAGAGTAAAACAAAAGAAACGCTTGTATTTTCATTTTATATTATTTTTAGTAGGTTCGGTTTTTTTTATTGTACTTAACAAACTATTAAAAGTTGGAGAACCTTACAACTGGTTTGTATGGGCAATTGTTGGCTGGTTTTTCCTATTTTTACTTCATTTTATAAATGTGTTTATTACTCACAAATTTATGGGTAAAGAATGGGTTGAAAAACAAACTGAAAAGTTAATATTAAAGCAAGAAGCCAAAATAGAAAAACTTCAAAAAGAAATTGAAAAAGAGGCACGAATAAAATTAGAAAGTGAGCTACACGCAAGTGAGATAGAAAAGGAAAACCAACAAAATTCAACAACCAAAGAATGATTACAATAATAGCCGCTGTTGCTGAAAATAGAGCCTTAGGAAAAGACAACCAATTAATTTGGCACTTACCTGCCGATTTAAAACGTTTTAAACAAGTTACACTTGGTCATCATATTATTATGGGACGAAAAACATTTGAATCTTTAGGTAAACCTTTACCTAATAGAACTACCATTATTATTACACGAAATAAAAATTACAAACAAGAAGGTTGCATCGTTGTAAACTCTCTTCCTGAAGCCATTGAAGCATCAAAAACCGATGAAAACCCTTATATTTTAGGAGGTGCTGAAATTTACAAACAAGCATTAGAAATTGCCGATAAACTAGATTTAACTTTTGTACATCACACTTTTGAAGCTGATGCATTTTTCCCTGAAATTAACAATGCTATTTGGGAAGAAACTGAGCGTACTAGTTTTAACGCTGATGAAAAAAACAAATACGATTATAGTTTTGTGTCTTATAAACGAACATAAAAAAAGGAGACCTCCAAGAAGCCTCCTTTTACCAAACTAAACATAAATAATATATGAGATATTATTATTTTTTATACACTTTTTGTTCAAATGATTTACCTCCACTTTTCATAACAATAGAATAGGTTCCTTTTTCAAGTTTCATTAAATTTAATGTTTTACCTAAATTTATTTCCCCACTTAACTCTTCTTTATACAACATATTTAAATGACCGTCGTATAAAGAAATTGTGAAATTTTCATTATTCAATGCTACTTTTGAAATAAAAACTAAATCACCTTCTTGCCTAACAGTAGGCTTATAGTAAATACTTTCCACCTTGTTATCAAATTCAATTCCTTCAGAAGTTACTTTAAAAGGCATTAAGTTAATTTTTGTATACCCTTCAATCTCAAAATAATAATCACCCGTTGGTAATGTCTTTAAATCATATTTTTTTGAGAAAAAATCTCCTTCAAATTTTTCAGTATATAAAGCTTCACCGTAAGCATCTCTTACGCTTATTGTTAAATCTCCATCTGAATTTTTCAATTTTAAATCAATTAACTTTGAGTCAATCACATTTACTTCAACATTGTTATTAATGTTGGCTCCACTCATTACTATTGTAGTTAATACGGCTACAACTAGTAAACTCTTTTTAATTAAATTTTTCATAATTCAATAATTTATCAATTAGTATGGTACAAATGTATGATGGAATTTCAGGGTAAAACACTTCAAATTTTTCAAATTTATATCTTATTTTAACTGTTAATTTAATGTTAATAGTGTTTAAAGTTAATTTAGAACATAAAGTTGTGAAATCTAAATAGAATCATTCTTTTATTTATTTTTACTTTTGTAATAACTATGGCAAATATGAAAAATACAAAGCCCGCATTTGAGAAAATAAACTTAGAGTTCGGAAACTCTTTGCTTATTAAGCAACATACTGAGATTGTTGAAAATAACTTACCTTTTTGGCATTTTCATCCTGAACTTGAATTAGTTTATGTAAATAAAGCGAAAGGAAAAAGACATATTGGTAGTCACTTATCCTATTTTAATAACAGTCAGTTAATATTAATAGGTGCTAGTTTACCACATAGCGGTTTTACTGATAGGTTTACTTCAAATGGAGCTGAAACAATTATTCAATTTAAAGAAGAATTTTTAGGAGAAACCTTTTTTGATATTCCTGAGATGCAAACTATTAAAACGTTGTTTGCAAGAGCAAAAAAGGGATTGTTGTTTCATCAAGAAGCAAAAAAAGAAATTGGACCAAAAATTGAAGCATTATTAAACTATCAAGGAATTGATAGAATTATATACTTTTTAGAGATATTAAAGGATCTTTCTTTATCTAAAGATTACTCCTTGTTAAATGTAGACGGATTTGCTTTTGAAGTAGAACCTCAGGACAATAATAAAATTGAAATTATTTTTCATCACGTAAGAAACAACTTCACCCAACAAATTACTTTAGATGAAATTTCAGAAAAAGTAAGTATGACTGTACCTGCTTTTTGTAGATATTTTAAGAAGGTAACTGGAAAAACATTCACCCAGTTTGTAAATGAATTTAGAATTGTACACGCAACTAAATTACTTGCAGAAAAACCAACAAGTATTACAGATATTTGTTTTGAAAGTGGTTTTAACAATTTTTCTCATTTCAACAAGCTTTTCAAAAAATTCACAGGAAAAAGTCCGTTGAAATACAGAAATGAAATGAAACAACTTGTTGAACAAAAATAACTTATTGTATTAAAAAACACTTATTGCTTTATCGTATAAAGTCATTGCATTTATTTGCTAGTGGCTTTTTTTTAGCAAAAATTTCAATAAAACTGAGGCAAATTAAGCACAAAAAAAATCACCTTTTAAAAAAAGGTGATTTCAAACTTAATTGATATCTAATAAATCTTTATTATCTATCTCATGTAAACCAAACATATTACAAATATACGACTCATTTAAGGTTTAAATAACACCAAATTTTCCCTATTTATATTATATTTTAACCCTGTTCTATTAAGGAGCGTATTATATATAAACAAAAAAAATCACCTCTTTTCAAGAGGTGATTTTAAACTTCATTAATATCTAATAACCGCTTATTATCTATTAAATGTAAACCAAACATAAGTCAAATATATAGCCAATAGAACATTTAAATAACTCCATATTTTTCTTATTTCTATTTTATTTTAACTATAGCACCACTTTCTTTAGTATTCTATATAAAAATAGCCTTTTTACACCCCTATAATTTCATAAATGTAAACTTACTTAAGCTTTAAACGAATACAATTAAAGAAAGCTAAAAAAATAAAAACAACACTAAAACATTTTTATTTAATATCTAGCACATAAGGTAAGCGCGCCTGAATACCACTCACTTTTGAAAACTGTTTTACTGTTTGGTATAATTTATAATTCTCTGCTCCAAATTCTTCAATTAACAATTCTTCTTTGGTTGAAGCAAATGGAAAACCGCTAAATCGTTCTTCAAAATCTACTTTGTAGCTTGGGTAATTTCGTATTCTATAATCTGTAATTCCTGCCAACCCAGCAGCCTCAATAACCGCATCTTTTAAACTTCCAAGCTCGTCAACTAAGCCTTTTTCTTTAGCTTGCACACCCGACCAAACTCTACCTTGTGCAATTTCATTAACTTGTTCAATAGTCATATTTCTACCAGTCGCTACTCTACTTATAAAAGTAGTATAAACAAATTCAACACCTTCTTGAGTTACCGTTCTAAAAGCATCGGTCATAGGTTCAAAACCACTGTAATCTGGTCCTTTGTTGGTTTTTACCTGTTCAGCATTTATTCCAATATTATCGGCCAATTTACTAAGGTTTGGAATTACTCCAAAAACACCTATAGAACCTGTAATTGTAGTTGGCTCAGCAATAATTTTATTAGCATTACACGCTATATAATAACCTCCAGAAGCGGCAACATTACCCATTGAAACTACTACGGGTAATTTTGCTTTCGTAAGTTCAATTTCTCTCCAAATTAATTCAGAAGTTAATGCACTACCGCCAGGAGAATTTACACGTAAAACAATGGCTTTTACACTGCTACTAGTTCTCGCTTTTCTTAGGGCATTAATTATTAAATCTTGACCAATTAAATTCTCATCACCTTTTCCGTAAATAATTTCACCTTGCGCATAAATAACCGCAATTTTATCTGATGCTGTGTTTAATATTCTACCCTTTCCTGTGGCAATATAATCTTGAAGTTTAATGGTATTTAGTTTACTTTTTGTTGCAACGTTTGAAGCTATTTTTAACTTCTTTTCATATTCATCAAAATAAATAGCGGCATCAACCATATTATTTTCAATAGCTAATTTTGCATTTCTAGCTAACAAACCATCAGCAATCGTATTTAACTCAATCACTGTTTTATTTCTACTTTCAGCAATATCATCTAACAGTTCACCCCAAATAGCATTTAAAAAGGACGCTATTTGCTCTCTATTATTAGCACTCATTTCATTTGCTAAAAACGGTTCTACGGCACTTTTATATTTTCCGTGACGAATTACTTCCATTTTAACACCCGTTTTTTCTTGCAAATTTTTATAAAACAATACTTCCGAAGAAAGACCTTTAAAACTAATTTCACCAACCGGATTCATAAAAACAGAATCGGCAACGGAAGCTAAATAATAAGCTTTTTGATTGTAAACATCGGCATAAGCTTTCACAAACTTTCCAGTTTCTTTAAATTCTTGAATTTTATTTCGAATGGCTTGCGTTTGCGCAACACCCGCATTTACACCTAATGTATGTATGCTAATTCCTTTTATTTTGGCATCGTACTTGGCATTTTCAATGGCATTTAATATGTCATTCAACCCCATTCTTTTATTGTTACCACCAAAAATCTCTTCAAAAGGATCCTCGCTCTTTGGTGCATAATCTTTTACCGTTTTATCTAATTTAATAACTAAAACTGAGTTCTCTTTTACGGCAATCTCTTTGTCTTCACTTAAGGCAACTACGACCAATAAAAACAAAACAAAAATTAAACCTAATGCTATAAAGCTACCAATAATTGATGCTAATAAATTTCTTAAAAATTTCATGTAACCGTTGCTCTTTAAAATGCAAAAAAATATTGCAAATGTTTATAAGTTGAAACACAAAGATAAGTTTTTAAATGATACTTTTCTTTTCTTTGCAGTCACTTTATGCAATTATTAAGAACCACATATTTATCCCTCGGAAGCAACCAAGGCAACAAACTTCAACATTTACAAAATGCTATTGATTTAATTGCTGAAAACATAGGGAATGTTGTTAAAATAGCCTCCATTTATAAAACCGCTGCTTGGGGTTTTGAAAGTGATCATTTTTACAATACTTGCATTCAAGTTGCAACAGGATTGAACCCTGAAAATTTATTGAAAAAAATTCATGAAATTGAATTTTCAATGGGAAGAATTCGTTCTTCGGAAGAAGGGTACAAACCTAGAACTATTGACATTGATATATTACTTTTTGACAATGAAATTATTTTTTCGAAAGACTTAATTGTTCCGCATAAAGATATGTTGAACCGTAAATTTGTGATGGTTCCTTTGACTGAAATTGCTCCGAATTTAATACATCCTATTAACAAACAACGCATTGAGGTTTGTTTAATAAATTGCAATGACATTGGTGAAATTGAGCTTACCAATTTACAACTAGTTAAACCTGTTAACCTTTCTGAAAAATACAATTACATTGCTATTGAAGGAAATATTGGCGCTGGCAAAACAACACTTTCTAAAATGCTTGCTGAAGATTTTAATGCTAAAGTTGTGTTGGAACGATTTGCCGACAACCCGTTTTTACCTAAATTTTACAAGGATAACGACCGGTATGCTTTTCCGTTAGAAATGAGCTTTTTAGCCGACAGGTATTCACAACTTACTGATGATTTAGCGCAATTTGATTTATTTAAAAACTTTATAATTTCAGATTATTATATATTTAAATCGTTGATTTTTGCTCAAGTAACCTTACAAGAAGAAGAATATTTTTTATACCGAAAAATGTTTGACATTATGTATAAAGAAATTTCAAAGCCCGATTTATATATTTACTTGTACCAAAACACGCCCAGATTAATAGAAAATATTAAAAAACGAGGTAGAGAGTACGAACAAAATATTGAACCAGCTTATTTAGATAAAATTCATCAAGGATATTCAACCTTTATTAAAACTGAAGAAAATTTAGACACACTCATAATTGACGTTTCAGACAAAGATTTTGTTCATAATCCAGCAGATTATAAAG
Source organism: uncultured Lutibacter sp. (assembly GCA_965365125.1). GTDB lineage: Bacteria > Bacteroidota > Bacteroidia > Flavobacteriales > Flavobacteriaceae > Lutibacter. The sequence continues at coordinate 29,218 of CBDUAL010000001.1, forward strand.
CTATTATTAAAGAAATTTTAGCCAAATAATTTAGCTTTCTATCATAAAAAATTTCCTCCTCTGAAAGATTATCGGGCTTTTATAAGATTTGTGCGAATAGAAAATCGGAGATGTTTAAGACGCAGCAAATCATTACTTGAATGTTTGTTGATTCGTTATTTAGTTTAAATGTAAGCATAAATTTTATGAGGTGTTGTGAACAGTTTTTATTCAATCATTCTCAAAACTTAAAGAACTTACAGATATTCTTTATATAGTATATAGACTGCATGTATTTTAGATTATTTAATTACAATTTAAAGAATAGCTAGCCAAATTATCTTTATACCAATCAGCTTGTATGTTGTTAATATGAGATTCGTTAACCTTAATGCAGTTAATTAAATTATTTTGACATTTTAGCCAGTATAAACTTGATATATTTGGAATATACAAATTACTAACATCTAACGTTGTAAGTTGATTGTTAAAACATTCTAAAAGGTTTATAGTTTTAACATTAGCCATTTCTAAGTTTTGAAGTTGGTTCGAATCACAAACTAAATGAATTAAAGATGTATTACTATTTACATTCAAATTTGTAAGTTGGTTTAAACGACAGAATAATGAGAGCATATTTATATTATAGCTTACATCTAACGCTGTAAGCTTATTGGAATCACAAATCAAATCAATTAGATCTACATTTTTAGTTACATCCAAATTTGTAAGTTGATTTGAACTACAATTTAAATGTGCTAAATTTAAGTTTTTGCTTAAATCTAAATCGGTAAGTTGATTGATGTTACATTGAAAATCAAATAGATTTGGGTTATTACTTACATCTAGGTTAATAAGTAAATTATCTTCACAGAATATACTAGAAAGCTTAGAATTATTCCCTATATTTAAATTAGTTAACAGATTTTGACTACAAACTATTTTGGTTAGAGATGTGTTATTACTTAAATCCAATTTTGATAATTCATTTCCTGAACAAAATAGTATTTGTAGTTTTGAAAAACCTTCTACACCTGTTAAATCCTTAATACCTAATCTGTTTAAATGTAATTCAAGTACTTGAGAAACATTCGATGTTAAAACATAATCATCTATGATATCATCAAATCCTAATTTTATTAATTCTTGCTCAAAATTATCGTCAGGAACATAAGTGTATTTTATATTATTGTCAGTATCTTCAGTGCATCCAATAAAAAAAGATAGCAGTATAACTAGAAAATGAGTTGATAAAATTTGAAGGTTGTTTTTCATCAAATTAGAGTTTTTTAATATTATTACTGTTTCTTTTTTAAATTATTTACAACAACTTTTATTTTTTATTCAGCTCTAACTTTTCAGCAAAATAATCACAAAAATCACGCATGGTAGCAGTCATTTTTTCATCATTTGTTGCGCGCTCAAAAGTACCAGCCATAGACACGAGTGTTTGATGAAAAAATTGCTTCATTTCATCAATAGGCATATCTTTTGTCCACAAATCCATACGTAACGTATCTTTTGCTTTTGAATCCCAAACTGAAATCATTAAAGCTTTAGCTTCTTCATTTGAAATACCTCCTTCTTCAGCAGTCCAGTTTAATTTTTCTGGAACTTTATTTTCGTCTAAACCTACGTTAAATTCAATTTTTGATGTATGTTTTACTGCCATTACTTTTTGGGTTTGTATTTAGATTTTTTAAAAATTTCTTCTGCGCTAGTTTGCAAAAGTTGTTGCAAAGTTACATTATTATTGTTCATATACGAACGTACTATTTGCCAACCTAACCAAACACCAATTTTACCAGGTGATTGTTTATCAATATCAATATAAAATTTTGAAAATGGTGCATTTGCTACAAAGCGAGTATATAAATCAGCATCAGTACTATATAGTAATTTGTTTTCAATAAAATATTTCCAAATCTGTTGCTCATTGGTAGTTGCCCATTCTATTTGATCTGGAGAATATTCCATTTTTTCAGCATCGGTTCCCAACGGTAAATAACAATCTAACAAGTACATTTTTTTTCCTTCATTAACAATCAAATCGATAAACTGACGGCTTTTTTCAGAAATCACATACTGTTCACTTATAGCTTTTGCTATGGCAACTGGCAATTGAGATTTCTCAAAATTTTGAGCCAAATAGAGCGGAAACCCTTCATACACTTCATCATCTTTTCCTAAAAATAGGTCTAATGAAATAAATAAATAATTCTTTGTATACATTACCTTATTTTGAAAATCTAAATTGGTAATCAATGTAATAATTTCTGGCGCTGTAAATGTTGGATGATAATATTTTACATGCTTAAACAAATCGGCTATTTCCAATTTTTCAGATTCAAAATCACCAAAAACCAATTGCGTTTTTTTGTACAATTCAAGTTCTTTAGGATCTTGAATTCTATTTAACCAAACAGTATCAGGATTCTGTACAGGAAACAAAAAAGGATATTCAGCTTTTAATTGGGGTAAACTTTCTTTGGTAGCCGCATAAAATTTTTCTTCAAACCTGTCAACTGAAACCGTTATATCAATTTCAGAAACATCAACTTGCCTTTTAATATCCGTTTTGCAAGAAACTACTGTCAATAAAATAATTAGTACTCCTATAATTTTGTTCATTAATTTCTATATTTACACTTCTATTTTTTAAAACGTCAAAATTACTAAAAAAGTTTAAGTATGAATACCGAAAAAGTTGTTGATTATATTGTTGATTGGTTAAAAACGTATGCTACGAACGCAAACGTGAATGGTTTTGTAATTGGAATTTCAGGAGGAATTGATTCTGCGGTAACCTCAACATTGTGTGCAAAAACAGGTTTTCCTGTGTTGTGTGTTGAAATGCCAATTCATCAAGGTGAACATCAAGTTTCAAGAGCAAAAGAACACATTTCACAATTAAAAGCACAATTTCCGCAAGTTTCATCGGTTGAAGTAAACCTAACCCATACTTTTGAAGAATTTAAAAAGGTGGTTCCTGTTATTAATGATGAAGCCACGGTAAATATGTCTTTAGCAAATACTAGGGCACGTTTACGTATGAGTACACTTTATTATTTAGCAGGTTTGCACGGATATTTAGTAGCTGGAACAGGTAATAAAGTAGAAGATTTTGGGGTTGGTTTTTACACAAAATATGGAGATGGCGGCGTAGATTTAAGTCCGATAGCTGATTTAATGAAATCTGAAGTGTATAAATTAGCCGCAGTTTTAGGAGTTCCAACAAGCATTCAAAAAGCACAACCAACCGATGGTTTATTTGGCGATAGTAGAACCGACGAAGATCAAATTGGTGCAAGTTATGATGAATTAGAATGGGCTATGAATCAAGCTGATTTAGGTAAAACCGCTAACGATTTTGAAGGAAGAGAAAAAGAAGCTTTCACAATTTACGCACAAAGAAATAGGGCTAACAAACACAAAATGGACCCGATTCCTGTTTGTATGATTCCCGAAGATTTGAAGTAATTATTAAAAAAGTTCTAAAAAACAAGTAAACAAAAAACTATGAATTGGATTTTAGGACTACTTTTTATTTTAACACTCATTTTTTTATACAGCAACTATTCTAGAAAAAAGAAAAAAGCTGCTTTAAAAAAATGGCTTACCGAGCGTTGGGGAAAACCAAGAAATAAGGAGTACTTCAATTTTTATGTTATTGAACGGTATTTTAAAAATAACGAACATAAAAAAGAGGCATTTCACATCATTTCAGATAAGTGTAAAAGCGATTTAGATATTAATGAAATTTTTAAGTTTATTGACAGAACTTCATCTAAAATTGGTCAGCAATATTTATATTTTAAGTTAAGAACCATTGGTAGCCTTGAAAGTTTACTGCAATTCAGTAATTTAACACTCATTTTTCAGAAGAATAAACCGCTGAGCATTTATTGTCAGCAACTACTATCAAAATTAAACTACAACGATTCTTATTACTTAGAAGAGTTATTCAATGGCAAACAAATTGAAAAACCAACATATATTTGGCTGGTTAAACTCTTATCATTATCATCACTTGTTTCCATTATTCTAACTTTCTTTTACCCAATTTTTTCACTACTAATTGTTGCCATTTTAGCCGTTAATTTATTTTTTCATTATAAAAACAAGTCGAATATTAGTTATTATTTAGATGGCGTAAAACAACTTTCAAAAAGTTTGAATGTAGGACAAAAATTAGCTGAAATTCCAGAAATAAAAACCCATTTCAAGAATTTAGAATTTATAAAAAAGGTGAGTTCCGTTCAACTAAAAACAGAATTTATTGCCTTTGAAAAAAATGTAGACAATGAATTTGCTTTTTTGTTTTGGTTTATTGCTGAGCTTTTAAAAATTTTATTCAATATTGAATTTTTGATCTTTTTTAGTTTTATAGATTCCATTTCAGAAGAAAAAGAAAGCATTGAACAACTATTTTTATTTATTGGCGAAATTGATGCCGCCATATCAACCGCTTCGCTGAAAGAGAGCAATACAACTATTTGCACTCCAACTTTCACAACTAAGAATGAATTAATTGCAACAGAAATTTACCACCCTTTAATTGAAGATTGCATTCCGAATAATATTGATCTTAACACCAAAAGTATGTTGTTAACAGGCTCAAATATGTCTGGAAAAACCACATTTATAAGAACCGTAGCCGTTAACAGTATTTTAGCGCAAACTTTACATGTTTGCTTTGGAAAAACATATACCGCTCCATTTTACAAAATTTATTCTTCCATTAGAATTACTGATGATTTATTAGACGATACAAGTTATTATTTAGAAGAAGTTTTAACCATTAAAGAATTAGTAGAAGCCGCCAAAAATAAACAACCAAGCCTATTTGTTTTAGATGAAATTTTTAAAGGCACCAATACTATTGAACGAATTTCTGGTGGAAAAGCTATTTTAACGTATTTAAATAAACCAAATCACATGGTTTTGGTTTCAACCCACGACATTGAATTGACAGATTTACTACAAAAAGAAAACTATGAATTATTTCATTTTAGCGAGCAAATTGAAAATGACACCTTAATTTTTGATCATAAATTAAAGTCTGGAAAATTAAAAGCACGAAATGCTATTAAAATTTTAGAACTCTATAA
>CBDUAL010000002.1:0-29266 GCA_965365125.1 uncultured Lutibacter sp.
ATATCCTCCACTAGCTGAAACATAAAATTGTGCGAAAGCAACATTTATTGTGCAAAAAGCAACAAGTAATAATAAAATTTTTCTCATAATATAATTAAGTTTGATTTGTATGTCAAAAATACTTTTATTTTTAATAATATAAGCGTGACGTTCTTAATTTATTTAGATTCTAGATTAGCTAAAAATATCGACTCTTTTTTTGGTATTTCCCACTAATACTTCATTTTCATTAATAATTACAGGGCGTTTTAAAAAGGTGTATTCATCTAAAATAAGTTGACGGTAATCTTTCTCAGATAAATCTTGATTTTTTAAATCCATTTCCTTGTATTTTTTTGCTCTTCGGCTAAATAAAACTTCATAACTATTGGTTAAACCATAAATTTCTTCTAATTGTTCAACGGTAATAGGGTTGGTTTTAATATTTTGTAACATATAACCTGTAGTGTCCATTTCTTTTAAAATTCTTCGGCAAGTATCACAAGTTTTTAAATAGTATATTTTTTTCATTTTTTAAATTTTAAATTGAAGTAAATTAAGGGGTTTTATCTTAAATTTGAAAACTATTAAATAAATATTTTAAGCATGCAAAAACGATTTGACACTTTATTAAAATCAAGAGAACTAACCTTAAAAGTAGTTAATAACCTTTCAAACGAACAGTTAAATAAAATTCCTACAGGATTTAAAAATAATATAGCGTGGAATATAGCCCATTTAGTAGTTACACAGCAATTATTATGTTATAAACTATCAGGTTTAGATTGTTTAATTTCAGAAGAATTTATTGAGAAATTTCAAAAAGGATCATCGCCAACTTACACGGTTTCTGAAGCTGAATTTGAAACTATTAAAAAGCAATTGTTGCAATTTCCTGTTGTTTTAGATGAAGATTATGCGAACGGGATTTTTAAAAATTATACGGAATATACTACAAGTGTAAATGTTACTTTAACATCTATTGAAGATGCTATAGATTTTAATTTATTTCACGAAGGAATTCATTTGGGAGTAATTCTTCAATTGTTGAAATTTATTTAAAGCAACATTTCAGTAGCTATTTTTTTTGAAGTAAGGTAACATTATAAAACTAAAGTTTGAATTTAAAGTATCAACTTATTGGCTCTTTTTTTAATCAACATACTAAAAATGAATGCCACAAGGTATTAGTTGCAAACAATACGTATTATAAAAACCTTTCTGAAGCAAATAAGAAAACGTTTCAAATAAGAACACTTGTATTTATTTGGACTACTAATTTTAGTTCAGAACGAGGGTTTTTGTTAACCAACAAAATGAAAATACTTGTTTCAAGTGCTTTTGTGCAAATTACTTTTGGCTTAAAAATTAATACACTTAAAAAGTTCAATGCTATTTTTATTGCACCAAGATCTTATTCGTATAAAAATAACAAAGCGTTATTTAATGGAGATGTAAATTTATATACTAAAAAAGTAAATTTATCTTGGCCTGCTGTTGCGCATGGTTTTGAAGTATCAGACGATGCTATGAATTTAACAATTCATGAGTTTGGACATTGTTTAATTTTTGAAAATGCTAGCAATACTTATTTTTCTAAAGTTTTTGAAGACAAAGAGTTTGAAAATTGGAAAAAACAAGCCGCAATTAAATTTCAAAAAATTAAATTGAAACAAAATAAAGTGTTGAGGTCTTACGCAGGTACAAATCTTATGGAGTTGTTTTCGGTTGCATTAGAAGCCTTTTTTGAGCAACCCAATTTTTTTGAACAGCACGAGCCAGCATTGTATAAAAGTATGACAAAGTTATTGAAGCAAGACCCAAGGTGTAAATTAAATCCTATTGAAAAATAGGTAGCTAACGTTGTAGCGTGTTTTTAATTTAGGTAATAAACGTAACCTACGTGAACATACAAAAGCCAATCATTGTATTTGTTTGCAGGGTCGTCTTTTGCATTCAAACCATCAACCCAGTTTGAGAAGAAATATTGCCAACGAGATTCCAAAAGAATGTCGCTGTATTCACCAATTTTAAATCGTGTACCAATACCACCGGTAAGTGAGCCTGTAAATCCGGCTGAAGTATCAACAGTTCCTGGTACCGCCCATTTAGGGTATAATACACTTGGATCTTCCCTCCAATCACCTAAGTCAGATTCTAAATCAGGATTGTAAAAATCGGCCATTAAACCTAAACTTAGATAGGGTGAAAATTTTAAACGAGGAATTCTTCTTGATCCAAAATCAACAATATCTACAATATGAAATTCTAGTTGTGCGCCTAAATTAAATAATTGTGTTGTACCATGCATTGCTCTTAATTGCTCACCAGCATAAGAGTCTTTATCGGCATAAATACCAAAGTGTTCTAATTCAGCGGTCATATAAGAAAATTCGGTTCGAATTCTAAAATGTTCAGACCAGTAATTTGTACGTTGATTCCAACGATAGCGGTAATCGGTAAAATTAATATAGTAAATAACACCTATTCCAGGTCCAACATTACCTCCTACGTTTGATTGAAAATCATGGCGTTCGCCATAATCTGTAGTAAAGGAGGCTGAACCAGTAATAAAGCCAATTTCATGACTGCTTTTGTCCTGCGCAATAACTGTTGCTATAAAAAAGCAATAGCTAATAGTGGTAAGTATTTTAAATATGCTCTTTGTCAAAAGTTAATTTTATAAGATCAAATGTAATAAAATCTTTACTAATATTTAATTTATTAAAAAATAAGGTAATTATTTTATAGTAAATATTTCATTTGCATCCCAATTAGTACGAAGTTTTAATAATTTTTCAAAGTAAATGACTTTTTCAGGATCAATTTTCAGTAAAAAATTACCTGTATCCCATTTTCCATTTTCGTTGTCATCAAAAATGGCTCTTACAATGTATTCTTTAGGGAGCAAGTTTTTAAAAGTGATAATTTGGTTGCTACTTATTGCTTTTGAAGCTATAAGCTCATCCTTATCTGTAATTACTTGTATAATTATTGGCGATGTAACATTTGAAACTTGCAACTTAATAACACCATAATCTTCAAGTTTTTTAGTTCTTAAACTATAGGTTAAGGTGTCGTTTGTATTATCAAAAGCATCTGAAATAGCGTTAGGCAATACTTTTATGGCATATTGTTGTTCAAACTTCTGTTCAAAATTTAAATACAATTTATTTTTATACAAATTAATTTCAGAAGTAAAAGAAACGGCAATTGTATCTTTATCAAAAATGGAAATTTTAGTAGTATCTATTTTTGAAATGGGAATACTTGATCTAATAGCAAAAGTATCTCTTGGGTTTAGTGTACTGCTTTTTAGAGCGCTTGTTAAGCGTAAAGAATCTTTTTTTGCAGCCTTTAATTTTACAGTAATGGTATCTTTATAATTTAAATTTGTGACTTCAAAAAGTAAGGAATCCTTTTCAATAGCTTTAAACCAATAACTCAGTGTATCTTTCTCTTGTTCAAACACAATTTCAGGTTTAAAGTTTGAAGGTACCGTATCTAAAAGAGTTACAGATAAATTTTCTGCATTGCCTTCGTAACCAAAAATAATATGCCCCTTAGTAGTTTCTAGTGCTTTTACCAATTTAAAAGGCAGTATTTCTTTAAACAACGAAATTTTAAATGTAGTGTCTATAGGTAATGTTATAGGTTCCTTATAAAACCCTATTATATCTTGTTTAGGTTTGTAAATATAATTATTGTTGGGCTGTTTTAATGCCATTAAAAGATATTTGCCTTCTTTTAAATTTGTTAATTCAAAATTGGTACTGTCTAAAGTACTGGTAACGTATGTTGGTTTTTCTTTGTAAATAATAGAATCATTAAATGTTGAATCCATTTCATAAAGCATAACCAGAATATCACTATCGGTTTTTCGGTTAAAAGCATCAGTTATATCGCCTGAAATTTTAAGAGAGTCTACATGTTTTCCTGTAGAAAAAACATATTTAAAACTCTCAAGTATATTCCCTTCATTATTGTCTAAAATACTATTTCCAAAATTAATGGTGTAAGTCGTGTTTTCTTTTAAAGTATCTAAAAGTTTTATGGTAATTACTTTACTTGCTGTTCCAACGGGTGTAATATCAGGTGTGTATTTTAAGGGAGGTGAAATAATTAATTTTTTATTTAAATCCTTAAATTTCACATATTCATCAAAATAAATCCTAATTTTTGTAGCATCAAACTCAATACTTTCTTGTGAAGGAGACGCACTGATTAAAATAGGGGGGATTTCATCTTTTTCTCCACCTGTTGGTCGTCCTCTTTTTGCACAATTAGTGAAAGAAAATACAAAGAAAGTTAAGATTAGAATTTTAAAAAAACGAGTATTCATTACTAAAAATTTAGTGCAAAATAACAATTTATTTATTTAGTGTATGCCATACAGGCAATACTAATTTTTATATTTTTTGTTTTTTTAAAAGCTTTACAGCAAGCTTCAAGGGTAGCACCAGTGGTAATTATGTCATCAATTAATAAAATATGCTTATTTTCTAGGGTTTTTTGGTCTTCAACAAAAAATAATTCCTGCACATTGTTCCACCTGTCAAAGCGAACTTTTTTAGTTTGGGTTTTTGTAAAAGAAATACGCGTTAATATAGTTTCATTAAATGGGATTTTTAAAATTTTTGAAATGCTTTTTCCAAAATAAGAAACCTGATTGTACCCACGGGTTTTTAATTTGTTTTTATGTAGTGGCACAGGTATTATATAATCAATGGTTGAAAATCTAGGGCTTTCAGCCAATTCTTCGCCTAACCAATTTCCTAATAATGTGCCAACCTGTTGTTGGTTTTTATATTTTAATGCATGAATTAGATTTTGAATTTTCCCTTTCTTAAAAAAATAAAATAATGCGGTAGCTGTTTCAATTTGAATTCTACCATAAAATGATTTTTCAACCAAGTTGTTTTCTTCATTGGTAAAATTTGTAAGAGGTAAATCATGTCTACAATTTACGCATACTATTAATTCGTTGTTAGTTAAGGTGTTATTGCAGCACGCACACAGCTCAGGATAAAACAATTCATAGATGTTATTTAAAAAATTCATAGCAAAACGTTTTTAAAAACCTACAATTTATATCATAAATAATGAATTCTATTAAATAACATTCAATAAATTATAATTTCAAAAGTAAAAGTAGTAAATTTATAATTCCTCAGAATAAAAAGTATACCTCTAATTTCTCACTCTAAGTATAATTTATTGACGTAAATTGCGTTCAATTATAAAACCCTTAAATTTTAAAGATGGAACAAGAGAAAAAATCGAATAATAAGTTAATTATGATAGTACTTGGAGTACTATTAGTTGCTGCTTTAGGTTATACTTTTTATGCAAATAGTGAGCATAAAAAATTAACCGATGCTATTGAAGATGAAAAAGCAGAAATTGAGATGAATTTAGATAGCATGATTGTAAAATATGAAGATGCTATTGGTGAAAATACCTCAATGTCTAATGAATTGGCTTTTGAAAGAGACAAAATTATTGCGCTAAGAGATTCAATAAAAGATTTAAAAGCTACAAATTATAGCTTAATTCGTAGATACAGAAAACAAATTGAAAAGCTTGAAGCTGACAATTTAGAGTTATTTCAAATGAATGATGAGTTAACTAAGAAAAATGAGTTATTAACTCAAAATTTAGACAGTGCAAATGTTAAAATTACAAGTCAAATTGCTAAAAATGACACGTTGGCTATTCAAAATATGAAGCTTGGTGAAAAAGTAGCTATTGGTTCAATTTTAAAAGTGAATGTAATTAAAGCATTGGCAATGCGAGAAAAATCTAGCGGAAAGTTAGTAGAAACTGCTAGGTCTAAAAATACCGATGCGTTTAGAATTAATTTCACCATTGATAAAAATGCAATTGCTGAACAAGGAGAGCGTAGCGTGTATATTCAAGTGTTAGATATGCAGGGAAATACCTTAGGAAGTAAAGGAGAATTAACCTTGTTAGATGAAACAACTATTTCATATAGTGATAGAACATTGGTTAATTATTTAAATGAAGATATTGCAATAATTTCACTAGTTGAAGTAAACAGTGACAATATTAAAAAAGGCGTTTATACCGTAAATGTATATATTGATAATTTACTTGCAGGAGTGAGTACAGTTACCTTAAAATAAGAAAGGCAACTCCAGTTAATGTTATTTAATGTTAATTAGGTGGAAATAGTTTCGGCTATTTCCACTTTTTTGTTTTATAGTACTAAAAGCTTTACTATTTTTGCAGCATGGCAAATCAAGAAGATAAATTTAAAAAAGTAGTTTCGCACGCAAAAGAGTACGGTTACGTATTTCAATCAAGTGAAATTTACGATGGTTTGAGTGCAGTGTACGACTATGCTCAAAACGGTGTTGAGTTAAAGAAAAACATTAGAGAATACTGGTGGAAAGCGATGGTGCAGATGAATGATAATATTGTTGGATTAGATGCGGCAATTTTTATGCACCCAACAACTTGGAAAGCTTCAGGCCATGTAGATGCTTTTAATGATCCGTTAATTGATAATAAAGATTCTAAAAAAAGATATAGAGCCGATGTTTTAATTGAAGACTATGTTGGAAAATTAGATGCTAAAATTGAAAAAGAAGTAGCTAAAGCAGCAAAACGCTTTGGTGAATCTTTTGATAAAGCAGAATTTTTGGCAACCAATACACGTGTAGTTGGATATAAAGCAAAAGGTGAGGCAATTTTACAACGTATGGGGAAATCTTTAGAAAAAGAAGATTTAGCTGATGTAAAACTGTTAATTGAAGAATTGGAAATTGGTTGCCCATTGTCGGGTTCAAAAAACTGGACAGATGTTAAGCAGTTTAACTTGATGTTTGGAACTAAATTAGGTGCATCTGCAGATACTGCAATGGATTTGTATTTACGTCCAGAAACAGCTCAAGGTATTTTTGTAAACTTTTTAAATGTTCAAAAAACGGGGAGAATGAAAATTCCTTTCGGAATTGCTCAAACTGGTAAAGCCTTTAGAAATGAAATAGTGGCACGTCAGTTCATTTTCCGTATGCGTGAATTTGAACAAATGGAAATGCAATTTTTTGTACGTCCTGGTACGCAAAAAGAATGGTACGAGCAATGGAAAGAAAACCGTTTAAAATGGCACTTGTCATTAGGAATGGGTGAAGATAATTACCGTTTCCACGATCACGATAAATTAGCGCATTATGCCGATGCAGCTGCTGATATTGAGTTTAGATTTCCTTTCGGATTTAAAGAATTAGAAGGAATTCATTCGCGTACTGATTTTGATTTAAAAGCACACGAAGAACATTCAGGAAAAAAATTACAATATTTTGATCCTGAAATTAACGAACGTTACGTGCCTTATGTGGTAGAAACTTCAATTGGTTTAGATCGTATGTTTTTAGCTGTTTTCTCAAACTCTTTACAAGAAGAAGCGTTAGAAAATGGAACTACAAGAACAGTTTTAAAATTACCTGCAGTTTTAGCACCTACAAAAGCAGCTGTTTTACCTTTAGTTAAAAAGGATGGTTTACCTGAAATTGCTAAAAAAATAGTGGAAGAGTTGAAATGGGATTTCAATGTTGCTTACGATGAAAAGGATGCCGTAGGAAGACGTTATAGAAGACAAGATGCCAACGGAACACCATTTTGTATCACTGTTGACCACGATACGTTAACCGATGATTCTGTAACCATTCGTCACAGAGATACTATGGCGCAACAACGTGTTAAAATTTCTGAATTAAAAGCGCTAATTAAAGAAGAAGTTGATGTAAAAAGTTGGTTAATGAAAATGTAGGTTTTCATTAAATAGCATATATAAAAAACTCCGAAGAAATTGTTCTTCGGAGTTTTTTTATTAATTTTTTCAAGCTATCTTTTTATTAAGTTTCATTAAAATCGTTTTCCTACAGAAACTCCAAAACGAGGCATAAATTCATAATCGTAATAATAATCTATGTCAATCAAATTTCTACCAACACCTCCGTAAACTTCAAAAATAAAACCGCTACTGGTTAAAAATTTTCCACCAACAGCTACTCCCAAGGCAAAATTTGTGTTTTTTTCAGGGTTTTCGCTGCTAGAGTAGTAAATACCATCAATATAGTAAGTGTCATAATAATCTTCGGTAACATTTAACATACCAAAACCTTCTACAAAAAAGCCTGCGGCTCTCTTTTTTCCGAAGAAAAAACGGTAATAAGGTGTAAAAGAAAATTTAAAGTCAACCTCGTTGTCAATGGCAAATAGTATATCTGCACCAACACTCGATTCTTCATTAATTAAATACTCGTAGCCAATTTCAGGCATTCCTGCAATTAAATAGGCAACATTTAGTTTGATTTCATTTTTTGAAATCGTTTCATCTTCTTGTGCATTAGCACTAAAAAAGACTGCTAATAGGATGATTGTAAGTGTGATTTTTTTCATAAAAATAATTTTGGTTGAACAAAAGTAACAGCATTCTTTAAACAAAACTAATATTATGTTAAAAATATGCTTTTAGCTGAACAGAACCTGTATGAATGGTTTTTGAAGTTTCACTTTTTCTTCCTAAATAATCAATGTTTAAATTTAAAAATGAAAACAGTTTTCGTTGAAATAACAAGCTCCAAGTATAATTCTTTCCAGGCTGTAAACCTTCTAACATTTGGTAAGCAACAGGTGAATTGCTATTTCCTATAAATTTATTGTTGAATAGGTTGAATTCCAATTTTATCAGCGATTTTTCATTATTGAAATAATTAGCTAAAACTCCAATATTTGATGTTTTTAAAGTTTCAAAATCTCCAATGGTATTTTCTTTGTTTTTATAGTGGTAAAATACAGAGAAGTATGAGTTTTTTGTGTAATAATAAGAGATTTTAGGATAGTAGTTATTGCTAGTAATGGTATAATTTCTATTCGAAAAATTGATTGAATTCATCTTGTTTTTAGAAGTACTTGCATCCAAGTTTAACAACCAAAAATCAGCTAGTTCATGTTCAAATTGCAATTGGTGTAATTCAAGATTATTTTCTAAACCATCAATAGTGGTTGTGCTAATATTTTGATTTTTAAAATACCTATAAGTGGTTGAAAAATCTTTTTTCCCCCTGTTGAAATAAAAACTATTATTAAAGTTAAATATGAGTCCTAATAAATTTTCATTGTTAATATCAAAAGGATTTAAGTTGAATTTATTAGCCGTTTTTTGCTGTTTACTGTCAATTAAAACGGCGGTTTGATTGTAAAAGTGGGAAAGTACTTTTTTTAAACCACCACTAGATGCCCATTGTTGGGGATTTAATAACAGGTTTTGACTAAAAATATTTTGGTGTGTTGCAATATAATTTATGGTAGGCAACACCACTCTTAAATATCTTGCTTGGTCACGAAATTGCGCAATTTCAAACTCATTCAATTCTTTTATGCCATTGCCATTGTAATCAATCCAAGTGTAAAAACCTTGTCCGGGTGCTGTTTCAATATACGTGTAATCTTGAAGCGGTAATGTTCCAGAGCGTGTTTGGTAAACGGTGTTAAATGAAATAAACTGATTCCAAAGTTGTTGTTTGTAAGCAATTTTAGAATTTAACGATTCTTCGTTGGCAAAATTCACATTTTCAACAGTTCTATAATTTAAATAAACATTTAAATTGGTTGAAGTTGAATTTATAAAACTCGATTTTAAATAATAGGTTTTTGAATTATTTACTTGCTGAAATTCATTTTGTTGAATACTATCGGTTATTCTATAATTTGCACCAATTTCAGCCTTTATTTTTGTGGAATCTCCAATGCCAAAAAAAGCATCAAAGTCGTTAAATTTATGGCTTAGTGTATTTAAATTATTGGTAATTTTATTGGTCAGTTTGTTTTTTTCGCCACTTAAATTTACGCCAAACCAACTTTTATTTAAATTGTATGTTGTGTTTATATAATAGCGCCAAAAATTCCCATCTTCTATAGCATCAGTATTATTTAAAGTACTTCCATTAAAGTTTATCAACCAGTTGTTCTGCATAAAAACACCTGTTATTTTTTGATTGTAACCGTTGTAATCATCACCAAATTTTAAGTTTGAAAACTCATAAGTTACCGTATTATTTTTTTTATGATTAAGTGATAAGGCAGCGCTAATTAGTTGTTGATTTCCATAAACACGTTCAATATTCCAATCTCTATTAAATTCAATACTTTGAATACGTTCAATGGTTTTAAAATCTTTGTGTAAATAATCGTATTTTAAATGACTTTTTAATTTCCATTTTTTTTCAAAAAGCACTTGTTCCCACCCAATTTTTGTAGCAATACCGTTGTTATTATCATTGTCAATTGTAGAAAATAAATTTTCGTCGCTATTACTAAATGCAGCCTCAGCATACATATTTGTTTTTTCTGAAGGATTATAAGTTCCGTTAAAAACGGCAACTTGTAATTTATCAGGCGCTTTTAATTGAATAACAGGCGCATAATCTCCTAAATTTTGACCAACGTATTCATAAATTTTACCAATAGCAATCACTTCTTTAAGTTTGTAACTAGCTAAATTTTTACCAACATACGAAAAAGTGACACTGTAAAGCGGTGAAGTTTCCTCCGTTGAATATTCGTAAATTTCATTGGTTCCTTGCAACACCTTTTTATATAAAATACTATTTTCAGAATACAATTCTTCTTGCCCTGAAGGTGAAATCATAGCCAACGTATTATCACCTGCATCTGCTAATATTTGTTTTTGTTCATTTGTAAGTTCAGGGTTTAACGATTGATTTTTTAAATCATTTTCGTTGTAAAAATAACCGCCAATATTAAATTTTTCAGTCTTGTAATTTACATTGTTGTAGCTAATAAAACGGTTGTAAACTTTGTCGCTGTATTGGTATTCAGCAGTAATTCGCATATTTGCTGTGATGGGGAAAGTAGTGTTAAACGTAACTTCACCATTGTTATAATCAATAATATAATCGTTGTTTTCACCCCTTTTCAGCAACAAACCATTCACATAAATTTTTTCAGTTCCAGAAAGTATCAATACATAGGTGTCAGTCCCAAAGTCGCTCAATCTATAAGGTCCTTGGTTGCCTTCTGTAGCAGTAAACTGAATTTTATTGTATTTCCCCCTAACAAAAGCTCCCGAAACACTGGCTTTTATTTCGGCATTTTCGGTGTCTATAAGCGCATTTACTCCTAAGCCCGAAACTTGTTTGTCAAACCTTAAAAATTCAGTTTCACTATTGTTTAAAAAAATATCACCTGCATTAACGCTCCAGTTTTTGCTTGATAATTCTATAAAAACCCGGTCAAACTCATTCAATTCATACGTGTTTCCGTTTTCTTGAATGGGTAAGTTAGTGTCAACAATAGAAGCTTTTAAGGTAACGTTTTCAGATAATTTTCCTGCTATTTGTAAATCTAAAGTAGAGTTTGCTACAGCATTTTGGTTGTTTCCAACAGTTACGCCTCGCGTAATATTTCCGGCAGCCTCCAAACCATCAAAAGGTTTAAAAGCAGCTTTTTTTTCATTTGTGGTTAAGCTGTATAATTGCGATTGATTATTTGCATTTGGAACAATTAATTTTTTGTTGAATTTGTAATATCTTTTAGTTAAAAAATTGGGGTACGATGTATATTGAATAATTACTTTTTGAAAGGAAGTATTTTTAAAAATAACCAAAGATTTTGAAAAGTCAACGCTATAGTTTGAGGTGTTAATTTCTTTATTTTCTTCTGAAAAAATTTTAAAATTACTCGAACCAATACTCACCGTATCTATTCGAACGCTATCATTTTGCACCAAAAACAACTTTTTATGGAAGTTTTTGGATTGAATTTGCGCTTGAATTTGTACGCTAATGAATAAAAGAAGTACCAATAAACTATTTTTCATTATCTAACTAACGTTGAAAGCGTAAAAATAGTTTAAAATAATGACTGTTGAGGTGAAGGATTTTCGTGTTGTAGCAACCATTTTTTTCGCCAAAGCCCGCCTGCATATCCTGTTAAAGATCCATCGCTTCCAATAATTCGGTGGCAAGGAATCAATATCCAAACTGGGTTTTTACCATTTGCTGAAGCTACCGCTCTAATGGCTTTTACATTGCCCAAACTTTTAGATTGCGCTAAATAAGTACTAGTTTTTCCAAAAGGAACATTTAATAATTCAGTCCAAACTTTTTGTTGAAAATCAGTTCCTTTCGGATTTAGTTTTACTGTAAACTTAGTTCTGTTTCCGTTAAAATATTCATCTAATTGTTGTACACAATTTTTTAAACAATCAGGAATATTTTTTGAAATTTCAACTTCAGTATCTAATACCGAAACAGAAGAAATTCCATCTTCATTTCCAGTAATTTTTGCAATTCCTATGGGTGTTTTAAAATATGTAATTTGGTTAGATTCCAAAAATGTCTTTCGAGTTTTGTGTGGTTATTTTAGCAACTTCTTCATTAGAAGTTTGGTAAATATCAGCCAATTTTTCAACAACTTTGGTAATATAACTAGTTTCGTTTCTTTTTCCTCTAAACGGAGTTGGCGCTAAATACGGAGCATCGGTTTCAACCACAATATGTTCTAACGGAATTTCATTTAAAAACTGATCAATTTTTCCGTTTTTAAAAGTTACTACACCACCAATTCCCAATTTCATATTATAAGAAATAGCTTGTTTCGCCTGTTTTAAATTCCCAGTAAAACAATGAAAAATTCCGAATAAATCAGCTCCTTTTTCTTCTTCTAAAATTTCAAAAATTTCATCAAAAGCATCTCTACAATGAATAGCGATGGGTAGTTTTTTTTCTTTAGCCCATTTTATTTGTTGCTTAAAGGCGTATTGTTGTTGCTTTAAAAAAGTTTTATCCCAATACAAATCAATTCCAATTTCACCAACCCCATAAAAGGTGCGTTTGTCTAACCAACTCTTCACAAAAGCCAATTCTTCTTCAACATTTTCTTTTACATGCGTTGGGTGTAAACCCATCATTAAAAAGGTGTTTTCAGGAAAATCTTTTTCTAATTGCAGCATGCTATCTAAATAAGTTGAATCAATTGCAGGAATAAAAAATCGAGAAACACCAGCGTCTAATGCACGCTGAATTACGTCATTTCTATCTTCGTTAAATTGCTCGCTATATAAGTGTGTGTGGGTATCTGTAATAATCATTTCGCAAAAATAGGTAATAACAATTATAAAATACAGAAGCCACCTAAATTTAGGTGGCTTCATTTTTGGCATGTTTCTTGTAGTTAACAAAATTTTAACAGTTATCCGGTATATAGTTGCAACACATTAATTAAACAAATTCCACTTCACTAATTAATAATTGCGGTTTATAAAACGATAACACAAAAATCTTTTCACATGAAAACAAAAAAACATCCAAAAGCAAATTTAGAAAATTACACCAAGTTATTTGCACAATTAGGTCTAGTATTAACATTAGTTGTTGTTTATGTACTAATTCAAAGTAAAACGTATGCAAATGATTTGATAGTGTTGAACGATTCAAATTATCAAATGGAAGATGATACAGAATCAATTATTGAATACGTTGTTGAGCCTCCAAAAGCACCACCTGTTCAAAAACCTGTAATTGTTGAAGTTGTAAAACAGGTTGACGATGAAACGGATATTATTGAAACTATTTTTGTTGGAACTGATCCTGAAGCGCCTGTAGAAGTTAGTGATATTGATGAGGTTGAAGTTGTTGAGGATATTATTGAAGAAGTTCCTTTTATTTTAATTGAAGATGCGCCTGCTTTTCCTGGTTGTACAGGAAGCAAATCTGAAATGAAGGAATGTTTTACTTCAAAAATAACAAAATTTATAGGTCAGAATTTTGATAGTGGTTTGGCAACCGAATTAGGATTAGCACCTGGCGTAAAAAGAATTTCAGTAATGTTTAAAATAGATAATATGGGAAATATTGTTGATGTGCAGGCAAGAGCTCCTCATATTAAATTACAACAAGAAGCTGTTAGAGTTGTAAAATTATTACCAACTATGGAACCTGGAAAACAACGCGGAAATCCTGTTGCTGTAAAGTATGCATTGCCAATAGTATTTAAAGTACAATAATTTTAAGGCTGAAAGTTAGGGTGGAAGACTTTCAGCCTTTTTGTGTTTGTTGAGTTTAAAATCTGTAGATTTGACCCCAAAATAGTAGTGTATGAATTTGAAAAGTTTACTGATAAGAAAAGGGTTTGTAAAAATCAAATTAAAAAAAATAAACACCAATCATTTTGAAATTAAAGCTGTTATAAATGGCATAAAAGGCCGATTTATTTTAGATACAGGAGCTTCTAATTCTTGTGTAGATATTGCTTTAGCAAACAAGTTTAACCTTGAAGTTGAAGATTCTGAAACCAAAGCTGCTGGCGCAGGAGCTATTGGTATGGAAACTAAAATTTCTTCAAAAAACACCTTGAAATTAAAAGATTGGCAATACAATAGCTGCACCTTGGTTTTGTTAGATTTAACACACGTAAATACTGCGTTAACAGAGCATGATGCCAAAGCTGTTCACGGAATTATTGGCGCAGATATTTTAGAAAAAGGAAATGCGGTTATTGATTACAAAAAAAAGTGTGTGTATCTTAAAAAGATCGTTTACAAATTTTAATTGTTTAAAAATAAACTAAATGTAGTTTGCATTTAACTACGTATCTTTGCACTATGGAAACAAATAGACAAAAAAAAATAGCAGGTGTTTTGCAAAAAGATTTAGCTGATGTTTTACAACACGCTGCGCAAGATGGGATGAAAGGAGTGATTATATCTGTTACCAAAGTAAATGTTACTTCAGATCTGGGGCAAGCTAAAGTTTTTTTGAGTGTTTTCCCTCAGTTAAAAAGAGAAATTATTTTAAAAGGAGTTCAAGAAAATACGGCAACCATACGTTACGAAATGGCTAAACGTACCCGTAATCAATTACGTCGTATGCCAGAACTTTCATTTTATATTGATGATAGTTTAGATTATATTGAAGATATTGACAATGCGCTTAAGGGAAAACTTGAGAACCCAATTAAAAACCCAGATGTTTTAGATAAACGCCAAAAGCGATAATTTGAACTTTCCGCTTTACATAGCAAAACGATATTTATTTTCAAAAAGCAGTAATAATACCATTAATATTATAACATTAATTGCAACTGTTGGTGTAATTGTGGGTACGCTAGCACTGTTTATAGTCCTTTCAGGGTTTTCAGGCTTAAGAGAATTTAGTGTTGGTTTTTTAAACGTATCGGATCCTGATATAAAAATTACTTCGGAAAAAGGGAAATCTTTTTTACTTACTAATGAAATAAAAGAAGCTCTTAACAATCAAAAAGGCATTGCCTTTTATTCAAAAGTAATAGAAGAAAGAGCCTTTTTTGACTTTAATAATAAAACACATATTGCTTATATTAAGGGTGTTGATGCCAATTATACGCAGGTAAATAGTATTGACACCACCGTTTTTATTGGTACTTGGCTCGATGAAAAAATTCCTTCAGGTGTGGTGGTAGGTAACCGTATTTCTAACACTTTGTCTTTAGGTGTTTTTGATTTCTTAGAACCCTTAAAAATTTATGTTCCAAAACCAGGAAAGGGTTATATTACCAACCCTAATAAAGCCTTCAATCAAATAAATACACAGCCAATAGGTATTTTTGGTTTGACTGATGAAATTGATCGAAAATTTGTTTTTATATCATTAGAACTAGCGCAAGAGTTACTAAGTTACAAACCCGAACAACTTTCAGCAATAGAAATTAAAGTTGAAAATGGCAATGATAGAGCTACAATTATTAACGATTTAGAAAGCAAATTAGGCCCAACTTATGAAATAGATACCAGAGAGCAATTAAATGCTGTTTTTTATAAAATGCTGAATACCGAAAATTTAGCTTCATACTTAATTTTCACCTTAATTTTAATCATAGCATTGTTCAATGTAATTGGTGCTATAATTATGATGATTTTAGACAAGCGCGACAATTTAAAAACATTGTATAGTTTAGGGGCAACCATAAAAGATATCAAACGCGTATTTATACTGCAAGGCTTTTTGTTATCTGTACTCGGTTTAATTATTGGTCTTTCCGCAGGAATAATACTAGTAATGCTTCAAAAAAAATACCAACTATTTATGATTACACAAAATTTAGCATATCCTGTTGAATTTACATTTTACAACGTGTTTTCAGTAGCGGTTACCATTCTTATTTTAGGCTTTTTAGCTTCAAAAATTGCCAGTAGTAGGATTTCTAAAAAATTGGTTGAATAAAAATTGAACCTTTTATTTTAAAAATGAAATTATTCTATTAAATTTACGTGACTATTATTTTGAAAGGTATTAGTTTACACTTCACTCCAACACTTTAATTATTTAGATATAAAAAATATCTATCATTAATTTATATTGATAGTTATTTTTTATACTTAATTTGTTATAACCTAAAAATTAAAAATCATGAGCAGTTCAAAAGAGGGTAAATGCCCAGTTGACCACAATCAATCTACAAACAAAGAGGAAACAAATGTAATGGGAAAATGCCCTGTAATGCACGGTGCAAATACTTCAACCGATAAATCTGTAATGGATTGGTGGCCTAAAGCATTAAATTTAGATATTTTACACCAACACGATACAAAAACAAACCCTTTTAAACCCAATTTTAACTATCATGAAGAGTTAAAAAAATTAGATGTTGCAGCTTTAAAAAAGGATGTACATCATTTATTGACAGACAGCCAGGAATGGTGGCCAGCAGATTGGGGACATTATGGTGGATTAATGGTTCGTATGGCTTGGCACTCAGCAGGTACTTACAGAACAGCTGATGGACGTGGTGGAGGTGGAACAGGAAACCAACGTTTTGCACCGTTAAATTCGTGGCCAGACAATGTGAATTTAGATAAAGCACGACGTTTGTTGTGGCCAATTAAGAAAAAATATGGAAATAAAATAAGTTGGGCCGATTTAATTATTTTGGCAGGAACCATTGCTTATGAAAATATGGGCTTAAAAACGTTTGGTTTTGCTTTTGGACGAGAAGATATTTGGCATCCTGAACAAGATATTTATTGGGGAGCAGAAAAAGAATGGTTAGCACCTAGTGATAGTCGTTATGAAGATTTAGAAGATCCTGCAACCATGGAAAACCCTTTGGCAGCGGTTCAAATGGGATTGATTTATGTAAATCCTGAAGGAGTAAACGGTAAACCTGATCCGTTAAAAACAGCAGAACAAGTGCGTGAAACATTCAAAAGAATGGCTATGAACGATGAAGAAACGGTTGCTTTAACAGCTGGTGGGCATACCGTTGGAAAAGCACACGGAAATGGAGATGCAAGTATTTTAGGTCCTGTTCCTGAAGCTGCAGCTATTGAAGAACAAGGCTTGGGGTGGTCCAATCCAAACAAAACAGGGAAGGGGCGTTATACAGTATCAAGTGGTTTAGAAGGCGCTTGGACTAGCAATCCAACCAAATGGGATAATGGTTTTTTTGAAATGTTGTTCAAACACGATTGGGAATTACAAAAAAGTCCGGCAGGAGCTTGGCAATGGGAGCCTAAAGCAATCAAAGAAGAAGACAAACCTGTTGATGTTGAAGACTTTTCAATTCGTTACAATCCTATAATGACCGATGCAGATATGGCAATGAAAGTTGATCCAATCTACAAAGAAATTTCATCAAGATTTATGAACGATTTTGACGCTTTTTCTGATGCTTTTGCACGTGCTTGGTTTAAATTAACACATCGTGATATGGGACCAAAATCTTGCTATTTTGGACCAGATGTTCCACAAGAAAATTTAATTTGGCAAGATCCTATTCCTAAAGGAAAAACAGCATACAATGTTGTTGCAGTTAAAGAAAAAATTGCGAATGCTAGATTGAGCATTTCTGAAATGATTGGCACTGCATGGGATAGCGCTAGAACATTTAGAGGATCAGATAAACGAGGAGGAGCAAATGGTGCAAGAATTAGATTAGCGCCTCAAAAAGATTGGGAAGGAAACGAACCAGAAAAATTAGCAAAAGTATTGGCTGTTTTAGAACCAATTGCAGCCGAATTTGGAATAAGCATTGCAGATACTATTGTATTGGCTGGAAATGTAGGTGTTGAACAAGCTGCTAAAAATGCAGGAATGGATATTTTAGTTCCTTTTGCGCCTGGTCGTGGTGATGCAACTGATGAAATGACAGATGCTGAGTCGTTTGAGCCTTTAGAACCATTAGCAGATGGTTATAGAAACTGGTTGAAAAAAGATTATATAGTAAGTCCTGAAGAATTGCTATTAGATCGCACACAATTAATGGGCTTAACTGCGCCTGAAATGACCGTTTTATTAGGTGGAATGCGCGTGATGGGTACCAATTATGGCGCAACAAAACACGGTGTGTTTACAAATGCTGTTGGAACTTTATCTAACGACTTTTTTGTAAACTTAACAGATATGAGCTACGCTTGGGAACCTTTAGAGGGTGGATTGTATAACATTCGTTGTAAAAAAACAGGAACCGTAAAATTTACAGCCACACGAATTGATTTGGTGTTTGGCTCTAATTCAATTTTACGTTCGTATGCTGAATTTTATGCGCAAGACGATAATAAAGAGCAATTTGTGAACGATTTTGTGAATGCTTGGGTAAAAGTAATGAATGCAGATAGATTCGATTTAAAATAAATATAAATTCTAAATAGTAAAAAGCAGTTTGAAATTTTCAAACTGCTTTTTTTATAAAATATAATATGAAATTATTAGTTAACCATTTCAAACACATATAAGGTGTTTTGGGAGTCGCTAACCACATATAGATGGTTTTTGTAAATTACAATGCCTTCGCCTTTATCAACCTTAATTTTATACTTTTTTAATAGCTTTCCTTTTTTTGAAATTTGGAAAACAGCACTTGATTCATCGCTTATTATCCAAAAGCAATCACTGTTTTTATCATAACAAATACCCGAAACATCTTTAGAGAAATTTAAAGGATACGTGTTTTTAATTACACCCTTTAAATTCAATGCTAATAATTGTTTAGGTGCTTTTTCGTTAACAGCATATAGCCTGTTTTTTGAGCTATCAAAACAAATGCCCTCTAAACCACTATTTTGCGCTTCTTGTTTCCCTTTAATTTTATGCTTATTTAAAAATTCTCCCTTAAAATTTAAGTAAATAAGGGAGCGTTTAGCTTCGTTAACAATAACTATTTTTTTATGAGTAGCATCAATAGTAATGCCTTCTAAATCTTTGTAGTTTGTTTTAATTTTTTTTACAACTTCTCCTGTTAAGGTAGTTTTGTATATGCCTCCATTTTGGTCGCTAACAATGTATAAATGTTTTTTATAAGCTGTAATTCCTGAAGGTTCAGCAATTTTAAGCTTTATAGTGTTTACCAATTTTAGTTCAGCTTGTGAAGTTGCTTTATTTGCACAGGCAAAAAGTGTAACTAACAAAAAAACAAAAAACAGGAATTTTTTCACCAGTTAAAATTATGCAAATTTTTGCAGAACTTCATCAAAAACATTGAATACATCTTCAGCAGCATCTGAGGTTACCATTTTTAAACGGTATTCTTTAAAATGCGGAATTCCTTTAAAATAATTCGTATAATGTCTTCTAGTTTCCATAACACCCACAATTTCACTCTCTTTCCAATCAATTTCTAGTTGTAAATGTCTACGCGCCATTTCAACTCGCTCAGCAATGGTAATTTCAGGTAAATGCTCACCAGTTGCTATAAAATGTTTTACTTGTTTAAAAAACCAAGGATTTCCAATACTTGCTCTTCCAATCATAGCACCATCTAAACCAAATTTATCACGCATTTCAACCGCGCGTTCAGGAGTGTTTACATCACCATTTCCAAAAACAGGAATGTGCATTCTCGAGTTGTTTTTTACTTCAGCAATAGGCGCCCAATTGGCGTCACCTTTATACATTTGCGCACGTGTACGTCCGTGAATAGAGATTGCCGAGCAGCCAACATCTTGCAAGCGTTCAGCAACTTCAACAATTTTAATAGACGATTCATCCCAGCCCAAACGCGTTTTTACTGTAACAGGTAATTTGGTGTGTTTTACCATCGCATCGGTGAGTTCAACCATTAAATCAATGTCCTTTAAAATTCCTGCCCCAGCACCTTTGCTAACCACTTTTTTTACCGGACAACCAAAATTAATATCAATAATATCAGGCTTCGATTGCTCAACAATTTCAACCGTTCGCAGCATAGACTCTAAATTCGCTCCAAAAATTTGAATACCAACCGGACGTTCTTTTTCGTAAATGTCCAATTTTTTTCTACTTTTTGCAGCATCTCTAATCAAGCCTTCGCTCGAAATAAATTCAGTATACACCACATCGGCGCCTTGTTCTTTGCACAATGCTCTAAACGGTGGGTCGCTAACATCTTCCATAGGTGCTAACAATAGCGGGAAGTCATTCAATTCAATATCTCCTATTTTTACCAAACCTAAAATTTTTGGCTGCAAAATTACTAATTATTTTTCATTCTATTGTTTTTTGGGCGTTCCCTTGCAGGTCGGGCTTTCCGCTAAATCTTTTTTTGGTATTCCACGTTGTTTCATACCAAAAAAAGGATACCGCTGCAATCCCTAACGCAAAGTTGTAATTTGTTAACCTTAAAGGTTTTTTAAAACTTGTGAGGTTTGCTCTCAGGTACTTTAAAAATAAATTGTATTTTTGAAATACTAAACGATGCTATAATACCTCTGTAAAGGAGGTGTTTATGAATAAAAAAATGAATGCTATGATTCAAGTATTATTAGCCTTATTGGTGTTTTTAATACAAAACATGTTTTTGTAAAAGTTTCTATTATAAACAGAGCCCGTTTGCATTTTAATTAAATTTGGTCAACTCGACTAATTTTATTAAAAATACTAGCGGTTCTCAACTTGCCTATCTCAGGCATGTATAATTTTTATTTAGAACGCTTATTTGTGCTGAAAAAAAATCAATAATAGAAGAGGTTTTATGGATGATTTAAATACATTAGGAAAGAAAAAGAGTCTTAAATTTATGTGCTAAGATGTTATATATCACAACGTCAAATAGTAGTAGACGTTTATTTGTTGTTTCCAGTAAAAACTATTCCTATTCATTCTTAATATTTCAATACCTTCTATCTATTTTACAACATATTTTTAGTAATTTTTCTTCATTAATTACTTGTTTAACATTACCAATTCATCATTTTTTAATTATTTAAGCAATATTTAACATTTTTAACAGCCTCTTTATCAGCATTTTGTAATTTATATTAGTTGTGGTAGTAAATATTAGTTGCAAAAACGATAGTAATACTATTATATTTGTAAGTAAGCTTTTAATTATGATTGAAAATTTAAACATACATATTGAGGTTAATCAAGAGTTATATTTTAAAAAGCCAGACTCTTCTGAGTTAGGGCAAAATATTTTATCTAAAAGTATAGAGCTTATTGATGAAATAGGATTTGAAGCTTTTACGTTTAAAAAATTAGGCGAAGCTATAAACTCACCAGAAAGTTCAATTTATAGGTACTTTAAAAATAAGCACATGCTTTTAGTATACTTAAGCAGTTGGTATTGGTCTTGGATTGCTTATGAAATTGTGTTTGCTACTACAAATATTGAATCTCCAAAAAAACGATTGTTAAAAGCGGTTTCAGTATTAACAAAACCAGCAATAGAAAACACATTAATTCCGTATGTAAATGAAAAACGGTTAAGCAATATTATTATATCCGAATCTATAAAATCCTATCACACCAAAAATGTTGATGAGGAAAATAAGAAGGGATATTTTAAAGCATACAAAACTGTTGTACAAAGGGTTAGTGCTATTTTATTAGAAATAAAACCCGACTTTCAATATCCTCATATGCTTATTTCAACAATTATAGAGGGGTCGCATCATCAAAAATATTTTGCAGAACATTTACCTTCACTAACCGATATTAACAAAGAAAACGATACCATTGAAAATTTTTATAAAGAAATGGTTCTAAATTTTATTAAATAAAAAAGTATGAAAAACCTATTTGATTTTAAGCACTTTAAAGGTGATTTATTTGGTGGCATTACCGCCGGAATTGTGGCGTTGCCATTAGCGTTAGCATTTGGTGTAAGTTCTGGGTTAGGTCCAAGTGCGGGACTTTACGGTGCTATTTTTGTGAGTTTCTTTGCAGCTCTTTTTGGAGGTACAAATACACAAATTTCTGGGCCAACAGCACCTATGACAGCCGTTAGTATGGTGGTTATTGCAGGTATGATTGCTGGTTTTGATGGAGATGTTTCAAAAGCATTACCTGCAATTTTAACGGTGTTTTTGTTAGCAGGGTTAATTCAAATTGGACTAGGTTTTATAGGTCTCGGAAAATATATTA
The DNA here is from genome assembly GCA_965365125.1 of uncultured Lutibacter sp. Lineage (GTDB taxonomy): Bacteria > Bacteroidota > Bacteroidia > Flavobacteriales > Flavobacteriaceae > Lutibacter. The sequence continues at coordinate 22,347 of CBDUAL010000002.1, forward strand.
AGTACATCCCTTATCCCGTGGTTTCAGGTTTTATGACGGCCATTGGTGTTATCATTTTAATTACTCAAATATTACCTTCAATAGGATATTACCCAAAAGAGGATGCCGAATTTGTAAGTCAGTTTAAACCCTATGCCGAAGAAATTATATTAGACAATATTTTAAAAGAAGAAGCTTCTGAAGGGTTTTTGGTTTTAGAAAATTTTAAAGAAACCATTAACAGAGCTGAGATCATCACAGAAGCTCAAATAAATAAAGAGTCTCAAACTTTGGCAGGGAAAGATGCTTCAGGTGTAATGGGGGCTATAAAAGTATTTCCAAGAGCCATACAAAACATCAATTGGTTGGAGCTTATGTTGGCATTAGGTACAATTTTAATTATTTATGGTTTTAAAAGAATTACCACCAAAGTACCAAGTACTTTAGTAGCGCTTGTTGTAATGTCTGGTATTGCCATTGGGTTTAATTTAAACTATCGTCCTATTGAAGAAATACCAAGCGGTTTACCAATTCCTAATCTAGAAATTTTTACAGAATTTAAACTAGGCAGTATTACTCCTTATGTTTTCACGGCATTAACGTTGGCGCTTTTAGGGGCAATAGACTCTTTACTAACTTCAGTAGTGGCTGATAATATGACCAAAACAAAGCACAAACCTAACAAAGAACTTATTGGTCAGGGAATAGGAAATAGTATTGGAGCAATATTTGGAGGTATTCCAGGAGCTGGAGCTACCATTAGAACGGTGGTAAATATCAATGCAGGTGGAAAAACAAGGTTATCGGGTATGATGGCTGGTGTTTTATTATTTATAGTTTTATTAGCATTGGGACCAATTGCATCTCAAATTCCAGCTGCAGTTCTTGCAGGAATTTTAATAACAGTTGGTATTGGTGTGATGGATTATAAAGGCCTAAAAGCGATTCCTAATATGCCTCGTGCAGAAGTTGTTATTATGCTCGTAGTGTTGGTTTTATCATCCGTATGGAATTTGGTATATGCTGTGGGTATTGGATTGGTAATTGCTTCATTAATGTTTATGAAAAAGATTGGTGATGTAACAGCGGAACATTCAAGTATAGAATCGTTTGATAGATCAAAAGCTTGGCCAGACGAAATTGATTTTCCAGAAAATTTAAAAGACAAAGTGTTTATTAAACACATTAGGGGACCACTGTTCTTTGGTTCTACGAGTTATTTTCAACAGTTAGTAAATCAAATACCAGATTCAACATCTACTATCATCATAAGAATGGGAAGAATGCAATATATAGATCAGTCTGGTTTATATGCGTTGGAAGATGTTTTGGTAGATTTGGTTAAAGAAGGAAAAAAGGTGTTGTTAGTTAAAGTTGTAAGTCAACCAAGATATATGATGGAAAGTATTGATATCATTCCAGATTTAATACCAGAAGATCAAATTTTTGATAATTTCAAAGATTGTTTAGTATGGGTTAAAGAAGATGTTAAGAGTGGAAGTTTAAAGTTAGAATAGAAGTTCTAATAGCATAATTACATTTATTTAATTAAAAAAATCTAAAAAAGATGAGAACACAAACAAAAGAAATTCAAGAAAATTTAACGCCTAAAGATGCGCACAATATTTTAGTTAAAGGAAATAAAAGGTTTGCTGAAAATTTAAAGGCGCAAAGAAATTTAAAAGATCAAGTGTTTGAAACAAGCAAAGGACAATTTCCTTTTGCTGTAATATTAAGTTGTATAGATTCTAGAGTACCTGCAGAATTAGTGTTTGACCAAGGTATTGGGGACATATTTAGTGTTAGAGTTGCAGGGAATGTAGTTAATAAAGATGTTTTAGGTTCTATGGAATACGCCTGTAAAGTAGCCGGGTCTAAAATATTGGTTGTTATGGGGCATACTAAATGTGGAGCCGTTACAGCAGCTTGTAAAAATGTTAAATTAGGAAATGTAACTACATTACTTGATAAAATAAAGCCTGCGGTTGATGCTATTCGTAAAAATGATGACGAATTAACAGCTGAGCAAATTGAAGAAGTAAGTTTTGAAAATGTAAACGTTTCTATTGATAGGATAAGAAAAGAAAGTCCGATTTTAGCTGAAATGGAAGAAAATGGTGAAATTGAAATTGTAGGTGCATCTTACGATGTAAGTACAGGGTTGGTTGAATTTCATTAAGAACTATATATTTTCATAAGTGTAGTACTTTTATTTAAATTCAATAGTATAAATTTGAAGTTGAAAATTACACTTATGAAAACATACAATTGGGCAATTTTAGGCTGCGGCAATATTGCTGAAAAATTCGCCACAGAATTAAAGGGGTTACCTAACGCAAATTTATACGGTGCAGCATCTAGAAATCTAGAAAATGCACAGAATTTCGCTAATAAATTTGAGTTTGAGAAATCTTTTGGTTCTTATCAAGCAATGGTTGAAGACCCTAATGTTGATGTTGTTTATATAGCAACACCGCATAGCTTACATTTTGAACATACACTTCTTTGTTTAAAACATAAAAAAGCAGTATTGTGCGAAAAGGCATTTGCTATAAATTCTAATGAAGTTGAGCAAATGATAGCTGCTTCAAAAGAAAATAACACCTTTTTAATGGAAGCATTTTGGGTAATTTTCAGGCCAAAATATTTAAAGGTAAAAGAAATTATAGCTTCAGAAAATTTAGGGAAATTAAAATTTGTGAAGTCCGACTTTATGTTCAATGGAACATACAATCCGCAAAACAGGTTGTATAATATAGATTTAGGTGGAGGTTCATTATTAGATATTGGTATTTATTCAATATTTACAGCGTTGATGTTTTTGGGAACTCCTAATGAAATTAAAACCATTCCGCATTTTAGCCCAACAGGTTCCGAAGAAAGTATTTCTATGTTGTTTGGGTATAAAAATGGAGCTACGGCTGTGTTAACCTCTAGTTTTGATTCAGAGTATAAAAACGAATCAGAATTGTGTTTTGAGCATGGAATTATAAAATACGAACGTTTTTCCAAAGATCCGATTTTATTAATTAAGGACGAAAAAACCGTTGAAATTCCTTTTGAAAACGGCCCAAACCTGGGCTATCAATTTGAAGCCATTCACGTAATGGAATGCTTGGATAAAAACTTAAAAGAAAGTCCAGTTTTACCACTTTCACGAAGTTTAGAGTTAATGAATATTTTAGATAATGTTCGCAAAGATGCAGGGATTGTTTTTCCAAATCACGACTAGATTTTATTTTCAATTTTGGAACAAATAATTAGTTATCTTTGCGCAAAATAAGAAGATAGGAATACGAAGTATGAAAAACATCAGAAATTTTTGTATCATAGCACACATTGATCACGGTAAAAGTACCTTGGCCGATAGATTATTAAGTTTTACAGGAACTACAACTGCCCGTGAAGAGCAAGCGCAACTGTTAGATAGTATGGATTTGGAACGTGAACGTGGCATTACCATAAAAAGTCACGCCATTCAAATGGATTATACTTATGAAGGCGAAAAGTACGTTTTAAACTTAATTGACACACCTGGGCACGTAGATTTTTCGTATGAAGTTTCGCGTTCAATTGCAGCTTGTGAAGGTGCTTTGTTAATTGTTGATGCGGCTCAAAGCATACAAGCGCAAACTATTTCTAACTTATATTTAGCTTTAGAAAACGACTTGGAAATTATTCCAGTACTAAATAAAGTAGATTTACCAGGTGCAAATCCAGAAGAAGTAACCGATGATATTGTAGATCTTTTAGGTTGCGATGCTGATGAAGTTATTCATGCAAGTGGAAAAACTGGATTTGGTGTTGAAAATATTCTAAAAGCAATTATTGAAAAAGTACCTGCACCAAAAGGAGATGTGAATGCTCCATTGCAAGCGCTTATTTTTGATTCTGTTTATAATTCTTATAGAGGTGTTGAAACCTACTTTAGAGTTATGAATGGGGAAATTAAAAAAGGGCAACGTATTAAGTTTGTAGCAACAGATAATGAATACAATGCAGATGAAGTTGGTACCTTAAAGTTAACACAGGTTGCTAAACAAAGTATAAAAGCAGGTGATGTAGGCTATTTAATTACAGGTGTAAAAACAGCAAGTGAAATTAAAGTAGGAGATACCATTACGGATGCTTTAAACCCTACTCAAAATATTATTGGAGGTTTTGAAGATGTGAAGCCAATGGTATTTGCTGGTATTTATCCAGTTGATACAGAAGATTATGAAGAACTTCGTAATTCCATGGAAAAATTACAATTAAATGATGCTTCTTTGGTGTTTGTGCCAGAAAGTTCGGCAGCCTTAGGTTTTGGTTTTAGATGTGGTTTCTTAGGAATGTTGCATTTGGAAATTATTCAAGAGCGTTTAGAACGCGAATTTGATATGACTGTTATTACCACAGTACCTAACGTATCTTACCACGCGTATACAAATAAACATCCGAATGATATTTTATTAGTAAACAATCCCTCAGATTTACCAGAGCCATCCAAATTAAATAGAGTTGAAGAGCCATTTATAAAAGCCACAATTATTACAAAATCTGACTTTGTTGGTCCTGTAATGAGTTTATGTATTGAAAAAAGAGGTCAAATAACAAACCAAACGTATTTAACACCAGAAAGGGTTGAATTAACTTTTGAAATGCCTTTGGCTGAAATTGTATTTGATTTTTACGATCGATTAAAAACAGTATCAAAAGGATATGCTTCTTTTGATTATCACCCTGTTGGTTTAAAAGCTTCTAAATTAGTAAAAGTTGATATTTTATTAAACGGACAATCAGTTGATGCACTTTCAGCATTAATTCACGCAGATAATGCCTACAACATTGGTAAAAAAATGTGCGAAAAATTACGTCAGTTAATACCACGTCAGCAATTTGACATTCCTATTCAAGCTGCAATTGGAGCTAAAATTATATCTAGAGAAACCATTAAAGCGCTTCGAAAAGATGTAACAGCAAAATGTTATGGTGGTGATATTTCACGTAAACGTAAGTTGTTAGAAAAGCAAAAGAAAGGTAAAAAGCGTATGCGTCAAGTAGGGAATGTTGAAATTCCACAAGAAGCATTTATGGCGGTATTAAAATTAAATGATTAATAAAGCTATTAAAGAGATACGTTTTATTTAAAACCAAAAAAAGCCCTTAAAGTTTAAACTTTAAGGGCTTTTTTGTGATTCACAAAAGATTACTCTCCGTGCATCCACGCTTTTTTAGCTAATAACTGCTCATCAGTTTCTTCGTTGTCTTCATCAGGAACACAACAATCAACTGGACATACAGAAGCACATTGAGGCTCGTCATGGAAACCTTTACATTCTGTACATTTGTCAGTTACAATAAAGTAAAACTCATCAGATAGAGCTTCATTCATTTCATCTGCATCAGCTTCACCACCACTAGGTAAAGTAATCGTTCCGCTTAAAGCAGTTTCATCAGCATACGCCCACTCACTATCTGGTTCGTATATTGCATTGTTTGGACACTCAGAGATACAAGCATCACAATTAATGCATTCATCTGTTATTTTAATAGCCATATTAAATTAAATTTAAAATTAAATGATTTAAACACAAATTTATGAATTTTTAAACAACTGAGAGTGACAAAAGTCATTTATAGGTTTAAAAAGTAACTATAAATTTGATAAGGACACAAAGTCTGAAAAAATTTCTATAAATTTAAATAAATTTTTTTAAGTAGCATATATTATGAATACAGCTAAAATTAAAGAGCAACCTGAAGCACTGGAAGCAGTCATCATTCGATTTGTGGGTGATTCAGGTGACGGAATGCAGTTAACTGGAACGCAGTTTTCTGACACATCAGCTATGTTTGGAAATGATATAGCAACATTTCCAAATTATCCCTCTGAAATAAGGGCGCCGCAAGGAAGTTTGTATGGTGTTTCGGGTTTTCAAGTACATATTGGAAGTGTAGAAATTAGCACTCCAGGAGATGAGGTTGACTTATTAGTAGCCATGAACCCAGCTGGTTTAAAAACAAATTTACACGCTGTAAAACCAGGTCATACAATTATTGTAGATACGGACGCTTTTACAAAAAAGAATTTAGAAAAAGCGCAATACGAGTCAAACCCATTAGAAGATGATTCTTTAGAAAACTATCGAATTATTGAAGTTTCAATGACTTCATTAACTAAAGAAGCTTTAAAAGAGGTTGAAGGTTTAGATAATAAATCAATTACTCGAAGTAAAAATATGTTTGCTTTAGGTATGGTGTATTGGATGTACAACCGTTCAACAGAACATACTGAAGATTTTTTCAATAACAAATTTAAAACAAAACCTCATGTTGTTGAGGCAAATACGCGTGTTTTAAAGGCTGGTTATAATTATGCTAACACGTTAGAGTTAATTCCGAATTCATACACTATTTCTCCTGCTAAAATGGCACCAGGAACCTATAGAATTATTATGGGGAATACGGCTACAGCTTGGGGATTTTTAGCAGCTGCCGAAAAATCTGGTTTAGAATTGTTTTTAGGTTCTTACCCTATTACTCCTGCTACCGATATTTTGCATGAATTGGTAAAACACAAGCATTTTGGAGTGAAAGCTTTTCAGGCTGAAGATGAAATTGCTGGGATCGCTTCAGCAATTGGAGCTTCATTTGCAGGTGATTTAGCTATTACAACTACATCGGGTCCAGGATTGGCTTTAAAAGGGGAAGCTTTAGGTTTGGCTATGATGATAGAATTGCCTTTAGTTGTGGTAAACGTTCAGCGTGGTGGTCCTTCAACAGGATTGCCAACAAAAACTGAACAATCTGATTTACTACAAGCAATGTATGGCCGTAATGGAGAAAGTCCTGTAATTGTGATTGCTGCAAGTACACCAGCTGATTGTTTTGATTTTGCGTATCAGGCGTGTAAACTTGCTTTGGAACATATGACGCCAGTTATTTTGTTAACAGATGGT
>CBDUAL010000003.1:0-28936 GCA_965365125.1 uncultured Lutibacter sp.
ACAAATCAATAGCTGTGGTCCTCGCCAGTGCATTTAATTCAGAAGCGGTACTAGACATTGCTGCTGATAAAATTACCGCCAACAACAAACCAATCAATCCTCGTGGTAAATTATTCAGAATAAAATGAATAAACACATAATCTTTGTCGTTGGTTTCTGCATCAGCATCTGCTTTTGAAATAACTGCTTTTGCTTGTGCTCTATTTTCAAACTCCAAGGCGTTTAATCGCTTAATTTCTTCAACATAAGAAGCATTTTTTAAATCCTTTCCATAGTTTAAACTCGCAATAGATTTTTGCTGTTCTAAATCTTGATGTTTAATTTCTAACGCTTTATACTCTTCAGAAAATTCAGAATCATGAACAATTTTAGTTGCTGCAGGATTAAAGTTTAATGGCGAAGCGTTGAATTGATAAAAAACAAAAACCATGACACCAACCAATAAAATAAAAAACTGCATTGGCACTTTTAACAAACCGTTAAAAATTAATCCCCATTGCATTTCTTTTACTGATTTACCCGATAAATAACGTTGCACCTGACTTTGATCTGTTCCAAAATAAGACAGCGCTAAAAAACTTCCACCGATAATTCCACTCCAAAATGTATAACGATTATCTAAGTTAAAAGAAAAATCTAACACATCCATTTTACCACTAGCACCAGCAATTTTTAAAGCCTTGGTAAAATTAATATCTGCAGGTAAATAACTTACAATTAAATAAAATGCGATAAACATTCCGGCAAAAATAACACCCATTTGCTGTTTTTGAGTAACACTAACAGCTTTTGTACCACCTGTTACCGTATAAATTATAACAAGTACACCAATAATTATATTTAGTGTTGTTAAATCCCAACCCAATACTGCTGATAAAATAATAGCAGGCGCAAAAATGGTAATTCCTGCAGCCAAACCACGCTGAATTAAAAATAAAATGGCCGCTAAACTTCTTGTTTTTAAATCGAAACGCGTTTCTAAATATTCATAAGCTGTAAAAACTTTAAGTTTATGATAAATAGGAATAAAAACCAAACAAATAATCACCATAGCAATTGGCAATCCGAAGTAAAATTGCACAAATCCCATACCACTGTGAAATGCTTGTCCGGGTGTTGATAAAAATGTAATAGCACTTGCCTGCGTTGCCATAACAGACAAACCAATAGTCCACCATTTTGCTTCACTTCCACCTTTAATATAGTCGGTTACGTTTTTACTTCCTTTGGTTTTATAAGCACCATAGGATACAATAAACAATAAGGTTCCAATAAGTATAATCCAGTCTAATTGTTGCATAATTTAAGAGAATATGGTCATTAAAATATAAAACAATACTATGTAAACTGAATTGGCGATTAACACTGCCGAATATTCTTTTTTCCAAACATACTTCGGTTTTTCCATATTAGTTTTTTAACGGTTTTTCTACCTTGTTTTTTCCAACAGAAAGCATATTCGCAAATAATTTATAAGCGCCTGGAACACCGGCTGGCAATTCTCTAAACAAACTTAAACCTGTATACATAAAAGTTCCTTTTCCGTACTTTGCAACTAACAAACTTCCGTTTTTAGGTGTTTCATTTTTATCATTCATACTAATAATTGCCTCGTAATTAGCGTCCCATTTATCAGGAAAATACAAACCACGCTCTTGAACCCAGCCTTCAAAATCAGTTTTAGTTATTTTATTAGGGTAGTTTAATAACTCGTGTGTTGGGTTTATCATACGAACTTCTGAATTCTCGTCTGTAACTCTATCTCTAGAAAGTTCTATTGTATACGGACCAACTTCGTTAACTTTTAAACGACGATTGGTATTGTATTGCACAATCATAGTTCCGCCATTATGCACGTAATTATGTAAATGTTTTTGATAAAACTTTGCTCTATCATTGGTGTTATAAGCTCTAATTCCTAAAATTACAGCATCAAAATTTGCTAATTTTTCAGGAGTAATAGCTTCTTCATCTAATTCAACAACGGTATAACCAATTTGACGTAAACTTGTAGGAACAACATCACCTGCTCCTTGAATATAGCCAATTACTTGTCCTTTTTTCTCAATATTCAATCGTACAACTTTAGCTTCCGAAGGCATTACAATAGATTGAAAAGGAATATAATCATAATCAATTTCAACCAATTCATTGGTATAACTTTTTTCGCCTACTTCAATAATTGGTGATATTAATCCTTCAGACTGTTCTTTAGGTGGTGTAACTCCAAATTCAAAAATTTGCTCTTCCCCTTTTTCCGCTAAACTAATTTCGAAATTCTCAGGAGTAACTTTCCAATTTTCAGGAGTGCATAACGTTAATTTCCCTTTAAAATTTTCTTTTATCGTTTTTACTTTTATTGAAATTTTTTGAGTTTCTTCATTAGAAAAAATAATTACTTTTTCATTAAAAGATGCTGAAATTTCAGGAAGAATTTCAAATGGTTGATAAACTTCTCCCTTCACAGGATCGTTATATTTGTAAACTATTTCTTTTCTGAAATTAATTACATATCCGTTAAAATTTAAATTGAAATCTGCAAACAAAGCTCTTGGCGTTTCTGGTAAACTTATCAAATTAGCATCATCTACTTTATACATTCCTAAACTTCCTTTTTCGCTCAACCAATAAGGATATGTTGTATTTATGTTTGAAGGAATTTCAATATCCATTTCAAATTTATGCGAACTATTATTTGTCAATGTTTTAGCAATATTTTTTTCAGAATTTAACGGTTGAATCATAACCGATTTTAAACTTATAGGATAATTACTTCTATTAATCGCTTCAATTTTTATGGTGTTTTTTGCTCCCGAAGTTGTTGAAGAACTATTTGCTACAGCCTCTATATATAAACCAGCACAAGCAGCAATAATGTTTTTAATTTCTTCCGATTTTATGCTTTTCCAATGTTCATTATCTAAGTGTTGAATTAATGTGTACGCTTTTACCAATGCTTCTATACTTGCTGAAGGATTTTTAAAATCGAATTCCTTTTCAACTTTTTGAAGAATTTCTCCAATCTCGTCACCACCTTCTACTCTATTCCACGTAGTATCAATGCCATCAAAAATGGTTTTACTTTCTGGAAAATCTCCTTTTAAAAACTCTAAATATTCAACTTGACTACCACGAGTTCCAGTACTTCCAAATCCTTGCGACTGATGTTGACTTCTACTTAAGGATGCTATTTCACTGTTAGACAACCCTTTGTTTGTATAATATGTTCCAATATCAACGCTTAACAAGTTTGTTTTATCTGCTTTATTAAAATTTTCTTCACTTCCGTAAAACCACCACGAAGTGTTAAAAAACAAACGTGTTGGTTGCCAAAAATCATCATGTTCTAAATGTGTTTTATAATTTTTGTTTGAAGCCAAATCAAAGGCTTCCACACTTAAAACAGCAGAAGAGGTATGATGCCCGTGTGTTGAACCCGGAGTTCTGTTATCAAAACGATTGATAATAACATCTGGTTTAAATTTTCTTATAACCGCAACAACATCTTTTAAAACTTCTTCTTTATTCCAAATATCCAATGTTTCATCGGGGTGTTTTGAATAACCAAAATCGTTTGCACGCGTAAAAAACTGCTCACCACCATCAATTCTACGAGCTGCTAATAACTCTTGTGTTCTAATTACTCCTAATAATTCTCTAATTTCAGGACCAACTAAATTTTGCCCACCATCACCACGCGTTAGGCTTAAATACGCTGTTCGTACTTTAGCTTCATTTGCCATATACGATATCAATCGGGTGTTTTCATCATCAGGATGCGCAGCTATATACAACACTGTTCCTAAAACATTTAATTTTTGAATGGCATCAAAAATATCACCTGAAGTAGGTTTTTTAGGGGCTTGTGCAAAAATTGTTGAAAAAGAAATAATAGATAAGAATAGAAACGTAATGTATTTCTTCATATAAATTTAGTTTTAGTAGTAAAAACAAATATAAAATTTATATGATAGGATAGCCTTGAAAATTAATCATATTAACATAATTATAACTTTTTTGTTTTTAATTTTGTAACCACCTAAAGTTGTAGCGTTTACAACAATTTAAGCACTTTAAAACTGTTGATAAATAACTTTTTGAATACAACTTATTTAGAATATATTTGTATTTCATTCTATATAAAATAAGCATACATGAAATTTATAGTATCAAGTAGTCAATTATTAAAACAACTTCAAGTTTTAGGAGGTGTTATCAATAGTAGTAATACGTTACCTATATTAGATAATTTTTTATTCGAATTAAATCAAAATGAATTAAAAATTTCTGCTTCTGATTTAGAAACCACAATGAGTACAAGCATTGAGGTTGAATCTGATTCTGAAGGTTCTGTAGCTATTTCAGCGCGTTTATTATTAGATACTTTAAAAACATTTCCAAATCAGCCATTAACTTTTAAAACTGAAGAAAACAATACTGTTGAAATTAGTTCGAGTCATGGGAAATATGATATGGCTTATTTTGACGGAAGTGAGTTTCCAAAAGCCGTTTCTATTGCATCGCCAAGTAAAACAGTTATTCCTGGTCAAATTTTAGCTACTGCAATTTCAAAAACAATATTTGCTGCTGGAAATGATGATTTAAGACCCGTAATGAGTGGTGTCTTTTTTCAATTTAGCACCGATAGCTTAACATTTGTAGCTACTGACGCCCATAAATTAGTTAAATATTCAAGAACAGATGTTGTTGCAAACGACACTGCTGAATTTATTATGCCAAAAAAACCTTTGAATTTACTGAAAGGAATTTTAGGAGGAAATGAAAGTGATGTAACTATTGAATATAACAATGCAAATGCAAAATTCACATTTGATAATGTTGTTTTAGTTTGTAGATTAATTGATGGAAAATATCCTAATTATGAAGCGGTAATTCCAAAAGAAAATCCAAACAAATTAACTGTTGAAAGAGGTATCTTTTTAAATTCTGTTAAACGTGTTTCTATTTTCTCTAGTAAAACAACACACCAAATAAGGTTAAAAATGGCAGGAACAGAATTAAATATTTCTGCTGAAGATATTGATTATTCAAACAAAGCTGAAGAACGTTTGGTTTGCGAATACCAAGGTGATGATATGCAAATTGGTTTCAACTCTCGTTTTTTAACTGAAATGTTGAGCAACTTAAATTCAAACGAAGTACTCATTGAAATGTCTATGCCTAACAGAGCTGGAATTTTAACACCAATTGACGGGGTTGATGAAGGCGAATTTATTACTATGTTGGTAATGCCTGTAATGCTAAACAGCTAAAATTTTAAAAATATTAAACTAAAGCCATAACTGAAAAGTTATGGCTTTTTTGTATTATTGTTTTAAAATTAGTTTATGAATTTTTTAGCGCATCTTTACCTCTCAAAAAGCAACAAAAACATATTAATTGGAAACTTTATTTCTGATGCTGTAAAAGGCAAAGCCTATGAAAATTATCCGAAAGAAATTAAAGCGGGAATTTTACTTCATAGAGAAATAGACCACTTTACCGATACGCACCCAATAGTAAGAAAAAGTATGCACCGTTTACATGCACGTTACAGACATTATGATGGTGTAATAATTGATATTTTATACGATCACTTTTTAGCAAAAAACTGGGCAAATTATTCTGAAATTCCATTAGAAATTTATGCTAAAAATGTGTATGATTTTTTAAGTGAAAATAGTGAAGATTTCCCTGAGGAACTTCAAAAACTACTACCAAGTATGATAAAATACAATTGGTTGGTAAATTACGCTTCTTTAGAAGGTATTGAACGTGTTTTGGGTGGTATGAATAAAAAAACCAAAGGTATTTCTCAAATGGACTTAGCTATTGAAGATTTAAAATTGCATTACACTGAATTTGAGGAAGATTTTACATTATATTTTAAAGAACTAGAATCTTTTTCAGACAAAAAAACAACGTTTTTATTAAGTTCCTAAAAACAACACTATTCATTTTTAAAAATTACTATATTTAATAAAATTATTTTAATGGATTCGAATACAATTTCAAAAGGTATATTAAGAGTTATAGGTGTAGTCATAGGCATTTCACTATTATTATTTTTTCTCTTTAAAATTCAAACAATTATAATTTACATTTTAGTTGCGGCTATTGTTTCATTAATCTCAAGACCCATTATTCAGTTCTTAAGAGAAAAGCTGAAATTTCCTAATACGCTTGCGGTAATTATCAATTTAATAGTACTTATATTTTTAATGATTGGCTTAATAAGTATGTTTGTCCCTTTAATTATAAAACAAGGCGCAAATTTATCATTGTTAAATACTGATACGCTTCATTTAAACATTCGTACATTATTACGTGAAATAAATATTTATTTTTCTAATTATAATATTGACTTATTAAGTGAGCTTAAGGATGTGAATATTCTTAAAAATTTAAACGTTATACCCAACCTTTTGAATTCAATTATAGGTCTTCTTGGTAACTTAAGCATTGCTCTTTTTTCTATAATTTTTATCACTTTCTTTTTTATGAAAGATAGAATGCTGGTTGAAAACGCTGTAACTATCATGGTGAACAATAAGAACCAACAAAGGGTGAAAGATTCGTTTGAAAAAATAAAAAATTTACTTACACGCTATTTTATAGGGCTTGTTTTCCAAATAACTATTTTATTTGTTATTTACACAATTACACTTATTACTTTTGGAATTGAAAATGCTTTTGTAATTGCTTTTTTATGTGCTTTGCTTAATTTAATTCCTTATGTAGGCCCGCTAATTGGAGGAATTCTTATGTTGTTTTTAACAATGAGCAGCAACCTAGGATCTGACTTTAGCTCCGTAATTTTACCAACAACTATATATGTAATGTTTGGTTATGTGATAGCTCAACTTGTAGATAATTTCTTAAGTCAGCCTTTAATATTTTCCAATAGAGTAAAATCACACCCGTTAGAAATTTTCTTGGTAATTATGATTAGTGGAACTTTATTTGGTATTGTAGGAATGATTATTGCCATACCTACTTATACTGTTATAAAGGTAATTTTACAAGAGTTTTTAGCTGATAATAAAATTGTTCAATCGCTTACAAAAAACTTTTAAATAATGGTTTTCTACATTCAAAATGTTCATATAATTTTTAAGAAATACTTAAAAAATTGAATCTTCATATTTTACATATTAATGTACAGGATTTTATTGCAAAAAATCTAAAAACAGACATCACTAAACTTGTTTTAAAAGGAAGTCCTTTTGAAGCTGTTTCAATTCAAGAAATAGCAGAACAAATTGTTGCTAAAAATAAGTGTGAACAAAAATTACCAACTTGGTTTACTCACAAAAACATATATTACCCTAATAAATTAAATATTGAACAAACTTCTTCTGAAATAACAGCTAAATACAAATCGGAACTGGTTTCAGGAAACACATTAGTTGACATTACTGGTGGTTTTGGAATAGATGCTTATCATTTTTCAAAAACCGTTAAAAATGTAACTTATTGCGAAATTAACGAACACCTATATAAGATTGTAAAACACAATATAAAACAGCTAAACATTCAAAATATTGAAGCCCACTTTGGAAATGGCTTAGATTATTTAAAAGAAGCTACTAAAAAATATGATTGGATATATGCAGACCCTTCTAGAAGAAACGATTTAAAAGAACGAGTTTTTTTATTGAAGGATTGTTTGCCTAATGTTCCAGAAAATCTAACCGCATTATTTGAAAAGTCAGATCATATTTTACTAAAAATTTCTCCCGTTTTAGATATTTCAAGCGCAATTAATGAATTAAAATTTGTAAAGGAAATACATATTGTAGCAATAAAAAACGATGTAAAAGAATTACTTTTTATTTTAAGAAATGGTTATTTGGGTGAAATAGCTATAAAGACGATTAATTTTACAACAAATCGAAATCAACATTTCAACTTTATTTTTCAAGACAGTACATTTGCTACTTATTCAGAACCTAAAACATATATATACGAGCCAAATGCAGCCGTATTAAAGGCAGGTGCTTTTAATCAAATTTCGAAACAATTAAACATTGACAAATTACATCAACATTCTCACTTATACACTTCAAATGAGTTGGTGAAATTCCCTGGAAGAAGGTTTGAAATAAAACACTGTGTTCCATACGATAGAAAACAACTTAAAAAAATAATCCCTTCTTTAAAAGCAAATATTACAACAAGAAACTTCCCTGAAACTGTTGCCCAAATTAGAAAAAAAACAAAAATAAAAGATGGAGGAAATCAGTATTTATTTTTCACTACTGATATTCATGAAAATCATATTGTTCTTATTTGTAAAAAAGTTTAATTGATTAAAACCTACTTTTACTTACAAAAATAGGAGCTACACAATTTTTTGCTAACTAAAATTAATACCATATCTTTGCAATAATAAGAGCGTCCCTATAACTAAAATTCTTTACGGAGAAGAGTTTTGTTTGTTGATTTTTCATATAAAATTCCCCAATTTTATACTCCTAAAATCAAATTTTTGCTTTTAAAATCTCCAAAATAGAAATTTTATTTAATAAAATTTTGAGGTGTTTCAAATTTTGACAATACAAATACAGACCCCTGAAAGTCAAAATTTTAACAACTCGCAATTCTCTTTATTTTTAAAAATACTTAAAAATAAAGCAGGATAACTTTTGCTTTTAGTTAAGTTTTAATTACATTTGATGCTCTTACTAATCATTTAATTCTTACTAAAGATGAAAAAATTAAAATTAATTTTCGGATTACTTATGGTATCTGCTTTTGTAGCAGCAACAGTTTACAGTTACACTTCTTCAGACAGCCAAGCTATTAGAAAAGATAGAATTGTAATTCCTAGAAACGGATAAACTTCTACTTAATTTAACTTAAGTTTTTTATACCACAATATAGTTTATATTGTGGTTTTTATGTTTACTATCGCCTTGACTTTCAAATATAATTCGTTATATTTGGTATATTAGTAACATCCGAACCCCAAAAAAAATTAATGAAAAATCAAAAAAGAAAATCACTACTACTTGGCAGTTTTATTATTCTTTTAATAATTTCAACTCCATACCTCTTATATATTTATAGAGCAGTACCTGACGACTTAGAAGTATATAAAACTATTTTTGGTGTTGAAATAAAAGGAGGTTATTATGTTTATGTACAATCTTATGTATATACTTTCTTTGGTAAATTTGTTCCTTTTTTTCTATTGATTATTTGGTTCATCACAAACAAACATTGGTGGGTTCACGCTCTTGTTATACCTATTACTGTTTATTTATTCCAAATAATAAGTGTTGTTAATGATAGTGAATTGTATTATGATGAAGTTGAGTTTATTTACACCGTTCCAATTGCTGTTATTATAATGGTTATTCTTTATTTCTTAAGAAATAAAATGTCTGTATATATCCAAGCGCTTGATTTAAAAAGAGAAATGGATGAAAACATGAAAGTTCCAAAAAACTATAACTAAACGTATTACTTTAACTTATCTCCAAATAACAGTAATAAAATTATTGGGATTCCTAATAAAACAACGGTTACAGTACTTTGCATAAATATACTTGGCAATACCAGTAACGTTAACCCATAACCTCCAATTGCACCACCTAAATGCGCCGAATGACCAACATTTCCCAATTTATTTTTCATACCATATATAGAATACAATAAGTAACCTACTCCAAATACATAAGCCGGAATTGGTATCGGCAACGGAAACATAATTAACCTCATATTTGGATTGAGTAATATGGCTGCATAAATTACACCAGCCACCGCCCCAGAGGCTCCTACAGCACTATAATACAATTCATTCTTATGAAAACTTAATGTAAATAAACTTCCCGCAAACAAACTTCCAACATATATAATTAAAAATTTAACAACTCCTAAATTTTGAATTAATTGAGGAGCAAAAACATACAACACATACATGTTCAAAATTAAGTGCAAGTAATCAACATGTAAAAAAGCTGAAGAAACAATTCTTATTTTTTCACCACGCTTTATTGCTCCTATCTGAAACTTATATTTTTCAAAAAAAGAGCGGTCACTAAACCCTTTTATAGAAATTAAAACATTTGCAATAATTATAAAAAGTACTGTTGTATCAATATTCATTATTCACTTATTTTCAATAAGAAACGAAAGTATGAAAAAATGCTGATATTGAATTAAAGTCGTATAAAGGATTCAAAAATAAATATTATTTTTGTTTTTGTTATGATGAATTTAGTAGTTTATATTTTAGTATATCCAATTATTTGGTTTATTTCTATTTTACCATTTCGATTATTATATATAATCTCAGACTTTTTTTACTTCATTATTTTTTATGTAATTGGTTACCGAAAAAAAGTGGTTTTAAACAATTTACAATTGGCTTTTCCTGATAAATCAACAAGTGAATTACTAACAATTCGGAAAAAATTTTATCATCATTTTGTAGATATTTTTATGGAAATGATTAAAACTTTTACCATCTCAAAAAAAGAATTAGACAAACGTTATACGTACAAAAATATTGAACTGATTCAAGAACTTAAAAAAGATGGGAAAAGTGTAATTCTAATTAGTGCACACTATGCAAATTGGGAGTGGATTATTGGTATGAACACCTTTATAAATTACAATGCTACTGCTGTTTATACAAGAGTTAGCAACCCTTATTTCAATAAAAAAGTGATTAAAACACGAGAAAAATTTGGGGTTAAATTGGTACAATCTTCAAAAGTAATTCCTTTAATGTTAAAAAATTATCAAAACAACATACAGTCTATTTACGGTATGTTAAGTGATCAATCTCCTCAATTAAGAAACAACACTTATTGGAGTCATTTTTTAGGCGTAAAAATCCCTATACATACAGGCGCTGAACTGTTGGCAAAAAAATACAATATGAATATTGTGTTTTTAAATACTCGGAAAATAAAACGAGGTTATTACGAAACAACTTTAAGTACAATTACTAATGACGTTAATAAACATGCAGCATACGAATTGACTGAACTTTACTTAAAAAAAGTTGAACAACAGATTAAAGAACAACCCGAATATTATTTTTGGACACACAAACGATTTAAGCATAAAGATAAAGCACCAAAATAATAGTCAACCAAATACCCAAATCTTTAAAAAAGATTTATAAATTGCACTCGGTAAATAACAATGATTTTAGCCTTATTAACGCATAGTTTTCAGAAGATTTTATCTATTTATTTACCAAAAATAAGAGTGTATCCAAATTTAGCAGTGGGTTAAACATCTTCAAATTAATTAACTGCTTTAACATTTCACAATGAATCTTTTCGTTTTTATTTTAGCATACCCTTTTATTTGGATACTTTCAATATTACCATTTAGAGTGTTATATATTATTTCAGACTTCATCTATTTAATACTTTATTATATTATTGGGTATCGAAAAAAAGTGGTGTTAGATAATTTAAAATTAACCTTTCCTGAAAAACCAATTGAAGAATTACTAATAATTCGCAAAAAATTTTACAAACATTTTGTAGATGTTTTTATTGAAATGATTAAAACTTTTACCGCATCTAAAGAATTAATTTACAAACACTATACTTTTACAAATATTGATTTTTTAACAGATTTATATAACGATGGTAAAAGCATTATTCTTGTTGGTCCACATTATGCCAACTGGGAATGGATTATGAGCTTAGATTCTTTTGTTAAATACAAAGGATATGCTACGTATTCAAAAATTGGAAATCCTTATTTCAATGCTAAAATATTAAAATCAAGAGCCAAATTTGGTACTACTTTATTACCTACATCAAATACTGTTTCTGAAATTATTTCGAATTCTAAAAACAACATTCAAGCTGCTTATGGTTTGTTAAGCGACCAATCTCCACAAATAAATAAAACGCATTATTGGAGTACGTTTTTTAATGTAAAAGTACCTATTCATACTGGGGCTGAAATGTTAGTAAAAAAATACAACATGAATATGGTTTTTATTGAAACCAAAAAAGTAAAACGTGGTTATTATGAAACTTCATTTAGTTTGGTTCAAGAAAACTCAACAGACAATTCGGCTTATGGACTCACTGACAACTTTTTGAAAAAGGTTGAAAATCATGTGTATAAACAACCCGAATATTATTTATGGACGCACAAACGTTTTAAACACAAAGATAAAGCCCCTTCATAAATTTTATTAAAAACTAGTCCCAAGCAGGTAATACACAATCTTTAGATAATTGCTTTAAAAAAGGTTGAATTCCCTCAACTAAACTTTGCTGCATTAAGCTTGAATTTTCTTTGTGACATTGCAAACAAGCACCCACTAACAGTAATTGTTGTTGCTCTTTTACCGAAAACGGTCTAAAATCGGTTCGTGTAGAATTTACAACAGCTATATCTACTTCTTTTAAAAATGGAATCCAAGCATCTTCAGGTAAACCATCATTTAGATTGTTCGCATATTCAGGTATAAATTTCCACCTTCCAACTTTATTTTCAATATCATATTCTAAAACTCCATTTCCATAACCTAAAGTAGCCGAATTTGTATGACAACTTTTACAATCTCTTGCTTTTGAAATTGTTGTATGTGGTGAATTTGGCGCATACAATCTGTGAAACGAAACATCCTCACCTATTTCTTTCCCTGCATAACTTCCTTTATCAATCGTTAAAATCATTCCCGGAACAGCAGGCTCAATACGCTTTCCTTCTTTGGTTGAACGAACTCCCATTGCTGGTAACGACGAAGAAAATTCGGCCACAAACTCTTTCCACTGCCCTTTTCCATATTTTTTATCCAATAAATCAAAAGCTCTAGGTTCATTTACGTCAAATTCATTATGGCAGCCAATACAGCGAGAAGTCCACGAACTATGACAGGTTGAACAACTCACATTTTTATGCGCATTATCTCTAGAACAAATTTCAGATTGTGGGTTTAACGGATGTAATTCACCATCTTTTTTTCCAATTAAAAAAGCATTTCCAACAGAATCTATAAAAGTATTTACCAAAGGATGCCCTCCATTTTCAACCGCTATTATTTGCTTATCGGTGTGTTTATAATTTCTATGTAAAAAAACCAGTAAGCTTTCAGTATCTAATGAATCGTACGGAATTGTGTTTGGTTTTTCTTTGAAATGACAATCTGAACATTGCACTTTTACAGCCTGCTCCTCGTGTGTATATTTTTTACCATCACCCATAACTTCGTGCGATGAATGGCAATCTATACACAACAAACCTTTTGTATGATGCACATCTTCTTCAATATATTTATAAACACGTTTGTCCTCAAAAACTTTAAAACCTTCTTTATTTACAACAGCACTTTCATCAAATAACGTTTCTTGAAAACCTTCATAATTGGTTGAAATTCTACTTGAACGACTATGACAACCAAAACAATGTTCATTAGTTACAAAAATATTAGTTGCTGGATGGTGATTTGGTAAGGTCTTTTTTTCTGAAGAAATATAAGTTTCCAACTCCTTTTTTGCTTCATCTGAATAATTTAAATGACAAGCATTGCAACCTCCACCTCTACTTAACTGTGTAATAGCTCCAAATTCCTTTTTTTCAGCCCCTAAATGGCAATTGGAACATAAATCTCTCAAGTGTTTATCTGATGCTGAATTTTTAATTAACTGAATATGATATTGTGAATTTGGCGAATTTGCTTCTCCAAAAATATATTTGTCCACAGCTACTATTCCACTATTTGAAGTCATTAATGAATTTTCAATTTTATGCAATTCATTAGGATGACATTTTACACAAGTTTTGGCTGCATCAGAAAGGTTTCCTGGAATTAAAACCATTCCTTTATGAGCTATTTTTTTTTCAGCAGACGTTTTATTTCCTAAATGACAACTTGCACAACCAATTAAATCGGGATTATGATAACTAGAATATCCTTTGGTATTTTGATGGCACGCTAAACAACTTTCTGTAGTAGTGGTTTCAATTTTAATATAGTCCTCTTCCGAAGAAAATAAATTACTATTTACTACATCTTCATTAAAGAAGAGTAAGAGAAGTATTACAACTACTAAAACTCCAAAAAACCAACCAAATGCGCTTTTTTTATTCATACCATATAATGTCATGGCAAAGTTACAATAAATTAAATTTCATATAAAAATCAAAAAACAACACAAGTAACTGATTCCCAACAACAAAACATTCCCATGTTACAATTGTTACTTTTACAGAATTGATTATCAACCACTTAATGTAACTTATGTTACTATCTCGTTTTAGTTTCTATGACTTTTATCATACTCTACATTGGTCACTGTAAATATCTTTACAATTGAAATAAACAAATAAACTTATGACTACTTCAAGAAGAAAATTTATTAAAATTTCTGCTTTAGGTTTAGGAGGTGTAGCAGCTACAACAAGCGCTTTAAATATATTTGGATCTAATTCATATATAAATGAGCTTGTTAAAGAAAATATTGCTAAAAAATTTAAAAGAACCCCTACCTATTGCGAAGTTTGTTTTTGGAAGTGTGCTGCTTGGACTTATACAGATGAAGAAGGTGCCGTTAAAAAAATTATTGGTAATGATAACGACCCACATTGTTATGGTCGCTTGTGCCCAAGAGGAACTGGTGGTGTAGGAATGTACAATGATGAAGACCGATTAAAAACACCTTTAATTAGAACAACCGTTAATGGTGAAGAAACTTTTAGAGAAGCTAGTTGGGAAGAAGCACTTGATTTAATTGCCTCTAAATTTAATGGCATTAAAGAAAAGTATGGTGCAGAATCTTTGGGGTTAATTAAGCACGGTTCGCCAGGAGCGCATTTAGAACACTTATACAAAGCCATTGGATCTGATACCATTGCTGAACCCGCTTACGCACAATGCAGAGGACCTCGTGAAACAGGATTTGCATTAACATTTGGTTCTTGGGTTGGATCTCCTGAACCAACCGATATTAGAGATACCAAATGTTTGGTTTTAATTGGTTCGCATATTGGTGAAAACATGCACAATTCACAAGTGCAAGAAATGTCTGATGCTATAGATAACGGCGCAACTATTATTACTGTAGATCCACGGTTTTCAACAGCCGCTAGCAAATCTACCCATTGGTTGGCTATTAAACCTGCAACCGACATTGCCTTAATGTTGGCTTGGATGCATGTTTTAATTGAAGAAAATTTATACGATAAAGAATATGTTGAAAAATATGCTTTAGGTTTTAACGAATTAAAAGAACACGTTAGCCAATACACACCTGAGTGGGCTTACGGAATTACAACTATTGAACCTGAAGAAATAAGAAAAACTGCACGAGCAATGACACATGCAGCGCCTTCAGTAATAGTACATCCGGGTCGTCACGTAACTTGGTATGGAGATGATACGCAGCGCGCAAGAGCAATGGCTAGTTTAAATGCATTATTAGGTTCTTGGGGACGAAGAGGTGGTTTTTATTTTAAAGAAAGTATAAAAGTGCCTAAATACCCGCATCCTGCATATCCACATCCAAAATGGGGTTGGCATGAAATTGGTGCTCAATATCCTTTAGCGCAAATGGGAATTACTACTGAAGTCGTAAAAGCATCAATCCCAAATCCAGATAATAAATATCCAGTAAAAGCTTGGTTAGTAGCGGGGACAAATATTACAAAATCAATTCCAATCAAAAATTATTGAAAGAAGCTATAGACGCCTTAGAGTTTATGGTTGTTATAGATACCATGCCTATGGATGTTACTGGTTATGCCGATGTTGTATTGCCAGAATGTACGTACCTAGAGCGTTATGACGGAATTAGATCTGCCACAAACAGAGAACCTTCAATAGCAGTTAGAGTTCCTGCGGTGCCACCAAAATACGATTCTAAACCAACTTGGTGGATTGCCAAACAGTTAGGAGAACGAATGGGAGTTGGAGAATTCTTTAACTACAACGATTTTGAAGAAGTTATTGAGTGGCAACTTCAAAAAATGGGTACTTCATTAGATGAAATGAAGAAAATTGGAGTTAAAAATTACCCTCGTACTTCTGGACCTTTATTCTTAAATGAAGATGAAACGTATAACTTTCCAACACAAAGTGGAAAAATTGAATTGTATTCTCAAGAATTGAAAGATTTAGGTTTTGACCCAATGCCTAAATACACTAAACATCCTGAACCTGAACAAGGTTTTTATAGATTAAACTACGGAAGAGCCCCTATGCATACGTTTAGCAGAACGGCTAATAATCCTAATTTAAACGATTTAAAAAGTGAAAATAACCTTTGGGTAAATCCTAAAGTTGCACGAATTATTGGTTTAAAAACGGGACAAGAAGTTTGGTTGAAAAATCAAGATGATATTATTTC
Organism: uncultured Lutibacter sp.; assembly: GCA_965365125.1. Classification (GTDB taxonomy): domain Bacteria; phylum Bacteroidota; class Bacteroidia; order Flavobacteriales; family Flavobacteriaceae; genus Lutibacter. The sequence continues at coordinate 16,335 of CBDUAL010000003.1, forward strand.
TAGTTTCGGAATTAAAGTAAGAGTTACCGAACGCATTCGTTGGGATTCTGTATATATGGTGCACGGTTTTGGTCATAAAGAAAAACAATTAAGTCGTGCCTACGGAAAAGGTATTAATGATACAGAATTAATTTCAAAAATAGCCGTTGATCCAATTATGGGAGGAACAGGTATGAGAGGAAATTTTGTAACTATTTTAACTGAAAACCCACATAAAAATACTGAGATATGAGATATGCAATGGTTATAGACACGTTAAAATGTGTTGGTTGTAGCGACTGCGTTGTTGCTTGTCAAACTGAAAACGATGTACCAATTGGGTACTGTAGAGATTGGATTACCGAAACTGTGAATGGCGCATATCCAAGTATAGAATTAGAACTAAAATCAGAACGTTGCAATCATTGTGAAAATGCTCCTTGTGTACGTTGTTGTCCAACAGGTGCTAGTCATCAATTAGACAATGGTATTGTATTGGTTACTGGAAACGAATGCATTGGGTGTGGTGCCTGTATAGAATCTTGCCCTTATGATGCTCGTTACCAACACCCTGATGGTTATGTTGATAAATGTACTTTTTGTCATCACCGATTAGAAAAAGGTCAGCTTCCTGCTTGCGTATCGGTTTGTCCAACCAAATGTATGTATTTTGGAGATTTAGACAATCCAAACAGTGAGGTTTCAGAATTATTAAAAAAACGAAAATATAAAACTTTAGCTCCAGAAGCCGGAACTAAACCTCATGTTTATTATTTAATTTAATTTTTAGATTATGCAAGAAGAATTATTTACAAGCGGAAGAAATATTCCGAATATAGATCCTTCACTAGAAATTTGGCATTGGCCAATTTCAGTATATTTATTTTTAGGAGGTTTAGCTGCAGGATTGTTATTTTTCGCAGGGTTGATAACTGTGCTGGGAAAAGATAAAGAATATCCTACAAGTGTAAAATTTGCGTCAATTATATCTCCTATTGCTTTAACTTTAGGGCTACTTGCCTTGTTTTACGATTTAACGCACAAATTGTATTTCTGGAGATTGTACACTACCATTAGAATAGAATCTCCTATGAGTTGGGGGGCTTGGGTGTTGTTAGTTATTACACCTATTTCATTTTTATGGGTACTTAGTTATTATTCTGAATTATTTCCGAAGTGGAAATTGAATTACAAATGGTTTATTAACCTCGAAAAATTCCTTCAAAAGAACAGAAAAAATATGGCAATAGTTTTAATTCCGATGTCTGTTATTTTAGGAATATATACCGGAATTTTATTATCAGCCTTCAACGCAAGACCTTTATGGAATAACGCCATTTTAGGACCATTATTTTTAACCTCAGGACTTTCAACAGGAGCGGCAACCATTATTTTATTAGCCAAGAGTGCTAAAGAAAGACACCTGTTCAGCAAAATAGATTTAGTCTTAATTATTATTGAATTAGGACTAATAGTACACATGTTAATGGGAATGTACGCTGGTTCTGAAGTTCAATTAGAAGCTATGCAATTATTAGTGGGCGGTGAGTTTACTTTAATGTTCTTTGGCTTTGTAATCATCCTTGGTTTAATTGTACCTGCTATTATGGAAACTATTGAAATTATGGGCTTTAAAGTACCCGTTGCAGTACCAGCAATATTAATACTTATTGGAGGATTGGTATTTAGATTTGTAATGGTTGAAGCCGGACAAATAACACGTTACTTATATTAAAAATTTAAATTATGAATTTAGATAAAATAACAAACAAACACATTTATTGGAATCCTTATTTTGGAGGCTTTCTACTTGGAATCTTAATGCTTTTCACCTTTTTTATTACTGGTAGAGGCTTAGGAGCTAGTGGCGCTATGAAAAGTGGTGTGGTAACTATTGTAGATACTGTAGCGCCAACACATGCTGAAAACAATGCGTATTACAGCAAATTTATTTCTGAAGATACATCTCCTATGAACAACTGGTTAGCATTGGAAGCTTTAGGTGTTTTATTAGGTGCTTTTATTTCTGGTGGATTGTCTGGCCGAATTGGATGGCGTGTTCAACACTCTCCAAAAATCACTTCAAAAAGAAGATTAATCTTTGCTTTAGGCGGTGGTATATTATTTGGTTTGGGAGCACAAATTGCGCGTGGATGCACAAGTGGAGCAGCATTAAGTGGTATGGCGGTAATCTCTTCTGGAGGTTTTTTAACTATGATAGGTATTTTTGGAACAGGCTATATAGCAGCTTATTTCTTTAGAAAAAATTGGATTTAACAACTAAAAAATTAAAAAATATATGGGACCTTTAATTCCTAACGGTATAATTCCTGAAGAGTGGAACAGTATTATTGCAATCATCATTGGTATCTTCTTTGGGTTTATTTTAGAATCATCAGGATTTTCTTCATCAAGAAAATTAGCAGGTGTATTTTATGGCTACGATTTTGCTGTATTAAAAGTATTTTTTACAGCGGCATTGGTATAAAAATATTACAAACAATTCCTTCTCAAGTAGTATCAATGATAGGTGTTTTATACATGGATTATTTAGGCTATGTTGATATGACTCAATTATATGTACATCCAACGTATTTATGGGGGGCAATTATTGGTGGTGTTATTATGGGTGTTGGATTTGTAGCTGGTGGATTTTGCCCAGGTACAAGTTTATGCGCTGTTGCCATTGGTAAAATTGATGCCATAATTTATGTAATTGGTATTATGGTTGGGGTGTTTATTTTTTCTGAATTATATGAACTATTTGAACCTCTTTACGACGGTTATTTTTATGGAAATATTACATTAATGGACACCTTTGGTTTAAACCCTTATTGGTTTGTGTTTATATTTTCATTAATAGCTATTATTGCTTTTGTAGTAACCGATTTGATAAGAAAAAGAACAAAAAAAGTATTTTACTAATTAAACAACAATTAACATGACAAACCAAAAGTTAGCAAAAACGTCATCAATTAGATACATGATTCTTGCCTGTATTTTAATTTTACTTGCTGGTGGATTAGTATTATTACCAAAATATCAACAACACGAGGGTATAAAGCCAGAAGAATTATTAAGTAGCGCTATTAGTCCTGAAAGATATATTTCAACCGATGAAGTTGCATCACTAATTATAAATCAAGATCCTTCTTATTTGTTTATTGATGTTAGAGATGAAGACAGTTATAATAAATATAGCTTACCAAATGCTGTTAATATTCCTCTAAGTAAATTGTTAGATGACGATTTTGAAGCGTATTTAAATCAAGATGAATATGATGTAGTTTTATTTTCAAACAATCATTTTTACGCAAATGAAGCTTGGATTATTTGCAATAGATTAGATTATAAAAATCTACGTGTTTTAGAAGGCGGTTTAAATAATTGGTTTCATACCATTATAAATCCAACAAAACCTACAGAAAATATGGCTGCAACAGCATTTGAATTGTATTCAACAAGAAAAGCTGCTAGTATGTATTTTGGGGTTGCGTATCCTGAACAAGCAAAAATAGAAACGGCTTCTTCAAAAAACACAGGGAATAAAAAAACAATTGTTCCTATTAAAAAGAAAAAGAAAATGCCTACTGAAGGCGGATGTTAGTTTTTAAATAGTATAAAACCTTTTTTATGAAAGAATTAGAGCAAACCAAAAGAATATCAATAGCTTCAGTACTATTTATACTTATAATACTTATTGGGTTATTAACATATAAACGACCAAAATACATTTATGAATTAACACCTCAACAAGCAGTTGAAAATGTTGTTTCAGCTAATTTTTTAATTTCATTAAACAACATACCAACTACAGATGCAGCAATTATTGATATTAGAAGTCCGTTTGAATTTCAAAAAGGACATCTAGAAAATGCAATTAACATACAAGCTGCCGAAATTTTGAATGAGGAAAATAAAATTATTTTTGATAAATTTAAAGATGAAAATACAACCGCCGTTTTATATGGAGCAAACCCAAATGAAGCACTCGCCCCATATATGGTATTAAATCAGTTAGGGTATACAAACTTAAAAATTGCAACCATTAATTTAAATTATACTCAAAATAAATTAGTTACACAAAACGCAACCTTAGAGCAATCTGAAGCTGATGTAAATGCTTTTATTGCAGCATCTCTAAAAAAAGCAATGATTACACCTAAAAAAGTAACTCCTGTTCAGCCTAAAAAAGTGATACCAATGAGAAAGAAGAAAAAAACAGCTGCTGAAGGAGGTTGTTAATTATATGTAGCTTTTTTAACACTACTAAAATACAAATTGAATAACCTATATTTAAAAAACTTCTAACAAATGTTAGGAGTTTTTTTTACGAATATTCGTAACTTTGTTAAGAGTGCACTATTCTCATAAAAATATGACGACAGATAAAGAAATTTTACGTGAAAAATTAGAAGATTATTATACTACTATTTTTGAAAAGGAATTAATTGAAGAAATTATTAAGGTTGGTATTTTAAGAACCATACATAGCAATGAAATTTTAATTGATATTGGTGATAAAATGACGCATGTTCCTTTAATTTTGAACGGTGCTGTTAAAATTATTAGAGAAGATGATAACGGAGAAGAAATTGCGCTTTACTATATAGAAAAAGGTGATACTTGTGCAATCTCTTTTGTGAACTGTATTCATAGAACCGAAAGTATGTTTAGAGGTATCACTGAAAAAGATACTGAAGGTATTTTTATTCCTGTTGATATGATTGATGCTTGGCTTGCTAAATATAAAACTTGGCGAGAATTTGTGATTGACACGTACCATATGCGATTAATTGAAATGGTAGAATCTATTGACAGCTTAGCTTTTATGAAATTAGACGATAGGCTTCACAAGTATTTAATTGATAAGGTAAAAGTGCTTGATACCAATATTTTAATTATTACACATCAAGAAATTGCTAACGACATTCATACCTCTAGAGTTGTAGTTTCTAGGTTACTAAAAGTTTTAGAAAACGAAGGCAAAATTAAAATTCGAAGAAACCGAATTATTATTGAAAATATTTAATCTTTTATTAAAAAAAGAAACCAATAAAGCCGTTTTAAAAACGGCTTTATTGGTTTTATAATTTAACTATTTGCAAGCATAGTTATATAATCTAACTCTGAAATAATTGGAACACCTAAACTTTTAGCTTTTGCTAATTTACTTGGCCCCATATTATCACCTGCAATTACATAATTTGTTTTTTTAGAGATTGAACTTGCTACTTTACCACCATTATCTTCAATAGATTTTTTAAGGTCGTTTCTATTAAATTCGGTAAAAACACCCGAAACTACAAATATTTGTCCGGCAAGAATTTCAGTTTTACCTTCCAATGATTCTTCAGAAACTTCTAATTGCACTCCATAAGATTTTAACCTATCAACTAATTGAATATTAATTAAGTTCGAAGAAAAATCTATTACACTTTCTGCAATTCTATCTCCAATTTCATCTACAGCAATAAGCTGTTCAAAACTTGCACTTAGCAACGCATCAATAGATTTAAAATGTTTTGCTAATTTTTTTGCAACTGTTTCACCAACAAATCTAATTCCCAAAGCAAACAACACTTTTTCAAAGGGAATTTCTTTTGATATTTGTATTCCTAAAATAATATTCTTAGCCGATTTTTCAGCCATTCGCTCCAATGGAATTATTTGATTTTCTTTCAAATCATACAAATCTGCATAATTATGAATCAACCCTGCCTTAAATAATAACTCAATGGTTTCTGCTCCCAAGCCATCAATATTCATTGCTTTTCTGCTAATAAAATGTTGAATTCGACTTGTAATTTGGGTTGGGCAACCATATTCATTAGGGCAATAATGCTTGGCATCGCCTTCATTTCTCACCAATTGAGTATTACAATCAGGACAATGAGTTATATAGTTCGTAGGTTCAGAATTTTGTGGTCTTTTATTGAAATCAACTCCAACAATCTTCGGTATAATCTCCCCCCCTTTTTCAACATAAACAGTATCTCCAACTCTAATATCAAGCTTTTCAATTTGGTCTGCATTATGTAATGACGCTCTTTTTACTATTGTTCCTGCCAATTCCACAGGTTCTAAATTTGCAACAGGAGTAATAGCACCTGTTCTTCCAACTTGATACGTAATCTCTTTTAAAATAGTACTTTCTTGCTCCGTTTCAAATTTATAAGCAATTGCCCATCTTGGGGCTTTTGCAGTATACCCTAATTCATCTTGCTGAGCTAATGAATTTACTTTCACAACAATTCCATCTGTGACATAAGGTAAATTGTAACGTTTTTCATCCCATTTTTCAATAAAATTAAAAACAGCATCAATTGTTTTACAAACTTCTATAGCCTCGGGAACTTTAAAACCAATTTCCCTAGCCTCATTTAAAATATCAAAATGTGTTGATTTGGGATAGCTATCTGCAACCACATGATACAATAAACAATCCAACGGTCGTTTTGCAACCTCTCTACTATCCAAAAGCTTCAAACTACCGCTTGCTGTATTTCTTGGGTTTTTATAAGGTTCCTCTCCAATATCTATCCGCTCTTCATTCATTTTATTAAACCCATCAAGGGGTAAAATAATTTCTCCTCTTATTTCAAATTCATCAACAAAATCTTTCTGTAACACCAATGGAACAGATTTTATAGTTCGAACATTGGCTGTAACATCATCCCCTTCAACACCATCTCCCCTGGTAACTGCACTTAGTAGTTTCCCTTCTTTATAATATAAATTTATAGAAGCTCCATCATATTTTAATTCACAAGTATATTCAACATCAGTGGTGCCTAATAATTTTACGGTTCTTTTCTCCCAATCTATTAAATCTTCTTTTGAGTAAGAATTTGCCAAAGAATACATGCGGTTTTTATGGGTTACTGTCTTAAACTTTTTTGTGATTTCACCACCAACACGTTGCGTTGGAGAATTAGGATCAAAATATTGTGGATTTTCTAATTCTAATTTATCTAACTCGTTCAACATTAAATCAAACTCATAATCAGAAATTGTAGGGGTGTCAAGCACATAATAATTGTAATTATGAATTCTCAATTCCTCTCTAAGTTTTAATATTTTTTCTTCAATATTTTTAGACATACTTCATAAATTATGGGTTAAAAGTAATCATATTTTTTTAATTTTATGAAGTTAGAAATAGCTGCTACACAAAACATTTTAAAACAAAAAAAGCCAAAACTAGTTGTTTCGGCTTTTACTTTTTTTATATCATTTTACCTAAAAATATAGCGCTCTATCTCACCCTCTAAATTTAACATCTCAATACGCAACACATCATTACCTGATTTGTTTGAAATCATATCCACAACCTCATCAACACTTGTCACCTTTTTATTATTAATGGCAGTAATTACAAAGCCTTTTTTAACACCATAGTACATCAACTCTTGGTTGGTAATATCTTCAACTCTCACTCCATTTTCAATGTTCAGTTTCTTCAATTCGCTAGCATTTAAATTTTTCAACTCCATACCTAAAGAAGAAACACTACTCATTTCATTTTTAATTAAAGTAACATTAGACGTGTACTTTTTACCATCTCTTAAATAAGAAACGTTTACCACATCACCTGGGCGCTTCGTTCTAATAAACCCCGTTAAATCGGCATACGTAGAAATTTTAACATCATCCATTTGAATGATAATATCATTGCCTTTCAATCCTGCTTTTTCTGCACCAGAACCCTCCGTAACTTCTGAAATGTAAAAACCTTCAGTAATTTCAACATCCAAATCTTCGGCTACTTTATTGTTCAACTCACCTCCTTTTACACCTAAAATTGCTTTTTGAACGTTTCCATACTCCATTAAATCTTCTATTACCTTTTTAGCAATATTTGAAGGTACCGCAAAAGAATAACCAACAAACGATCCTGTTTGAGATGAAATAGCGGTATTTATTCCTATTAATTCTCCTCTAGTATTTACCAAAGCTCCTCCACTATTTCCTGGATTAACAGCTGCATCAGTTTGAATAAACGAATCGGTTACCTTACCATTTCCATGTAAATCACGTCCCTTAGCACTAATTATTCCTGCAGTTACTGTTGACGTTAGATTGTACGGATTTCCCACTGCTAATACCCACTCTCCTACTTTAACTGCATCCGAATTTCCGAAGGTAATATAAGGAAGTTCATCAGTACTTACTTTTAACAAGGCAATATCGTTGGTTGGATCTGCACCTATTAATTCTGCTTTCAATACTTTTTTATTATTCAAGGTTACTTCAATTTCTGAAGCCCCTTTAATTACATGGTTATTTGTAACTATATATCCGTCAGAAGAAATTATCACACCACTTCCTGTTCCAACTTGTGAATATTGCTTGGTTCCGTTTCCTTGACCATAGAAAAATTCTCTGTAAGGATCTCTTATTGTTTTATATGAAGTGTTTTTAACGTGTACTACCGTATTTAATGTTTTTTCGGCCGTAACGGTAAAATCTGTATTTTCAACAGCATTCACTGTGTTTAAATAATTTGCTTGAACAGTGGCAGGTTTAGCCACTACCTGATTTTCATAAACTATTGGAGCCTCTTCAATAAATAATTTATAACTTCCTAAAGTTAAAGCACCTCCAATTGCAGAAAACAATACAATACTTAAAAATTTTTTCATTTTTACTTGATTTTATAAATTATATCTCAAAATTAAATCTTTATTATATTCAAAAAAATGCTTTAACGCTATGTTAACGCTCATTTAACGGATTTTAACATTTTACATTTCTTACAGAATTTTTAGCAAAAAAACTTAGTTGAATTTAGTACATTTGTACTCATGAAACTACACTTTTACAAATATCAGGGAACCGGAAACGATTTTGTTATGATTGATAATCGTTCATTATTTTTCCCGAAAGATGACGTTCAATTAATAAATAAACTTTGCGATCGCAGGTTTGGCATTGGTGCTGATGGCTTAATTTTATTAGAACCTTCTGAAACTGCAGATTTTACAATGGTTTATTATAATGCTGATGGAAATGAAGGTAGTATGTGTGGAAATGGTGGTCGTTGCTTAGTAGCTTTTGCCAACCAACTTGAAGTAATTAAAAGCGAAACTACTTTTGATGCTGTTGACGGATTGCATTATGCTACTATTAATAATGGTATTGTAAGCTTAAAAATGATTGATGTTTCTGAAATTAGCACTCAAAATACAGACCTATTTTTAAACACAGGCTCTCCACATCATATTCAGTTTAGTAATAATGTTGCTGCTGTAAATGTAAAAGAATTAGGTGCCAAAATTAGGTATGGTGCTCCTTATTTTGAAGAAGGAACCAATGTGAATTTTGCGGAGCAGGTTTCAGAAAACGCCTTCAAAGTAAGAACCTACGAACGTGGTGTTGAAGACGAAACTTTAGCTTGTGGAACTGGTGTTACAGCGGTTGCTATTGCAGCTAACAGCGCTAAAAAAACTTCAAAAAACACCATACAACTTGAAGTATTGGGTGGAAACTTAGAAGTTTCATTTGACAAAAGTGAAAATATCTACACGAATGTGTTTTTAAAAGGTCCTGCTCAATTTGTTTTTGAAGGAGATATTCAAATTTAATGGCTACATTACTTGGTAAACATATAAGCTTAAGAGCATTAGAACCAGAAGATTTAAACTTTTTGTTTTCTATTGAAAACGACGAATCTTTTTGGGAAATTAGCAATACTCAGTTGCCATTTTCAAAATATATTCTTAAAAATTATATTGAAAACGCACATCAAGATATTTATGAAGCCAAACAATATCGGTTTATAATTTGCGACACCGCAAACACTCCTGTTGGAATGATTGATTTGTTTGAGTTTGAACCTCAGCATAGCAGAGTTGGGATTGGCTTATTAATACTTCCTAAATATCAAACAAAAGGTTATGCTTCAGAAGCATTAGAACTTATTATTGAATATGCTTTTACACGTTTAAATGCGCATCAACTATTTGCCAATATTACTCAAGATAATAATAGGAGTATTGCCTTATTTGAAAAATTCAATTTTAAAATGGCTGGTATTAAAAAAGATTGGATATTTTTTAACAATGGCTATAAAAATGAATTATTATACCAATTAATTAAACACTAACATGAGTTTAAAAAAGTTAATTCTATTCATAAGTGGCCTACTTATTATAATTGCAGGTGTGTCTGCTTTTAATTTTTACACTAAAATATACAAACCAAATACGGTAAAAGAAGGCTATTTATACATTCCTACAGGTAGTAGTTTTAATGAAGTTGAAAATTTAACACGACCATTTTTAAAAAGGGTGAAACCATTTATTTGGGTTGCTTCTAAAAAAAACTACCCAAACACCATTAAACCAGGGAAATATTTTATTTCTGAAGGAATGAGTAACAACGATTTGATAAATTTATTACGAAGTGGAAAACAAACTGCTGTAAAATTATCATTCAACAATCAAGATACTTTTGAAAAACTTGCTGGAAGAATTGCTGAACAAATTGAAGCTGATTCAATTTCATTGCTAAAAGTTTTTAAAAATGCTGAATTTACAACAAAAAAAGGTTTTAATTCTAAAACCAGCATTGGCATGTACATTCCTAATACCTATCAATTTTATTGGAATACTTCTGCTGAAGCTTTTCAACAAAAAATGGAAAAGGAATATCAACGATTTTGGAATGAAAGTAGAATTAATAAAGCTAAAAAATTAAAATTAACTAAAAATCAGGTAATTACCTTAGCATCCATAGTTCAAAAAGAAACTGCGCTTGTAAAAGAAAGACCAATTGTTGCTGGCTTATATTTGAATAGATATTACGACAAATGGCCTCTACAAGCCGATCCAACCATTATTTTTGCATTGAAACAATACTATGGTGATGACACGGTAATTAAGCGCGTTTTAACCAAGGATTTGACAATTGACTCCCCATACAATACCTATAAAAATATAGGCTTACCTCCTGGTCCAATTGCAATGCCAGACATCTCTTCAATAGATGCTGTACTAAACCCAACTAAGCATGAATATTACTATATGTGCGCCAGTATAACCAGTATTGGACAGCATGAATTTGCAAAAAATTTAGCGCAACACAATAGAAATGCCGCCAAGTATCAAAAATGGTTAAGCAAGCAAGGTGTTAACAGGTAAAAACCCTTAACCTCAAACGTTTTCACACCACTTTATTTTAAATATTTTTCACACTTATAAATAAATTCATTATTTTTATACAACAAAAATTAACTTTTACTAATGATTTACTAAATTAAATTATTTTTTACAAAAAACTTGTTTATATTAAAAAATAGTCTAATTTTGCACCCCGAAATTTACTAGGTATTTAAAACCTTTAAATTATGAGAAAAACAATCATATTTTTAAGTTTAATTATGTTAGTTATTTTTATTTCTGGATTTTCAGAAATTAAATTAATAACTAATAACACAACAAACTTAACCGCTAGCTTAAGCTACGTTCCTACCGAAACAGAAAGCATTGAACCTATTTTCCAGATTCCTTTTGTAGGTAATTCATTTAATGGATTTAGAGAAGCACTTGCATTTAAAGAATCACAAGGTAAATATAATGCTGTTAACACTCTTGGGTATTTAGGAAAATACCAATTTGGAATAAGCACATTAGAAAGATTCAACATTTACAACACTAAAAAATTCTTAGAAAGTCCTGAATTACAGGAAGATGCTTTTATAGCATTATGCTCTGTTAATAAATGGATTTTAAGAAAAGACATCAAACGAAAAGTTGGTGAAAAAATCAACGGAACTGAAATTACTGAGTCAGGCATATTAGCCGCAGCTCATTTAGCGGGCGCTGGTAACGTTAAAAAATATTTACGAAGCAATGGAAGCTCTCAATTTAAAGATGCTTACGGGAGCTCTGTACAACATTACATAAAAAAATTCTCAGGTTACGACACTTCATTTATTGAAGCCAATCAAAAACCTATACTATAATTTTCGAATTATTGTTAAAATAAAAAACTCAAACTTTTCAGTTTGAGTTTTTTATTTATTCTTTATGAATTACAAAAATTGTAGGTCTTTTATGCAAATCTGGGTGCTCGTTACCCCACTGTTTAATAGTCAATGTTTTAATATACTCATCTTTCAACGTAATATCACATGCTACGCAAAGTTTAGTTGACGAGCTTAACGCATTTTTTAAATCTGCAAACATTTTTTCATTCCTGTAAGGAGTCTCTATAAATATTTGAGATTGTTTTTTTTCTTTAGATAAACGCTCTAAATCTTTAATTGCTTTTTTTCTTTCAGCAGCATCAATAGGTAAATACCCATTGAATGCGAAATTTTGACCATTAAACCCAGAAGCCATCATAGCCAAAACAATTGATGAAGGTCCAACCATAGGAACTACTCTAATTCCTTTTTCGTGCGCCAACTTTACAACATCAGCTCCAGGGTCAGCAATTGCAGGTACACCTGCTTCAGACAATAACCCAACTGAAATGCCTTGCTCACAAACATCTAAATAAGTTTGCACCTCAACATCTTCAGCATACTTATCTAATTTAGATAAAACTAAAGAAGGTTGCGATTTTTTAGGGGTGATTTTTTTTATAAATCTTCGTGCTGTTTTTTCATTCTCAAC
>CBDUAL010000004.1:0-28471 GCA_965365125.1 uncultured Lutibacter sp.
TCTGGCGAGTGACTTGCGGGTGACTCCCAACCGGCTGGATCTGCGTAACTTCAAGAAATAATTGGAAAAAAATACTTTTATGACTTTTTTGAAAAAAAAACAAAAGAGCAATTAAAAAATATTGCGCTTGAAACTTTTAAACAAAAAAAATCGTTCCATGATTTTGAAAACCCTTGTATTTCTAAAAATGGTGAATTGGTTTGGCTTTCAACAAGTGGTTCTCCAATACTAGATAATACAGGAGTATTAATTGGCTATAGAGGTCTTGACAAAGATATTACCAAACAAAAAACACACACACAAGAGCTACAAATAGCAAAAGAAAAAGCAGAAGAAAGCGATCGATTAAAAACGGAATTCATCAACAATATGTCACATGAAATTCGCACTCCAATGAACGGTATTTTAGGGTTTTCAGAAATGTTAAACAATCCTAAACTAACCAATGAAAAACGTGAAACTTTTATAAAAATTATACAAAGTAGCAGCCATCAATTATTACATGTAATTGATGATATTTTAGAAATTTCAAGTTTAAGCACAAAACAAGTAAAAGTTTATAAATCTGAAGTTTGCTTAAATGATGTATTGGTTGAATTATTTTCATTTTTTGACACAAAGGCAAAAGAAAATAAAACTCCGCTATATCTAAAAAAAGAACTTAAAGACAAACAGAGCACCATAATTACCGACAAATTAAAACTCCACAAAATAGTAAGTAATTTATTAGAAAACGCTTTAAAATTCACCAATCAGGGATGTATTGAGTTTGGCTATCGTATAAAAAATAATAACATAGAATTATTTGTTAAAGATACTGGCATAGGTATAGAAAAATCGAAACATGAATTAATTTTTAAACGCTTCTCACAGGCAAAAAATAATTTAGCTAAAAATACTGGCGGATTAGGTTTAGGATTGTCTATTGCTAAAGAAAATGCTGAATTATTAGGAGGAAGTATTCGTTTAAAATCAGAAGTAGGACTTGGCACTACCTTTTTAGTTACCATTCCTTTTAATGCTGTATATGAAATAGACAGTAACCAAACTGGTGAAATTTTACCAAAACACAATGTATTAATAGCTGAAGATGAAGAAGTAAACTACCTATATCTTGAAACAATGCTAGAAGATATAATTAATTTAGATTGTGAAATAATACACGTAAAAAACGGACAAGAAGCCGTTGAAATTTGTAAAGAAAATAAAGCGATAAATTTGGTTTTAATGGATTTAAAAATGCCGATAATGAATGGTTTTGAAGCTTCTAACCAAATAAAAAAACTTTCTCCTGAATTACCAATTATAGCACTTACAGCTTATTCTACAGAAAAAGAACGAAAACAATCTTTATTAGCTGGCTGTGATGAATTTATATCAAAACCTGTTTCGCTTGATACCATAAAAAATATGCTGAATAAATACTTAGCTGTTTAGCAAAATTATGAGCAATATTTTATAAAATATCTAAATGTAATTTCATTATATCTTTTTGAATTCAAAAAAAAATCAACACAATTACCTAAAACTAACTATTAAAACAATGCGGTTTTAACATAAAACTATTCAATTTTTTAATATTTTTTTTTCGGATTCAGTTCTAATTATACTTCAGAAGCAACGGCAATTAATGGTGATAATGCTTTAGAATTATTTAAAAATGGTGTTTTTGGAGACGTAAACTATGATTTATGTCATGTTTATTGGTTAGGAAAGTTCTTTTTATATTGAAGATTCTTTAAAAACTATATTTAAACTAATTACTTTCACTATCTATAAAAGGTATCTGTAGCATCTGTATAATTTGCTACAACACTATAAGCTAATTTAATTAAAGTGCACCTGTCCGCAACACTTTTTATACTTATTACCGCTATTACAAGGGCAAGGGCTATTACGCCCAATGGTTACTTTACTTTTACTTAAATTTCTGGAGGACATATCTTGTTTAAATACTTTTTCTAAAAGATTGTATAAATCAGGATGCTTTCTTTCAAGTAACTTTGGTCGTTCAAAAAAATATTCACTTGCAACAGAAAAAAATTCAGCACTATTTGTTCCTCCATACGGATTGATATCTGATTTCCCTTCATATATTTCATCAATCTTTTTATTTATCAAAGCTAACCAAGGAATTGCATATTGCTTCTCCATTAATACCGAAGGAATTCCATCAATTGCCCCTCCTGTTTTATCAATTAAATGAACAAACTCATGTATTGCCGTATTTTTTTTGTCAGACTCATTCCTAAATCCGTGTTTCAAAGCTTGTTGAGACAATATCATAATACCTTCCATAGCACCATTCCCAACCATTCCTAAAACCCTTCTGTCTGAGCCTTCTATTTCATATTTTTCATTAAACGTTGATGGGTAAATTAATACTTCATGAAGATTTGCGTATTTCCAATTATCAAATTCAAATATGGGAATAACACCACTTGAAGCCACCAGAATTTTATCAGTAGCATCAATATTCGTTTTTATTCCTGTGATTCTGCAATTCAATAAAAACTCTTGAACTTTATATTCAAACCTCTTTTTTTCGTCCTCAGATAATGCATTGTAAAAGGAAACATTTTTAATTAAAATAATTCTCCAATCTGCTGAAAAAGGTTCTTTTGGTAAAACCCATTTTGAATTATTTCTTCGGTTCCATTTAAATATTACAAAACCAATTGAGACTGAAATAATAATAAATATTGTGAAGTTCATATTAAAAATCTATGATTGATCGTTTTTTACGGCAACTTATTTGTGAGCAATTACTAATCTAACAATCTAAAACTTTTTGCAATTTTTTCACCTTCTTCTGAATTGTTATTATAACAGTAAATTGTAGCTTCATAAGAAATGCCTAGTTTTTTATTAAGTGCTGCTACTACGTAAACTATACTGCGTTCACCTTCATAATTTTCGTAAGCGATTGCATAATATGCCCCTGGAATATTATCAACTATACCGCCTAATTTAACATCTTCTAAACCAAGCGCTTCAGCTGTGTAAACTGCACCGTATTTTTGAGATGCTATAAATTCTGATGATTGCTCGCTCAAAGGAAATATTTCAATATCCACAGCATAGTCGTTGTTTTCGTATCCCAATACGGTTTCAGCTTCAGTTTCGTACCTATCTAGTTTTTCGGTGGTTGTAAAGGCAATTTTATATTTATACGATTCTACGTTGTATTGGGCATTTATTGTTGAGCAAGTAACTATGAATGCTAAGGCTAAAAAAAATGATTTCATATTAAATGGTTATAAAGTTAGTTTGAATTTAGTTTTGTGAATATACACAATTCTTTTCTATTCAATTTTTCGCCTTTTTAATTTAATAACTTTTGAAGCTCATAGCAAATTTTTTAAATAAGTATCACATACATTGTTTTGGTTTACAGTTTTTTTTTAGGAAACCATAAAAAATGCTATAAACTTAACTATTGCAGCACATATTAATATATTTTCGGACTTAATAAAACACAAAATAACACTACTTTTATGAAACACCTGTATATTTGCACAATAATTATAACAAGTTGTTTGTATATTTAAACTGTGTACTGTTAATGAGTGAGAAAAATCTACCTTCATCTATTTTTTTTCTCATATTTCAATAAGTAAGATATTCTTTGTATATGCTATTTTCTTACCTATTTTTTTTATATTCGGTTGGTCTAAATTTTTAAAATACTTTAATCAGAATTATGCCTAAATTATTCGGTTTTCTTTTTACTATACTACTTATGCATTATGGCTCAGCCCAAAACGATGTGTATAAATTTAGTCATATAACCAATGCTAACGGATTGTATCAAAATTCCGTGGTAGCCATTCATCAAGATAAATTAGGACAGATTTGGATTGGCACTCGAGATGGCTTAAACAGATATGATGGTGCAGAATTTACAGTTTATAGACATCAAAAAGATAATGAAACGTCTATAAGTAACAATGGCATTCTTTGTATAGAAGAGGATAGGGATGGGTTTATTTGGGTAGGAACATCTTTTGGTTTGAATAGATACGACCCTAAAAAAAATACTTTTAAAACCTATTTTTTAAATGAGAAGGCTAGCTTATTAGGGAGTAATATGATTAATGTAATCAAAGAAATGTCTAATCATCAAATTTGGATAGGATCTTTAAGAGGCATTTCCGTTTACAATAAAAAAACAGATACTTTCAACACTATACTCGAAAAAAATAGTATAACATCTATTCTAGAGACTAAATCTGGCGCTATTTTTATTGGAACAACAAAGGGGTTGCTTCGGCTGTCAGATAAAGAAAATGGCAATTATCAAGTTGAAATTGTTATTGGTACAGAAACATTATTGGTACAAGACGTAGTTGAAAATGCTGATGGTAATATCTTGCTTGGAACGCAAGCCAAGAGTGTTTTGGAATATGATCTTTCTAAAAACAATCTACAATCATACTTTAAAGAATCTCTTTTAAAAGGTAAAAATAAAAATGTTAGAAAACTACTTTTTGATGATAATGGAAGTCTTTGGATTGCCACTTATAATGGACTTCAAATAGCTAAAAATCAAAAAAATATTATAGCGCTATATAATAATGATAATGATGATAAATCTATAAACGATAACTTCATTAAAACCCTATTTAAAGATAATACGGGGGTAATGTGGGTTGGCACCTATTATGGAGGTGTAAATATTTGGAGTGATTTTAATAAGAACTTTATTAATATTACTCAAAAATACTCAAAAGAAGGTCTAAGTTTTAAGGTCGTAAGCTCTATTGTAAACTACAATAACTTACTTTATTTTGGCACAGAGGGTGGAGGTATTTCTATTTTAAACCAAGACACAAATACCATTCAGCATATTACTACTAAAAATTCTTCAGCACTTAAAAGCGACAATATTAAATCACTTTGCATCACTAATGATGATAAACTTTGGGTTGGTACTTTTACTAAAGGTATAGCCATATATAACCTTAAAACAAAAGCGTTTGAAAAATTACCTTTTCCTAAAAGACTACTCGATTTTCTAGAGAAAGTAGGTGTATTATCTATCGTGCCATATAATAATGACAATATTTTAATTGGTACTAATTTTAAAGGTTTAATTATGTACAATATTCGCTACAACAGATTTACTGTTTTTGATACAAATTCAAAGCCTTTAGGTCTTACAAGTAATAACATTAAAACCATAAATGTAGATTCTAAAAATAATATTTGGGTTGGTACAATAAGAGGTTTAAACTGTATTTTACCAAATGAGGTAATTACAAATCATATATATAATACAGATTTAAAAATTAAGTTTGAAATAAATACCATTTTTGAAGATTATGAAGGCGTTTTATGGGTTGGAACATTCGAGGATGGACTTTTTAAATTTGAAAATAATCAATTTGAACCTGTTGATTTAAAGGTTGATGATATTGAAATTAATGGTATACGAAGTATTGAAGAAACTGAAAATGGTAAATTTTGGATTAGTACTTATACACAAGGTATTTTAAAATACAACCCCATTAAAGATAGCATTGAAGCGTATTATTCTAAAAAGGAAGGACTCACTAGCAACCAATTTAATCGCGATGCCAGCTTGCGCATTGGTAATACTCAGTATTATTTTGGTGGAGCCTCTGGAGTAACATATTTTGATGAAAGTAAATTATCTAAAAATAATTATTCGCCTCAGGTAATTATTACAGATTTAAAAATACAAAATACCTCCGTTGCGGTTGATGGTAAACATCACCTTCTTAAAAATACAATTCCTTACACAAAGCGTTTAGAATTAACGCATAACCAAGGGAATTTTAGTTTATCCTTTGCTATCCCTAATTTCATTAACGCAGGAAGCAACAGTTATATGTACCGTTTAAAAGGTTTAGAAACAAACTGGGTAAAGACCTCTAATAATACGGCATCTTACACCATTCAAAAACCGGGGGATTACACTTTTGAAGTTAAGGGTGTTAATAGTGATGGTGAAGTAAACCAAAATTCAACCTCATTACAAATACAAGTAAACCCGGCACCATGGGCAACTTGGTGGGCCTATGCTTTATATTTTACGGCTATTGGTGTGGTTGTATATTATCTGTTTAATATTTTAAAATCTAAAACAAAGCTTAAGCATCAATTAGAATTAGAACATGTAAAAACAGAACAAATAGAAAAAATAAATAAATCTAAACTCGAATTTTTCACCAATATATCTCATGAATTTAGAACACCACTAACTCTTATTCTTGGGCCACTACAACAAATATTAGAAAATTACCGTGGTAGCAGCCAGATGTACAAAAAATTAAAAGTAGTTGAGAGTAGTGCCAATCAATTATTACAACTTATTAACAGGTTAATGGATTTTAGAAAGTATGAAAACAAACTTATGAAGCTTGAGGCGGCAGAAGGTAATATTGTAAAATTTGTTGAAGAAATTTGCCTTTCGTTTTCAGAGTATGCCAAATCCCAAAACTACCAATACCATTTTCATGCACCTTCAGATAGTATTATTGTGTACTTTGACAGACCTAAACTCGAGCGCGTATTTTATAACTTAATTTCTAATGCTTTTAAATACACCGAAACCGAAGGAGAAATAACCATAGAAATTAAAGAAGAGCAGGACAAAGTATGGATATTGGTAAAAGATACAGGTATTGGTATTCCAGAGGAATTTAGAAACCGAATTTTTGAACGCTTTTTCGAGATTTCAGATAACAAAACTGATAAAAATAAAGGAACTGGTATTGGTTTGTCAATTGTAAAAAGCATTGTAGACCTGCATAAAGCTACTATAAATGTAACTAATAACACTAAAACTTCTGGTTCAGTTTTTTCAGTTGAACTCTTAAAAGGTAAAGAGCACTTAAATGATAATGAAATTGTTAAAGATTTTAAGTTCAGCGAAGACATTTCTCTATATGAAAATCAACTTAAAGAGCCCGATTTAATTTTTGATGATAATACTGTTTTTGAAAATATGCCTTCAAATGAAAAACCTGCTATTCTTTTAGTTGAAGATAATAAAGAACTGCGCGTTTTTATGAAAAATTTACTAACGAGTTCCTATAACATTTATGAAGCTGAAAATGGCAAAGAAGGCTATAAAAAAGCAATTCAAGAACAAATAGATTTGATAGTGAGCGATGTAGTTATGCCAATAACTAGTGGAATAGAATTATGTGCATTAGTTAAAGAAGATCTAAGAACTAGCCATATTCCTGTAATTTTGTTAACTACCCGTTCTGCTTTAATCTATAAATTAGAAGGTTTAGATCGTGGGGCAGATGATTATATTAGCAAGCCTTTTAATATTCAAGAGTTTAAATTAAGAATCTCAAATGCTTTAAAATCAATTGCACGACTAAAACAAAAAATGACTGCAAATCAGGTATTGCCACCCGAAGATATGGTGATGTCTTCTCTAGATGAAAAACTGTACAAAAAAGCTTTAGACATCGTTGAAAAAAATATAAATAATGCAGATTTTGATATTCCTTTTTTTTGCGAAGAATTAGGTGTTAGTAAATCTGTACTATTCACCAAAGTAAAAGCTTGGACAGATTTCACCCCAAAACAATTTATTCAGCATATACGATTAAAACGCGCCGCTCAACTTCTTGAGCAAGGAAAAATGAACATCACCCAAATTAGCAGTAAAATTGGATTTAATGATGAGAAATATTTCAGTAGGATTTTTAAAAGCAAGTTTGGAAAAAGCCCAAAAGCTTATTCACAATCTTTTTTAGAATACTAGCTACCCTCTCACAACCATAGTCCTAAATACCAACTAACCACCTCATTTACTGCAAATAACAATTACCTTCAATATCTTAAAAAAGGAGTTTTGTCCACTTTTATAGGAATTTTACAACCTTATTTCATCGTAAATTTGTGTAATTAAATTATTAATAACTTTTAAATTTACATTTTATGAAAAAAATTACAATTATTTTAACTTTATTAACCGTTTCAATGTCATTTGCCCAATTTAATGGTGCGGGAAAATATCGACTTAAAAATAACAAATATCCAGTTTATCTTTCCCACGATGGAACTTTAGCAACTACAGCTAGTTCTGCAGGAGATGGATCTTCAACTGATACTACCGTATTTCAGTTTGTTGCTATAGGCACAACAAGTAATTATGATATTGTAGTTAATACAGAAAACCAAAATTTAAGAGCTAATAGTTCTACAGCTATTGAAGTAAGAGCTTGGGATGGAAATGGATCTACCTCTGCTCCAGAGATGTGGAGTGTTGCTCCATCTGCAACTGAAGGTGTATTTAATATTTTAACTGCTGAGACCTCTACTCCTAGATATTTAGTGGTTCAAACTGATGAAACTAGCGTTGGTTATTCAGGTAGCGATTTTACTAGAACACAATGGATTGTTGAACCATTAGCTACTTTAAGTACAGATGATCTGAATAAAAGTTCAATTTTTATTTCTAATCCAGTAACTAATCAAATTATAATTGGAGGATTAGGTAACAAAGTTAATAAAATTGAGATTTTTAATTTAGTGGGCCAGTCTATGTTAAAAAAAGATACAAAAGGCGTATCTTCTTTAAGATTAGAGGCTAATACCTTAACTAGTGGCTTATACTTTATTAAATTTTATGGGGAAACGTCAACATTAACAAAAAAAATTATAAAAAAATAGCACCTTAAAGTAGTTCTTTTATAGTTGAAGAAAACTGTTTATTTTCACAAAAAAGTCACATTATAATTAATAATCAACTAACACTTTATTTTTTTTAAAAAACAAAGTGTTAGTTTCTATAGTAAAGAAGAATCATGACGAAGATAATTTTTAAAAAGTACAACCGTCTACAAGAAATTAGATTTAAACTTGTTATTTCTGCTTTAATTGTGTTGTTTTTTAATCAAGGTTTACATGCACAAGTACTATGGTATGGAGATCCCAACTTAAAAGTAAACGATAATTTTAGACGATTAGACCCTGATGGTAATAGTAACCCTACAGGAAATGATTGTGTTGATGATCCCAATAATGTGCCTTTTGTTACTAAACCTATTGATCCCTTGTATGGAAAGTTTTGGCGTGTTACAAAACCAACATCTAGAAAACGTGCAGAATTTGCTAGAACCACGGGTGATGTAAACAATTTTGTACCACAAAATGGTGGCACATACTATTATGGATGGCGCTGGCGTATAAATGCAACGCCTAATCTAGCAAATAACATTACCGTGTTTCAATGGAAGACTGATCAAGGCAGTGATATCAATACAAACAAACAACACTATCCATTTAATATGGATTACGATGGAACGTTTTTAAGTTTGCATGCTTTTGGTCCAGCTGAACCTAATTTTAATAGACCTGGTTCAATTACTCAAAGAAGAACCACATTATGGAGAAAAGCAATTCCAGAAAATCAATGGGTTAGTTTTGTTATTAAAGTAAAAGTAGACAGTGCTTATGACAATACGAATAATAGATATCAAGGTTATATTGAATTTTGGTTTAACGGGGAACAGCAAACCTTATCTAATATAGATTTTAATGAATTTAAAGTAGTACTCGAAAATTCAAACACAAGAGCCTATCATAGAACCTTTGATGGTGTTGAGGTGTATCCTAAATGGGGGGCTTATAATCAAAACGCGTGTGATTTTGAAGTACTAACAGATTTCGATGATATGCGCATTGCCTCAACATACCTTGAAGCACTTCCTAGTGATTCAAATGAAGGTAATTCTGGTACTGGTTTAGAAGGACTGTATAAAATAAAACATAGTGTATCTGGCAAGTATTGGACTGTAAACAATTCAAATATTATAACTGCTGATGAGATTTCGCCCAGTAATGATTCACAAATTTTTGAAGTGAAATCTGTTGGTTCTAATGGCTATTATAATATTTCTTCTACGGCACCACAATGGGATGCTTTAAGGTTTGCAGAAAGTAATGTTTATCCTACTACGAGTGCAACACCTACTACTAGCACCAACAACACAAGAATTTTTGAATTTGTTTCGAACGGTACTGGCGCTTATGATATCCATACACCGCAAACAACCACTCCTAGAATATCGTATGATGATTCTGGAGATGTTAAATATAAAACCTCTTTTGGAGCTGACACTAAATGGATACTAGAAAGCACTAATACTCTTAGTAGTCCAGATTTTAATAAAAGTATAGTCTTTATTTCTAACCCTGTAACTGATCAAATTATAATTGGAGGGTTAGGTAACAAAGTTAATAAAATTGAGATTTTTAATTTAGTGGGTCAGTCTATATTAAAAAAAGATACAAAAGACTTATCTTCTCTAAGATTAGAGGCTAATGCCTTAACTAGTGGCTTATACTTTATTAAATTTTATGGGGAAACGTCAACATTAACAAAAAAAATTATAAAAAAATAACACCTTAGAGGCACCCCTCGTAGTAACTGTTTTACGGATTGCAAATTTAAATGATTGCAATATATACTAAGGGAAGTGGGTTTTAAACAGAATCGTGTATCCAATGTAGACATGCGGGTTCAAACTTTTTTCGGTAAAGGCTATCTAATCCTTAAGCGTTGAGGTTTGTGTTGATGTGAGTGATGCATTGGTTGTTGGTTACCTTTTTGATAAATAAATATTAACTAAGCAATTTTTTTTGTTCTTTTTGTTTCATCACATTTTCAATAATTTTAAAAATTTGCTTTTTAATCTGTTTGTATTTTGCAACAAAAGAATCCATCTCAAATTCTAATTTCCGATGATTATCTAAATAATTTTTATTGCTTAAAACGCTATTCGTTTTAATTAAATTTGATAAAATAGCTTCCTGTTCTTTTATTACAATTTCAAGTGTTTTCCCTGCTACTCTTTCAAAAGACATTTGATTGACTAATGTTTCTATTTTTTTATACAAACCGGCTGATAAACAATCAATATAATTAGCTTTTAGTAAATGCTCTAAAAAACGTATTTCATCTCTAATAAAATTTATTTCTGAAATCCATACTATAGAATCATTGTGTAATTCTTCAATGCTTTTCTCTCTATTTTGCCAATCTTTAAGAATTTTACTTTTCATTTTACAGAAATTTAAATGGTTAAAATATTATCTGAATCAAATAAATTATCTACTAAAAATTGCAATGAAAAATTTTATTAATTACAAACTTTTATTTTTATGATGGATAATTCATTTTTAGTTGTATTAAAGGTATAACGGAATTAAAGTACTCAAAATGATGTACATCATTTTGAGTACTTTAATTAAAAAATCTCAATTAAAAATTCATAAAGACGCATCTTAAAATTTTTATAATTTTGATCAAACTCAAAAATTTCTTTTTTTAAACTTTGATAACCCTCAAAATATTCTTCACTAAAACTAAAAACATCTCTATTTATAGTTTCAGTGACATTGTACTTATACTTTTCAATTTTTTGTTTAATTAAATTAACGTCTTCATTTAACCTGTCAATATCTTTAAGTAATAGTTGAAGTCTCTCAAATAAATTAGGAATTGTTGCTTTAAACGCATTCGATTTTATGACTGTTTTTAAAAAAAACAATTCATTTTTAATGAAATTAAAATCTGAAATCCAGATTGAAGAATCATAAACAACATCACTATAACTCTTGTTAATTTGAAAAGCTTTATAAGAAACTATTGGATCCATAATACAGGTTATTTATTCACTTGTAATTAAATCAAATTATGAACAATATAAAATGATTAATCTCAAACATTTACGCTTAATTTTCACAAAAGATACTATTCAATCAATTTATTTTTTGGAATACTGAGCAATATCATTTTGTAAAATTTATAGTATTAATAGCTTTAGTATATAAAAAAAAATTACATTATGAAACGTTTTATAATCATCTTTATTTGCCTACAACTTCATGCTGTTTCATTTGCACAAATTTTTAATGACATTGATGAAGCTACGCCTTTTCAAGGAGATATTGCAGCAGTAAAAAAAGGAAATCAATGGGGATTTATTGATAAAAATGGCACATTAATTATTGACTTTAGAAGCGATTTTGTTTTAACACACATCCCTTCTTCTAAAGGAATTACCTCATCATATCCAGTTTTCAAAAATAAGAGATGTTTAATTAAAAAATTAATTGACAAAACTTATTACTTTGGTTTTATAGATAAAAAAGGAAATGTAGTTATTGAACCAATGTATTTAAATGCTACAAATTTTGAAAATGGTTATGCCATTGTTATTTTAACTTCAAAAGATATTATTGGGTATAATGAAGTTTTAAAAAAGAATATTGTTTCTTCCAAAATTGAAGAATTCATTATAAATCCTAAAGGTGAAATTATTAAATATTTAGAAAACCCAAGAAATAATGATTCCTCTAAAAAACCACCTGTTTTTTATTCAAAATTTATTGCCCCCAATTTAATTGCTGTTAAAAAGAAAGATCAAAAATGGGATATTTATAAATTTTAATTAAAAAAAAACTCATGGCACTAAATTTCAACCAATACGCAGCCGATGCAAATACTTTTATGAAAGAGTATGCTGAAAAATTAAATATTGAAGATAAAGATAAAGCGGGTCGTATGCTATCTGCTATATTACATGGTTTAAGAGAAGTTATTTCAACAGAAGAATCACTACAATTTATCGCTCAATTACCAATGTTTTTAAAAGCCGTTTATGTAAACGGATGGTCTAGTCATAAAAAACAACGGGTTAAAAGCCTGATTGAATTTATCGACTTAATAAACAGGTTTGATGGTGTTACAGCTGTGAATGATTTTGGTTCAGATGAGGAAACTACAAAACAAATAAAAACAACATTTTTAGTGTTGCGAAAATACATTTCACATGGTGAGCTAAAAGATATTAGAACCGAACTTCCTAAAGAATTAAAATCTTTAATATTTGAAGAGTTCTTAATTTAAATAGCTAATTATGAACACTATTCAAAAAACGTATAAAGAAGTTGAAATAAAGCTAGACGCCATTATTTTAAAAGGTAATTTAAGAATGGCTGATGAAGGAAAAGGAATTATCATATTTTCTCATGGAAGCGGAAGTAGTAGGTTGAGTGTAAGAAATAATTATGTTGCAGATTTACTTTTGAATAAAGGATTTTCAAGTTTACTTTTTGATTTGTTAACACCAAAGGAAGATGCTATTTATGAAAATAGGTTTAATATTAAATTGCTTACCGAACGACTTATAAAGGTAACTAAATGGGTTCAAAACAACCTTCAACAAAAACAATTACCAATTGGTTATTTTGGTGCTAGTACAGGCGCAGCATCAGCATTTTGTGCTGCTGAGAAACTAAATAAAACAGTAAAAGCCATCGTTTCTAGAGGAGGAAGACCAGACTTGGCATCTGATATTTTAAGCAATGTAAATATTCCTAGCCTATTAATTGTTGGTGGTAATGATGGTATTGTAATTGATTTAAATAAACTCGCAAAAGCAAAAATTAAAGGGACATGTGAACTTAAAATCATTGATGGTGCGTCACATTTATTCTCTGAACCTGGAAAATTAGAAATGGTTGCGAATCTAACTATTGAATGGTTTAATAACTATTTAAAATAAGTAATTATGTTTACAAATAGAACTGAGGCAGGAAACTTACTAGCAAAACAACTAACAAAGTATAGTAATCATAAAAATGTTTTAATTGTGGCCATTCCTAGAGGCGGTGTTCCTGTTGGAGCTGCAATTGCTGAAAAATTAAATGTGCCTTTAGAAATTGTACTCTCAAAAAAAATTGGACATCCTATAAATAAAGAATATGCAATTGGGGCAGTCACCTTAAAAAATAGTGTTATTACAGACAATATTCAAGGTGTTTCCAAAACATATATTGAAGAAGAAACACAACGCGTTAGACAATTATTACAAAAAAGACAGCAATGGTATTATGGTGATGCTAAACCCAAAACTTTTAACAATAAAATAATAATTGTTGTTGATGATGGTGTTGCCACTGGAAATACATTAATATCAAGTATTCAACTTATTGAAAGGGAAAACCCTTCGGAAATTATTGTAGCATTGCCTGTTGCTCCAAAAGATGCAATTAGAAGGATTAAAAGTTTAACATCAGTAACCAATATCATTTGTTTACTAACACCTATTAATTTCAATGCTGTAGGACAATTTTATGAAAATTTCAATCAAGTTAGTGATAACGAGGTTTTAGAAATACTGCATGAATTAGCCTAAGTAAGCTACATAATTGAATTCGTTTAGGTAGCTAACTACTAATCTTGTCCTATTAACACTGAAAAACACAACTCATATTATCTTCTTTTAATAACCTTTAAAAATTTGTTTTGATCATTTATTATTAAAACTTAAAATGGAAAAAAAAGAATGAAACTATTTTCTACAGCTTATAAATTAGGTTCATGCAACACTAAAAAAGGAACATCAGTATGATAACTAATCTCTTCAACAGTGGGTCTAAACAATATGCGCTGGAAAAGATTTATATTTTTAGCAACCATCACAATTAAGTCAATGTTTCTACTCTCTACAAAGCACTGCACACCAGCTTCTATTTTTTTATTTATAATTGTATGAAAACTATGCTTTTTATCGGCAAAAAAATCGTTTAAATACGCTTTATTTTCCAATTGAAATTTTGTTAAATGCTCCTCTTTTTTTTGAATGTATAAAATTCTAATTGAAGCATTGAACATTGCCGAAAGCTTATCTATTTCATTTAAAATAGCGGTAGGATAAAAAATATTATAATCTGTAGGAAAAGCAATTTCCTCAGGAATTTTAAAAACTCCTTTTTCAGGCACTACAAGAACTGGACATTCTACTTGGGTTATTAAATCCCCCGTATTACTCCCAACTATTATTTCACTTAAACCTGACGCACCTTTTGTACCCATAACAACTAAATCAATCCCTTTTTCTTTTATAACTTCCTTTACTGAATCTATAAATAAATTATGTGTATTTATTTGGTGGAAATTATGAAGAGGATTGGGATAGTGTAGCTGGATTTTTTTTAATAAACTTTTTAAAGCTATTTTCCCTTGCTTTTCTAACACAATATCTACAACCTCACCTGAAAGATATAATGGAAATTCGCTTGCACTATAATGCTTAATTAATGTTACATGAAGCAAATAAAAATTGCAAGGTATATCTTTAAAAAAATGAAGTGCATACTCAATTGCATTCCATGAATTTTCTGAAAAGTCTGTAGGAATTAATATATCTTTCATTTTTGCAGTTATTTAAATTACACACTAATTTAAAATGAAATATTCAAAAGTCAAATGATACATATCAATCTATTAAAATTGACTGTGTTAATGCATTTATTACTTACATATATTTAGTAATAAATTTAAAAAACTCATCTTTAAGGTCTCTGTAAATATGCCGCTGAACCTCCATTTTATTTCTAAATTCTACGTGCATTTTCACTAGGCTAATATCTAACACATCTTTTCCTTTTTTACTTGAATTCGCAATAATTGTTTCGTGAACATTGATATGATCTTGCAATTTATCAATTGCATTTTCCTGTATCATAAATTGATTTTGATAATGTTCTAATTGAGCTAACATTTCTTTATCATCCCAACGTTTTACAAGTTCTTTCAACCTATTTTGAAACGATTTTAGTTCATCTTCCCAAAAGAAAAGTTCACGTCTCCAAAGTTTATGTTCAAAATGTAAGTCTGAATTAAAAATAAGTTCTTTTTTCATGATATTTAATTTTTAAGTTATTATTTCAATACTTTAATCTGCTGTTTTTATAGGTATTTCTTTTATTCTTTTCCCTAATATTTGTTCAAGATCTTCTAAGTAAACTACTTCTTTCTCCAACAATAATTTAGCAAGAATTTCAAGTTCTTTTTGGCGGGTTATTAATAATTTAGATACCTTTTCATAGCTTAAATTTATTAAATCCTGCACTTCCTTGTCAATAAGCTCAGCCATCTTTTCACTGTAAGGTTTTCCTAAAAAACGCTCATTTTCACCAGTAGAATCGTAAAAACTCATGGGACCCATTTTTGTATTTAAACCATAATAAGCTACCATTGTATACGCCTGTTTTGTTACTTTTTCCAAATCGTCTAATGCGCCCGAAGAAGCTTCTTTAAAAATAATTTCTTCGGCTGCTCTTCCTCCCAAAGAAGCACAAAGCTGATCCGTAAATTGTGATTTGGTAATAATTTGGTGTTCTTCAGGAAGGTACCAAGCACCTCCCAAAGATTTTCCTCTAGGAATAATTGAAACTTTCACAAGAGAATCTACATTTTTTAAATACCAACTCGCTATGGCATGACCTGCCTCATGATACGCAACAATTTCCTTTTCTTTAGGTGAAATAATTTTACCTCGCCGTTCCAAACCACCAACCACACGATCTCTGGCTTCCATAAAATCTTCTTGAAAAACTGCTTGCTGTTTTTTACGTGCAGCTATTAAAGCTGCTTCGTTACAAATATTGGCGATATCGGCTCCAGAAAACCCCGGACTTAAAGATGCTAGTAATTGAACATCAACATCCTTTGCTTTTTTTATAGGTTTTAAATGAACTTCATATATTTCTATGCGCTCCTGTTTATTTGGCAATTCTAAATAAATATGACGATCAAATCTTCCTGGTCTCAATAAGGCTTTGTCTAAAATATCAGCTCTGTTGGTTGCTGCCAAAACAATAACGCCAGTATTGGTACCAAAGCCATCAAGTTCTGTTAAAAGCTGGTTTAAGGTATTCTCTCTTTCATCATTAGATTGAAAGGAATTTAATTTACTACGTGAACGGCCAACAGCATCAATTTCATCAATAAAAATAATGCTTGGCGCTTTTTGTTTTGCTTGTTTAAATAAATCTCGAACCCTTGAGGCTCCAACACCCACAAACATTTCAACAAATTCTGAACCAGATAATGAAAAAAAAGGAACATTGGCTTCACCTGCAACTGCTTTAGCCATTAATGTTTTACCTGTTCCAGTAGGGCCTACCAACATAACACCTTTTGGAATTTTTGCTCCAAGCTTGGTATAAGTAGCTGGATTTTTTAAAAAATCAACAATTTCTTCTACTTCCTTTTTAGCTTCTTTTAAACCTGCAACATCTTTAAAAGTTACGGTACTTTTAGTATCTTTATCTAGCAATTTTGCTGTTGATTTTCCAAAGTTAAAAACAGCACCTCCCATACTTGATTTTCCCAAGCCACGAAACAGATACATCCAAAATAAAATTAAGAGTCCGAATGGAAGTATCCAAACAATAGCGCTCCACCAATTAGTTCTATTTACATAGCGTACATCAACTAATTCTGATGGTAAAAAATCCTTTTGAGCTTGCTGCAATTTATTTTCAAAACTATCAACAGATCCTATTGAAATAATATAATGTGGAATTGTATTTGAAATAAATTTACCCTTCGGAATATTTTGATATTTAGGATCTTTCAGTTTTACACTTTTAATAAATACCTCCGCAATTTCTTTATTTACAACTATAATTTTTTCAACATCATGGGTATGTAACATTGTTTGTTCAAACTCTATCCAGCCAATTTCTTTTGTATTAAATGTTTGTCCGAAGAATATAAAAAAAATCATAAACCCTAAAAACAACAAGTACAACCAATATATTTTAAAACCTTTTGGAGAAGAAGGTTGAGTTTTTTTTTCTTCTGAAGAATTTGTACTATATAACTTGTCTTGTTTTTTCATTTTTGAAATTATTATTCATATCTCAAGGCATCTATAGGGTTTAATTTTGCGGCTTTTCTGGCAGGAAAATATCCAAATGCAATGCCCACCAAGGCAGCAAAACCAAAACCAATTAAAATAGAATACGGAACCGTTGGTATAAAAAAATTAGTAAGCTTATAAATTATTTGATTTCCTGCAATGCCTAAAACAACCCCTAAAACTCCACCTGCCAAACTCAATACAATTGCTTCAATTAAAAACTGGGTTAAAATATCACTTTCTCTTGCCCCAATAGCTAAACGGGTTCCAATTTCCCGTGTTCTTTCGGTTACCGAAACCAACATAATATTCATAATACCAATGCCACCTACTATTAATGAAATACTAGCTATTGCACCTAATAAAATGGTTAAAATACCTGTAACATTCCCCGTAATTTCTTGTAGTTCTATTTGAGTTGTAATTTCAAAATCATCTTCTTCGCCTTCTAAAATTTTATGAGATTCACGCATTAACTCAGTAGCTTCAATTTCAGCATCAATAATATGATCTTCATTTATGGCACTTGCCATAATAATATCATACCCTCTTCTATGTCCGTGCAATCTGTTTTGAATAGTGGTGTAAGGTGCCAAAACAATATCGTCTTGATCTTGTCCCATGGCTCCTTTCCCTTCTTCTTTAAGTAAACCAACTACTGTAAAAGGAATTTTATCTATTCTAATTTGCCTACCAATAGGATCTAAATCTGAAAATAATTCGTCTTTCAACGTTTTACCTATTACACATACTTTACCTGCTGTTGTTACTTCTTCTTCTTTAAAAAATTCACCTGAAGCTAAATCTCTACTCAAAATATCAAAATATTGATCGGACACGCCATAAATTGCGATGGACTTATAGCCATTAGGACCAATAGCTTGGGCTACGTGTACAATTAAAGGCGATAATTTTGAAATCCAAACAGCGTTATGTTGTAACATATCAAAATCTTTTTTATTTACAGGTTTTCCCATTCTCACATGAGCACCTGCTCTATGCTCGGTTTTGGTATAAATCATTAATAAATTTGTTCCCAAACCCGATATTTGTTTCTGAACTTCTAACGTAGCTCCTTCACCTGCTGAAATGGTCATAATTACAGCGGCTACCCCAATAATAATTCCTAACACGGTAAGTAAACTACGTGATCGGTTTTTATTAATTGCCTGAAAGGCTACCTTAAATGTTTTAAAAAACTGTTGCATTTTTAGTGTTAATTATGTTGTTAATGCTAACTCTTTTAAAGCACTTTCCTTGGTGCTTCTATTTTTTATAAACTCATCGGTTAACACAGATCCATCTCTTAAATAAATGATCCGTTTTGCAAACTGAGCAATATCAGTTTCATGAGTAATCATTAAAATAGTTTTTCCTTTATTGTTTAAACGCACAAATAAATCGGCTACATCAATGCTTGTTTTACTATCCAAATTCCCTGTAGCTTCGTCTGATAAAATGAGGGCAGGATCGTTAACCAAAGCTCTCGCAATAGCAACCCGCTGTTGCTCACCTCCTGAAAGTTCATTTGTTTTATGATAAATTCTATTTTTTAAACCAACTTGTTCCAACGCTTTTTCTGCCAATTGTTTGGAATTGGGAAATTTCCCTGTTCTATTGTAAACTAAAGGCAATTCAACATTTTCTATCGCTGTAGTACGAGATAATAAATTATAACTTTGAAAAATAAATCCAATTTTTTGATTTCTAACTGCTGCCAATTCATTTTTATTTAAATTATTTACATGAATTCCATCCAAATAATAGTCTCCAGAAGTAGGTTTATCCAAACAACCTAAAATATTTAACAGGGTAGATTTTCCCGAGCCTGAAGCACCCATGATGGCTACAAATTCACCCTCATTTATTGAAATATTTACATTGGTAAGCGCATAAACTTCAATATCTCCATTTTTAAAAACACGACTTAAATTCTTGGTTTCTATAACTTTTTTAGTTGTCATTTTTTTGATTTTATGCCATTAATTACTTTTGTTCCCTCTTCCAAAGGAGTAGCATCTAAAAAACTTTTTATCTCAGACTGCAATCCTGTTTTTATTCCAATCTCTATAAATTTAAATTCCAATTTTCCTTTTTCATTTTTCATAAAAAAACCATCAATAGTTGGAGGTAATTTTTTTTTGAAATTTGCAGGTGTATACAATTCTTCATTCTTAATTCCTTTTATAAAATTTGATTGAATAGAATCTGGTAAAAATGCTTTTCCATTAGCTAATAGTAGTGGCTTTATTTCATCTAACATAACTTCATTAGGCCTAAACCGCAATGCAGAATTGTTAATAAGCAGTACATTGTTAGCAACATGAATCATAAATTCGATATTTGTTGTCATTCCTGGAAGTAGTAATTTTTCTTTATTATCAACATCAATAACCACCTGATAATTTACTACATTATTTATTTTTATGGGCTGCATTCTAATTTGACTTACTTGCCCGTAAAACTCTTTTTTAGGATAGGTTTGAACCGTAAAACGAGCCTTCATTCCATTTTTAATATAGCCTATATCACTTTCATCAACATCGGCTAAAATTTGCATTTTAGACAAATCTTCAGCAATAATAAACATGGTTGGAGTTGCAAAAGAAGCCGCTACAGTTTGCCCCTCTTCAACACTTCTTTCAGTTATGGTACCATTTATTGGTGAAGTAATATGTGCATATCCTATAGAAACTTCAATATTTTTTACAGCTGCCAATGCTGCTTTATGAGCACTTTCAGCTTGTTCAAAATTGTATTTTGAATTTTGAAATTCCTTATCTGAAATTACTCCTAGTTTAAATAGTTTTTTGTCCCGTTCAAGTTCATCCTTTGCATAATTGAGCTGCGCTAAACTAACGGCTAAATTTGCTTGTGCACTACTTAAATTAGTCTTCAATAATTTTAAATCCATTTCAGCCAAAAGTTGCCCAGCAGTAACTTTGTAGTTATAATCTACATATATTTTTTTAATAGTTCCTGAGATTTGAGTACCCACCTCAACCGTATTTATAGCCTCTAAAGTACCAGTACTTGATACCATAGATTCTATAGTTCCTTTTTCTAAAAAAGTATATGTAAACTCTAAATTTTTTACTTTTAAAGTTGGTTTAACTTTAAAATATACAATTGCAGAAATACATACAACTCCAAATACAATCCACCTCCACTTTTTCATAATACGTAGCTGTTTTTAGTTAAAAAAAAACCCTTTTTTATCAACTATTTTTAGTCAATAGTCTAATTAATTTATCACTTTCTATAAGATGTTCTGTTATCTCAAAAACTTCTTTTCTATTGGTTCTAAATATTTTTAAAAATGCCGTAAAATCATCTTCTAATTGTTGGTGTTCATTTCTAAATTTTTGGGCATCGTACGTAAAAGGATTGTCTATTAAATTCGCTAAATGGGTTAAATGCAGTTGAACGCGTTCTAATAAGATGATACATTTGTTATTTGTTTCAACAATACTTTTTTCAATGGCACGTACCTGTTCCAAATCTTCTTCCTTTGAAATCCACAGCACATGTGTATCAATAAGCTTATCTAAAAACATCAAGTCATCTTTGTAAAACATCAAATCTGATTTCCAATGTTCAGTAAGCACATATAATTCATGCCAATTTGCACTATAAATGTAATTTCCGTTAGGTCTGTTTCTTAAATCGCTCATTTTACAATTTATATAGAGAATATTTCATTTATTATTTAATAACACCAACAACCCATAATTAAAGTGTTTATTAACTGTTATAAATGTATAAAAGACCTCTTTTGAAAAAAATGACTACAGTCATTTAGAAATCAACCCATAATGAGAGATATCATTTACGGTAAGAACATTGATTTTTAACTTTAACAAACCTCTTTTAGTAATTTAAAATTATTATTAAATGAAAACTATTTTGCACGCCACTGATTTTTCAGAGAATGCGATTGAAGCATTAAAATACGCACATACACTATGCTTAAAAATGAATGCCAGTTTATATGTAATTCATGTTTTTGATACTTCTACCTTAAGTTCTGATTTAGATGAAACTTATTTATTGCCTTTTAAAGAAACTCTTGAACAAAAAAACAAGAAATTAAAACAGTTTTGTGAAACTCATTTAGAAAGTAACTACGAAACTACCCAGCTAAAAATGAACGCTATTGAACATAAAAATGTTGCTAAAGGAATTATTTCAAAAGTGAAAGAGATTAATGCATCAATAATAGTTACTGGCGCAAAAGGTAAAAGCGCTCTTGAAGAACTTTTAACTGGCAACACCATTAAACAATTGATTGAAAAAGCACCTTGCCCGGTGCTTATTATTCCAAAACATACCAAGTTGCATAAATTGGAAACTATTGTGTATGCAACAGATTTTGAGGAAGAAGATATTAGTGCCATTTTTAAACTAACTCAAATTGCCAAAATTTTTAATGCTACTATTAAAGTGGTACATGTTTCTTCAACAAAAGAAACCCATGGCTTACAAGAAATGGAGTGGTTTAAAGAACTTCTAAAACAAAAAGTTACCTATGAAAAATTAGAATTTGATTTGCTGTTTTATGAAGATACCTATGATGTTTTAAAAGCCTATTTAGAGGAAGCAAATGCTGATTTATTGGCGATGCTTGAAAGAGAAAAAAAGGATATCCTTAAAAAAATATTCCATAGAGATTTGGTTAAAAAAATGGGATCTAAAAGCACAATACCCCTAATAAGTTACAATGAAGTTAATTACTGAAATAATTAAATATGAAATCATTCATAAAAAAATTTAGCGAAATAGGCATACATGATGTAGCACTTGTTGGAGGTAAAAACGCCTCATTGGGTGAAATGTATAATGAATTGGTTCATGAAGGGGTTTCTGTTCCTAACGGGTTTGCCACCACTTCTTTTGCCTTTAATGAATTTTTAAATGAAAATAATTTACAAATTGCACTCAACAATAATTTAAATAAATTAAACAGAAACGATTACTCAAATTTAAATGATATTGGTAAAAAAGCCAGAGATTTAATTGTAAACGCTACTTTTTCAAATGAATTTTCAACAGCCATTGTTGATGCTTATAAAACTTTATGCGAAGGTTCTTATTTTGAAGTTGCTGTTAGAAGTAGTGCAACTGCTGAAGATCTTCCTGAAGCGAGTTTTGCAGGACAACATGAATCGTTTTTGAATATTTTAGGTGAAGAAAATTTACTAACTGCTGTTAAAAATTGTTTTGCTTCCTTATACACCAACCGAGCCATTAAGTATAGAGAAGACAAAGGGTTTATTCACAGTGATATTGCGATATCTGTAGGCATTCAAAAAATGGTTCGCTCAGATATTGGCTGCTCGGGCGTTGGATTTACTTTAGAA
This sequence comes from uncultured Lutibacter sp., assembly GCA_965365125.1. Taxonomy (GTDB): domain Bacteria; phylum Bacteroidota; class Bacteroidia; order Flavobacteriales; family Flavobacteriaceae; genus Lutibacter. The sequence continues at coordinate 23,072 of CBDUAL010000004.1, forward strand.
CCAGAGTCTGGATTCGAAAACATTATTTTACTTTCAGGAGTTTGGGGTTTGGGTGAAAATATTGTTCAAGGAACGGTAACACCTGATGAATTTTATGTGTTTAAACCTACCCTTAAACTCGGTAAAAAAGGGATCATTCAAAAAAAACTGGGTTCAAAAGAAAAAACAATGATTTATGCCGAATCTAACAGTCATTCTTCTTTGCTAAATCTTGAAACACCTTTAAACAAACAAAAACAATTTGTTTTAGAAGATGATGAAATACAGCAACTCGCTAAATGGGCCTTAATAATTGAAGAACACTATAAAAAAGCGATGGATATTGAATGGGCTAAAGATGGTGTTAACAATCAATTATACATTATACAAGCACGTCCTGAAACGGTGCATCAAACAAAAAATAAAAAAGTGTTTTTTGAATATAAATTGATTGAAAAAAGTGAAATTCTTAGCACAGGAAATGCCGTAGGGTCTAAAATAATTGTAGGAACAGCCAGGGTTTTAAATGCTCCAAAAGATGCTTCTAAATTGCAAGAAGGGGAAATTATTGTCACAAATACCATTACTCCAGATTGGGATCCAATTTTAAAAAAATCGGGGGGAATTATTACAAATAAAGGAGGACGAACAAGTCACGCCTCCATAGTTGCAAGGGAATTAGGAGTACCAGCAGTTGTAGGCTGTGGCAATGCTACTGAAACAATTGCCAATGGACATATCATCACTATTTCTTGTGCTGAAGGCAAAACTGGATACATTTATAAAGGCAACCTCCCTTTTGAAAAAAAAGCACTTGATTTTTCAGCGATTAAAATGCCGAAAACTGAAATGAAATTAATTTTGGCAGATCCTGATAAAGCATTTCAATTGGCTGCTTATCCAAATAATGGTGTTGGTTTATTGCGTATGGAATTTATAATCACCCACAGCGTAAAAATCCACCCAATGGCTTTGATAAAATTTAATGAGCTTAAAGATACAAATGCTAAAAAAGAAATTGAAAAACTAACTGAGAATTACACCAATAAAGAAACCTATTTTATTGATCAACTTGCCGAAGGAATCGCAACAATTGCGGCCGCTTTTTATCCGAAGGAAGTAATTGTTAGAATGAGTGATTTTAAAACCAATGAGTACGCAAATTTAATTGGTGGAAAACAATTTGAACCAAAAGAACAAAATCCTATGTTAGGTTTTAGAGGTGCCTCAAGATACTATCATGAGTTATATAAAGATGGTTTTGGGTTGGAATGTAAAGCCATAAAAAAAGTTAGAGAACATTTGGGGTTAAGCAATCTTAAAGTAATGATTCCTTTTTGTAGAACTGTTGAAGAAGGCAAAAAAGTGATTAAAATTATGACTGATTTTGAATTAGAACAAGGTAAAAATGGATTGGAAGTTTATACCATGGTTGAAATACCTAGCAATGTAATTTTAGCCGAAGATTTTGCAACAGTATTTGATGGCTTTTCTATTGGATCTAATGATTTAACACAACTCACATTAGGAGTTGACAGAGATTCTGAATTTATGAACGAATTGTTTGACGAGCATGACAAAGCTGCTAAAACTATGATTGCAATGGCCATTGAAAAAGCGCATAAAACAACTACCAAAATTGGTTTTTGTGGACAAGCGCCAAGTGATTTCCCAGATTTTGCTGAGTTCTTAGTAAACCAAGGAATTGATAGTATTTCATTTAATCCTGATGCGTTATTGAAAGGTATTGAAAACACAAATAAAGCCGAACAAAAAAAGGTTCTTGATATGCATTAATTCAATTCACTATTAAAAAAAAAATACTCAAGTTTTATATATAACTTAAAAACAACAAATTATGAATACTTCTAAATATCATCCGTTACCAATAAAAACTTTTGAGACTTTAGCAGCAAATCATGCGCTACATTGTGTTTCAATATATGTTCCTATGCATAAAAAAGGGAAAGAGCAAAATGAACACTTAGCCCAAGAGGTATTAAAAAAATGCATTAAAGATGTGCATAAAACACTTCAAAAATACCAACTAAGTGATCCTGAAATAATTGCTTATTTAAAACCTATTGAAGCGTTAATTACTGATATTGAACTATGGAGAAACCCCTCAGAAGGTTTGGCTATTTTTTTAGATAAAAAAGGGTTGCACTATTATACGCTTCCTATTCCTTTTATTGCTAAAACACAAGTAGCAAGCTCCTTTTATTTAACACCTTTGCTCCCCTTATTTCAAGAGGAAGAGATTTATTATTTACTTGAATTGAGTCAGGATTATGTAAAATTATATGAAGCTTCAGCATTTGGCTTAACCAACCTTCACATTAAAAGTTTAGCGCCAGACACCTTGGAAAAAGCCGTAGGATTTGATTTCAAACAAAAAATGTTACAATTTAGAAGTGGTCAGGATGCATTTAGTACTGGTTCCTTTCATGGACACGGTGAAGGTAAAGATGATGACCAAAAGGAAATATTAAATTTCTTAAATATTATTGACAAAGCAGTAAACCAAGCTATTACAAACAAAAAAGCTCCTTTAATTATTGCGAGTACAAATAACGTATTTAACACCTACAAGCAAGTAAACACGTATCCAAACCTTTATACTAAAAATTGTAAAGGCGATCCCGAATTTAAAAATAAAACAGACTTACATGAAGCCTCTTTAAAATTAATAAAGCCTTATTTTGAAGCAACTAAAAAACAGCAACTAATTCAATTTCAAGAATTATACCATACCCCTAAAATATCATACCAAATAAATGAAATTATTCCCGCAGCACTTTCAGGGAAAATAGACACCTTATTTGTTGAAAAAAACTCAGATGAATTTGGCCTATATAATATTGAAAACGGAAAGCTACTATTAGACACTAAAAAAGAAATTCAAAATAGTTCACTTACCAACTTGGCTGCGGTGCAAACATTTTTAAACAAGGGGAATGTGTTTGTGTTAGACCCTGAAGAAATGCCTGTAAAAGGCAGACCATTAAACGCCATTTTTAGATATTAAAATATAACAAAAAAAGAGCACTAAAAATATTGAAAAAGAAACTGAAATTGATGAAAATCATTTGACAACTCAGTAATCACCCCTAATTTCATAGCATATTAATCATAAAAATAACATATTATGTCAGTTTTAAAAGTTATAGAAGTATTAGGGAATTCCACAGTAAGTTTTGAAGATGCGGTACAAAATGTAGTAAATGAAGCATCAAAATCGGTGAAAAACATTAAATCTGTGTACGTAAAAGAAATGCAGGTAAAAGTAACTAATAACAAAATTAGTGAATTTAGAGTGAACACTAAAGTTTGTTTTGGAATTTTAGATGAATAGATTTCACCTAATCATCAGGCTCAATAGGCTGTAATTTAGTGTTCAACATTAGAAGTTCTATTATTTGACAGAAGCAGTTTAGTTAATTTTAAACTGCTTTTTACTCTTAATTTATATGATTAATCAATTTTTATATCCAAAAAATACTCTGGTAAATGCAAATAAAAGTTAATAGAAAAAACATCGTTTTCAGTCCAGATTCTAGCCGAGTAATTGCCCGATTTAATTATTCTGGTGATGAAAAAAGTAAAGGGATTATTCTAAAAATTCTTGAACTATCAGAAGAGCAAGCTAAAGAAGAATTGGTAAAGGTACTTAGAGGTTACTCTAAACGTCATCGGAATATTTCAAGCATATTTGAACATCATTTCAATAAGTTAGCGCATCTTTTAAAGGAACTCAATATCAACGCACATGATATAAGCAATGTAATGAAAACGCTCATTGGCTCCTATTTTACAAAAGAATATTCAATTGAATCGGCAGCATTTTTCAACCCGTCTATGGTTGAAGATCCAGATCAAAGTGTGGTGCAAAAAGGAGAGAAAAGAGTCATTTTTAGTTTTAGAGCTACTGGAGAAGGTCATATTTCCTCCATTGTGTTTAGAGGAGGAATACTTGACGAAAACTGTAACTTACAAGTTAAAGGTTCGGGAAAAATGTTAAATGAAGCAAAAAACATTAAAAGACATGCTTATAATAAAAAACATTTTTTTTCTGAACTTTCTGAATTGCATGAAAATGATAAAGAAATAAAATCCAAAATTTATTCTAAACTCCCTGAAGATTTTTCTTATGGTGAATTGGATCGAGTTGTAAAAAAAACAAAAAAAGAACTTAATTTATGCTTATCGGGTGAAATACTTTGTGATGAAATTATGTGGTTAGCATCTTCTCATTATGAAATTATATTTTCATTAGATACTGATATTTCCGAAAGGGTTATTTTTCCTATTTCTGACAATGAAAAAAATGGAATTGAAGATGCTAGGTTTGTAAAATTTACGGATGATAATGGCGAAATAACTTACTATGCTACGTATACTGCTTATGATGGAATTACAATTTTGCCTAAATTAATGACCACTAAAAACTTTTACCATTTTAAAATTACACCAATAAATGGTCAAGTAGGCAGAAATAAAGGAATGGCGTTGTTTCCACGAAAAATAAATGGAAAATATGCAATGCTTTGTAGAATTGATGGCATCAATAATTACATCTCTTTTTCCGACGATTTGAATAGATGGAATGAGGCTAAATTATTGCAAAAACCAAAATATCCTTGGGAATTTGTTCAGGTTGGTAACTGTGGATCTCCTATTGAAACAAAAGATGGGTGGCTTGTAATTACCCACGCGGTAGGGCAAATGAGAGAGTATGTAATGGGCGCATCCTTATTTGATTTAGACAATCCTGAAATAGAAATTGGACGCTTAAACATGCCGTTAATGATTCCAAATGAAATAGAAAGAGAGGGTTATGTACCTAATGTAATCTATTCTTGTGGCTCAATAATTCATAATGGCATCCTTTGCATTCCGTATGCAATGTCTGACTATGCTTCTTCATTTGCGACTGTAAATTTAGAAGAACTACTTAACGAATTAAGAGGCAACAATAACTAAAAATTCAAATAAATAGTAATTCTGACATCAATCATATACGAAAATGATGTCCATCATAAAACAACAGTTATTTAACTCTTAAATTTGATGTATTAATTAAAAGCTCTTTGAAACAATATGTAAATTATACTGAGGAGGTTTAGCTACTTTTTGATGGAAGTTGTAGGTTATCATTCTAATTTTTAGAGATAAAAATTTTTTGAAAGATTATTTCAATATCACTAAGTTACCAAAGTCTTTTCAGGAGGAAACAGGAAGTTTAGGCTTCCTGTTTCTAAAAAATAGATCTTCATTCTTGAAAAACGATGGAGATTGAAATGAAGGATTTAAAAGCGTTTGGTATGACAAAATGGTTTTAATATTATTTTAGTAATAACTTGATATTGAAATTGTTTGAAAGTATTAAAAAGCTGTAAATGCTTCAGGAAACAGGAAGTT
>CBDUAL010000005.1:0-26713 GCA_965365125.1 uncultured Lutibacter sp.
ATCGCCAGCACCAACTACTCGAACAGATTTCAATAGAGTTGTTTTACAAGTAAATTCAGAAGGCAATAGCGATACCGTTTTAGCTTATATTGACGATTTTAATTACGGTGTATCTACTGTTGGAAAACCTGTATTTGATGATGGATTATTAACCAATGGTGATTTTGAAAATGGAGCCGCTCCTTGGACAATAGGTGTTGGTTCAGATCCTGCCCCTGTAGTAACCATGGGAGACAATAGTTATTACTCAGTAGATGTAACAGCAGCAGGAAACGCCTATGATGTTAACATGAGTCAAAAGTTAGAAATTATTGCAGATGCAACTTATACATTAACTTTTGATGCTTGGTCAGATATTAATAGACCTATTGTTGCAGGGATAGGCCTTAGTGCAGATCCTTGGTCAAACACCATAGAAACTGTAAATATCACAACTGATAGAAAAACATATACATTAACTTTAAATGCTGATGGGTATGGTGCTGCTGATGCACGCGTTTTATTTGACTTAGGAGCAGCAGTTGGTATGGTAAATATTGATAATGTATCATTATTCTCAGGTGACACCGGCGGAGGTACACCTCCACCTAGCTCTGGAACACAAATAGATTTACCAGTTGATTTTGAAAGTACAACTACGGATTATACTTTAACTGATTTTGGAGAAAATTCTTCTTCATTAGTTACAGATCCAACAGACGCTAACAATACCGTAGTAAAAGTTGTTAAAACAGCTATTGCTGCAACTTGGGCAGGAACAACAATTGGTACTGATAGTGGCTTTGCAACAAATATTCCAATTACATTAACAAATTCTAAAATAACGGTACGTGTTTGGTCTCCAGATGCTGGAACACCAATTCGTTTGAAAATTGAAGATGCTAACGATAAAACGCATACTTGTGAAACTGAAGTAAATACAACTGTTACAGCAGGATGGGAAACTTTAGAGTTTGATTTTACAAATCAAGCACCAGGAACTGAATTATTAAGTGTTGGTTTAAATAACGGTTGGGTTTATAACAAAGCATCTATCTTTTTCAATTTTGGAACAGATGGAGCAACAGCCGGTGAAAAAACATATTATTTTGATGATGTTATGTTCATCGCTAATTAAAAAACTATAAAAAATGAAAAATATAAAATATATATTAGGTCTTTTTCTTGCACTTACATTTTTTGTGAGTTGTGAAGAGGATGATAAAGAGTTTGGAGCTATTATTGCTCCTTCAAATGTGCTGATTGAAGCGGCAATTGAAGGTCAAGATTTAAGTAACCCTGAGTTTATGAATGGTGATGGTTCGGGGTTTGTGTCCTTTGAATCAAATGCTGATAATGTGATAAGTTATAATTATGATTTTGGAGACGGATCATCTGTAGTTGCACCTTCTGGGAAAGTAACACATAGATTTACCAAAGTAGGTGTAAATACCTTTACTGTTGTAGTAAGTGCTATTGGAACAGGAGGTGTTACATCAACTACTTCTATAGATGTAAAAGTGTACAGCTCTTTTTCAGATGTTGAAGCTGAAGATTTCTTAAGTGGTGGTGTTCAAGGTGCTAGTAAAACTTGGTATTGGGCAGCTGATTTAAAGTTGCATGTAGGTTTGGGACCAGTTGAAGATGACTATGGAAACGGAGAGTTTGCTTATGAAGGATGGTGGAATGGTATTTTACCTTGGGATGAAGAAAAAGGTTGTATGTATACCAATGAGTTTGTGTTTACAAAAACGGCCGATGGAGTTACATTTGAGCAAACTGTAGGGCCTGCTTTTGTACCAGGTACCTATGCTGGTTATATTGGTGTTGATGGCGATACTTGTCATGATGAAACGGTGGCTACTGATATGTTTGGAGTTAAAAATGTTGCTTTTTTCCCTTCAGGATCAAAGGCTGCACTTGAAGGATCTTATAATGAAGAGCCTTACAGAAAAACATCTTTCGAAATTTCGGAAGGAGGCTTTATGGGGTGGTTCGTAGGTTCAAGTACCTATGACATTATTTCAATTGATGAAAATTACATGCGTGTTAGAGTTATTGAAGATCCTGCTACAGGTGTTGGGGCTGCTTGGTATCAATTATTTACTTCTACAAAACCAGTAGAAGGTGAATCTGATTTTACAGAACTTGTTTGGTCTGATGAATTTGATACTGATGGTGCTCCTGATGCTTCAAAATGGACGTATGATCTTGGCGCAGGTGGCTGGGGTAATGGAGAAGCACAAACGTACACCGATAATTCTGAAAATGTTGCGGTAGCCGATGGGATTCTTAAAATTACTGCAAAAAAAGATGGAGATTCTTACACATCTGCAAGATTAAAAACGCAAGGTATTTATAGCTTTACGCATGGTAGAGTTGAAATTAGTGCTAAATTACCAGCTTCGCAAGGAACTTGGCCGGCACTATGGATGCTAGGTGCTAACATTGAAACTGTTAGTTGGCCAGCTTGTGGTGAAATAGATATTATGGAGCAAAAAGGTCAAGTAGTAGATAAGGAAAACACTTTAGGAACATTCCATTGGTTTGACACAGCAGGAGGTAATAATGCAATGTATGGAGAAACTTTGGCTGTAACTAACACTTCAACTGAATTTCATGTGTATTCTCTTGAATGGACAGAAGAATCATTAAAAATATTTGTTGATGATGAAAAAGTTGTTGAAATGGCTAACAACGCAGATTTACCATTTTTTAGTAACGACTTCTTTATGATAATGAACGTTGCTATGGGAGGTACTTTAGGAGGCGTAATTGATCCTAATTTCACTGAAGATTCAATGGAAATTGATTATATAAGAGTATACCAATAATAAGTTTAGTGAATAATTAAAAGTGATTTTTAGTTTGTATACAGCCATTTTTTTTAACCAAAAAATGGCTGTATTTCAAAAAATGAGTTACAGTTGAAATTAACTATTACTGACACAGCATTATTTTTGAAAGATAGATTCATGTTTTCAGTTTTAATTTACAAAACAGGTATCTTAAAATATCCTATTAAAATTAGTGTATTAATGACAAAATAGTACAATAATTTATTTAGGTGTTCCACTATCTTTGAAAACATAGATTAATTTTTCAGTTTCATTTTACAAAACAAATCATGTTAATAAAAACATTTATTAAAATTTATGCATTTCTATTTATAGTTACGTGTTTTGTTACTAGTTGTAATACAAATAGTAACACAGAAAAAACAGAAGTTTCAACAAAACCTATTGACGAAATTTCAAAATTAAACATATCAGAAAGTACTGTTTACACAACTTCATCATTAAACAATGTTAAACTGCAATTAACAAGTGCTAATATTGCGTTTTCAGATTTTAAACAACCTTTAGAAACTGAAGCATCAATATTTGTAACTACTTCAAAATCGCATCAAACATTTGTAGGAATTGGAGCTGCATTAACAGATGCTTCCGCAGAAACGTTTTATAAATTAAATAAAAACCAACAGCACCTCTTTATGTAAGCTTACTATAGCATTTATAAAGGTATTGGATATTCGTTGTCAAGAACTATTATTTTAAAATAAAGTAACTCATGTCAAAAAAATTAGTATTTATAGCATTTGTAGTATCATTAGGAGGGTTTCTCTTCGGATTTGATGCAGGAATTATTTCGGGTGTAATGTCTTACGCCGGACCAGAATTTAACTTAAGCGATGGCCAAACAGGTTGGGTAGTAAGCTCTCCTTCATTTGCAGCTATGATTGCAATGATTGTTTCTGGTAGATTAAGTGATTATGTTGGAAGAAAAAAAATATTAATTTATGTGGCGTTTGCGTATGCAATTTCAGCATTGCTTTCGGCTTACGCAACTTCCTATGAAATGTTATACATAGCCAGAATGATTGGTGGTTTTGCCTTTGGAGCAGCACTTATTTTAGCACCAACCTATATTGCTGAGATTTCTACTGCTGAAAATAGAGGTAAATTAGTTTCAATTCAACAATTAAATATTGTTTTAGGATTTTTTGCAGCATTTTTAAGTAACTATTATTTAAACCATTTAAATTCTGAAGGCTCCACTTTTTTTACCGATGAAAATGTTTGGAGATATATGTTGGGTGTTGAATTAGTTCCGGCTACATTCTATTTCATTTTTATGTTTTTTGTACCTAGAAGTCCACGTTGGTTATTTTCAAAAAATAATTTAGAAGAAGCTAAAAAAGTACTCAATAGTATTCATGGTGAAATACAAGGAGCTATTGAAATTAAATCTATTGAAGAGAATATTCAAAAAGGAAAACAAACTTCAAAAATTGCCTTTAAAGAATTATTAAAACCATCGTTACGTTTCATTATAATAGTTGGTTTGGTAATTGGAGTTTTGCAACAAATTACAGGTATAAATGCCGTTTATTTTTATGCAACGTCTATTTTTAAACAAACAGGTATTGGAACCGATGCTGCCTTTTCATCAGGAGTTTTATTAAGTTTTACATCGGTAGTTTTTACAGTTGTGGCTATTTTGTTAATTGATAGAATGGGGCGTAGACCCTTATTGTTAGTTGGAATGGCAGGTATTGCTATTAGCTTGTTGTTATGTGCTTACGGCTTTCACCAAGCAACTTACAAGTTAACTTCCGAAGAAATTTCATCGTTTGAAAATATTGAAGGAAGTAAATTAACACCTTATGAAGATAAGGTGTACGATAATGATTTAGATTTCAAAAGAGATATGAAGTCGGCACTAGGAAACCAGGTATATGCAAAAAATGAAGGCGCTATTTTAGAAGCCGCAACCGATATGAATCCTGTATTAGTGTTAGCAGGTATTTTAGGGTTTATAGCTTGTTTCGCTTTTTCATTAGGACCAGTTATGTGGGTGCTACTTTCAGAAATGTATCCAAATAAATACAGGGGATTGGCTATTGGTGTAATTGGTTTTGTAAACTCGTTTGTAAGTTGGTTAATTCAACAAATTTTCCCTTGGGAATTATCAACATTAGGAAACGCATTAACGTTCCTAATTTTTGGTACAATTGCCGCATTTGGATTCTTTATTTTATTGAAAATACTTCCAGAAACCAAAGGGAAATCATTAGAACAAATAGAATCAGAATTAGTAACAGATTAAGTACAGAAAAATGAAAAATATTTTTACAATTATAGTGTGTGTTTCAATGTTTATTGCGTGTAAACAAACTCCTTCAAAAATAAAAGAAGAAACAAAAGTTGATGAACCTGTGAAGGTTGAACTTAAAAATGAAAAAGGGCAATACCAGTTATATGTTAACAAAGAACCATTTTACATAAAAGGGGCTGGTTTAGAGTTTGGAAACATTCCTTCAGTAGCAAAACACAATGGAAATTCATTTAGAACTTGGAGAACTGATAACGGTAAACAAACAGGTAAAGAAGTGTTAGATGAAGCACAAAAATATGGTTTATTGGTTACTATGGGGATTGAAGTAGCGCGTGAAAGACACGGGTTTGATTATAATGATGAAGCTGCTGTAAAAGCTCAAAAAGAAAGAATTAAACAAGAAGTTTTAGCGTTAAAAGACCACCCAGCTTTATTAATTTGGGCCATAGGAAATGAGTTGAATTTAAGAGCTACCAATCCTAAGGTTTGGGATGCGGTAAATGATATTTCTAAAATGATTCATGAAATAGATCCAAATCATTTAACCACCACAACACTCGCAGGGATTTCTCAACAAGAAGTTGATTATATTGAAGAGCGTTGTGCTGATATTGATCTTTTATCGGTGCAGTTGTATGGTAAAATTGAAGAATTACCGCAATTGCTAAAAGCCTATAAATTTACAGGGCCATATATGGTAACCGAATGGGGCGCAACCGGTCATTGGGAAGTTGCTAAAACAGCTTGGGGAACTCCAATTGAAGATCATAGTTCTGTAAAAGCAGCCGATTATTTAAAAAGATATGAAACGGTAATAGCTGCAGATTCAGCACAATGTGTTGGCTCTTATGTGTTTTTATGGGGACAAAAACAAGAGCGTACACCTACTTGGTATGGAATGTTTTTAGAAGATGGGAGCGAAACCGAATCGGTTGATGCCATACATTATGCCTGGAACGGAAAGTGGCCAGCAAACAGAACTCCGCAAGTTCAGTCGTTTACCATAAATAACAAAACAGCTTTTGAAAATGTAGTGTTGAGTCCTAATCAGGAATCGTTGGCTATTTTGAAGAGTGTAGATTTTGAAAACGACCCATTAACATATCGCTGGGAAATTTTACCTGAAAGTACCGATTTACAAGATGGTGGCGATTTTGAAAAAAGACCAATAGCTATTGAAATTGAAGTGTTAAGTAAAAATGAAGGTGAATTAAAATTTAAAGCACCTGAAAAAAAAGGAAACTATAGATTATTTGGATATGTCACAGACGGATTTAATCATTCAGGAACTGCAAATATTTCATTCAAAGTAAAATAAGATCTCATAAAAAGAGATGATAAATTAAAATTTCAGGTACAATTAATTAAAGAAAATAACATGTATATAGGAGATAAAGAAGCTTCTTTTGGGGAAAACGAAGTGACAGGGAAATTAGTGAGCATAGGCGATGAAAGTTATTACAAAATTTCGAATGTAAATGAAATGAGACCATTCTTCATGAGTGTAGTAAGTCATTCAAATCACTGGATGTTTATTTCTAGTAATGGAGGTCTTTCAGCAGGAAGAAAAAATAGTAATTATGCGTTATTTCCGTATTATACTGATGATAAAATAACCGAATCTGCTGAAATTACAGGAAGCAAAACACTGCTTCACGTTTATGTAAAAGAGAAAACTTATTTATGGGAACCATTTTCAAATAGATACACAGGTGTTTACAATATCAGTAGAAATTTGTACAAAAATAGCTACGGAAATAAATTAATTTTTGAAGAAATAAATCACGATTTAGGAGTTACCTATAAATACCAGTGGAATTCAAGTGATCGTTTTGGTTTTGTGAAAATTGCCACTTTAATTAATAATACAGATAAACCTGTAAAATGTACCGTTTTAGACGGAATTCAAAATATCATTCCTCACGGAATTTCATCTGATTTTCAAAACGCATCTAGTAACTTAGTTGATGCTTACAAAAAATGTGAATTAGAAGCTAAGGAGGGTTTAGGTATTTTTGCTTTAAGCGCCATTATTGTTGATAAGGCTGAGCCAAGTGAAGCTTTAAAAGCCAATATTGTTTGGTCGGCTGGAATTGAAAAGCCAACCTATTTATTGTCTTCAAAACAATTAGAAAACTTCAGAAAAGGAAAGCAATTACAACAAGAAGTTGATATAAAAGCCGAAAAAGGGGCCTATTTTACTTGTGCTGAAATTGCTTTAGATGCCAATGCTGAAAAAGAATGGATCTTAGCTGCTGACGTAAATAAGTCAATTGTTCATATCAATGAAATGAAAGAAATCATTAAAAACGAACAAGATTTAATTACAACCATTAAAAATGATATTGAAGCAGGTACGCAACAATTAATAGCGCTTTCTGGAAATGCTGATGGATTGCAATTAACAGCTGATGAACTTCAAAATACACGTCATTTCTCAAATACCCTTTTCAATATTATGCGAGGTGGTATTTTTGATGACAATTATGAAATTTAAAAAGAGGATTTTGTAAAATATATAGCAAATGCCAATAAAAAAGTTTGGAAGAAAAAAGAAAATTTAATTCAACAATTTCCAACGATATTTTCGCTGAATTTTTTAAAGGAACTTGCAAGTGAAGATGATGATAAAAATTTCAAACGTTTGTGTTTTGAATATATGCCACTAAAATTTAGTAGAAGGCATGGAGATCCTAGCCGACCTTGGAATAAATTCTCAATCAACACAAGAAGCGAAATTGATGGTTCAAAAATTTTGGATTATGAAGGAAACTGGAGAGATATTTTTCAAAACTGGGAAGCCTTAGCGCACTCGTACCCGCAGTTTATAGAAAGTATGATCTTTAAATTTTTAAATGCCACTACTTTTGAAGGCTACAATCCGTACCGTGTTACAAAAGGCGGTTTTGACTGGGAAACTATTGAACCAGATGATCCTTGGTCTTATATTGGGTATTGGGGAGATCATCAAATTATTTACTTATTAAAGTTTTTAGAATTTATTGAAGACTATTATCCAACAAAATTAAGCGCATATTTCAATCAAGAAATGTTTGTATATGCCAATGTACCTTATAAAATTAAAAGCTATTCAGACACCTTAAAAAATCCAAAAGACACCATTGATTTTGATGTAGAACTAGATCATCAAATAAATCAAAAGAAAAAAGAATTAGGAGCTGATGGAGCTTTGCTTAGAGATGAAAATTTCTTTATTCATAAAGTCAATTTTATCGAAAAAATAATGGCTACTGTATTGGCAAAGGTTTCCAATTTTATTCCTGAAGGAGGAATTTGGTTAAATACCCAACGCCCTGAATGGAACGATGCCAACAATGCGTTGGTTGGTAACGGAGTTTCTATGGTAACCCTGTATTATTTAAGACGTTTTTTAAACTTTTTTGAAGCACTTATTCAAAATAATACAATGGAAGAAGTGTTGGTTTCAGAAGAAATTAAAGTATTTTTTGATGCCGTTGTAAAAACTTTTGAAGCAAATAAACACTTACTTTCTGGTAAAATTTCAGATGAAGAAAGAAAAACCATTTTAGACGGTTTAGGAAATGCAGGAAGCGAGTACCGAGCAGCTATTTATTCAAATGGTTTTACAGGAGAAAAAACCGCTGTTGAAAAAAGTGAGTTGCAACATTTTTGTAACTTAACTACCAATTTCTTAGAACATACCATTAGAGCCAACAAAAGAACCGATGATTTGTATCATTCATACAATTTAATGACGGTTGAAAATGATAAAGAAATTTCAATTTCTTACTTGTCTGAAATGTTAGAAGGTCAGGTAGCGGTGTTAAGTTCAGGTTACCTTTCTTCATTAGAAAGTTTGGCTTTATTAGATGGATTAAAAAATAGTGCGTTGTTTAGAGAAGATCAGTACAGCTATATTTTGTACCCAAATAAAAACTTGTCAAGATTTGTAGATAAAAATAATATTTCAGCTAAAAAGGTTGAAAAATTAGCCTTGATAAAACAATTGTTAAAAGACGGTAACAAGCAAATTGTTGAAAAAGATATCTTAGGAAACTTCCATTTTAATGGAAATTTCAACAATGCTGATAGTTTAAAAAATGCCTTAGCTGAATTGCCAGAAGAACAATACAAATCTCTTGTTGAAGAAGATGCAGCTGCGTTATTAGCCATTTTTGAAGAAATCTTTGACCATAAGTCATTTACAGGTAGATCAGGAACTTTCTTTGGTTATGAAGGATTGGGGTCTATTTATTGGCATATGGTTTCAAAATTAGTAGTAGCAGTGCAAGAAAATTGCTTGAAAGCTATTGAAGTCAATGAAAGTGCTGAGGTAGTTGGACGATTATTGGAGCATTATTACGAAATAAGCGAAGGTATTGGTGTGCATAAATCCCCTGAATTATATGGTGCAATTCCAACAGATCCGTATTCACATACACCAGCAGGAAAAGGAGCGCAACAACCAGGAATGACAGGGCAAGTAAAAGAAGATGTGTTGAGTAGATTTGTTGAATTAGGGGTTCAGGTTAAAAACGGAGAATTACAGTTTAAACCTACTTTATTGCGAAAAGACGAATTTTTAAAAACGTCTAAAAAGTTCAAATACACTACAATTGATAAACAAGTAAAAGAAATTGAATTGGACAAAGATTCACTTTGTTTTACCTATTGTCAAATACCTATTGTTTATAAATTAGGAATGGAGAATGTCATTCAGCTAATTTATAAAAATGGAAATAAACTAAAAATTAAAGGGCAAGTAATTGACCGTATTACAAGCGAACAAATATTCTCAAGAAGTGGAGAAATTGAACGCATTGAAGTAGCACTTAAATAAGTGAAATTAATAACTAAAAGAATAAATATTTTGAAAGAAAAAAATTATCCTAGATCGTTTTCACATATAGGAATCACGGTTCCAGATATTAAAAAAGCAGTGCAATTTTATCAAGAAGTAATGGGTTGGTATATTATTATGGAACCTTCAGAAGTGAAAAAAGAACGAGAAACAGCTATTGGTCAAATGTGTATCGATGTTTTTGGTGAAGATTGGGAAACGTTTGAAATTGCTCACATGTCAACATCAGATGGTATTGGGGTAGAGTTGTTTTCTTTCCCAAATATGAGCAATGAAAAACCAGAATTCAACCCGTTTAAAACAGGATTGTTTCACTTTTGTGTACAAGATCCAGATATTGAAGGTTTGGTAGATAAAATTGTTGCTTACGGAGGCAAACAGCGTATGCCAATTAGAGAGTATTATCCAAATGAAAAGCCTTTTAAAATGGTGTATGTTGAAGATCCGTTTGGAGTTGTCTTTGAAATTTACACCCATAGTTACGAGTTAACATACTCATCGGGAGCTTATCAAGATTCATAAATTTAAATAATAAACACCTTAATATTTGTTCACTATGAATTTGAAAAAAGCCCAATTAATTATAGTTGCAATTTTAGTAATAAGTTGTACTGACGCACCAGTAATCACCATAAACGTTAATAACAATCAAAAAATTGAACAGAAAATTCAACGTTTATTAGGTGAAATGACCTTAAAAGAAAAAGCAAGCCAAATGTTAAACATTGGCTTGCCATCTTTGTTGCAAGGAGATTATTGGGATGCACGTGATACAGCAGTTTTTGATAAAGAAAAATTTCAAAAGTTTATAATTGATTACGGAATAGGTTCAATTCATAACACACCTCAATATTTAGCAGGGGTAAATGATTGGCATCAAATTGTAAAAGAAATTCAGGATAGTATCATGAAAAACACCCGTTTGGGTATTCCCGTTTTGTACGGAATTGATAATATTCATGGAGCCAACTATGTGAAAAATTCGGTGCTTTTTCCACATCAAATAGCATTAGCAGCTACGTGGAATAGAGAGCTATCTAAATTAAATGGCAAAATAACATCTTACGAATCTAGGGCGGCATCATTACCGTGGAATTTCAACCCAAATATTGACGTAGCTATCAATCCGCTATGGGGAAGAATTGCTGAAAGTTTTGGAGAAGATCCTTATTTAATTGCTGAAATGGGCGCTGCTTATACACAAGGTTCTCAAGGTGAAAACTTGGGTAATCCTGAAAGTACTGCCGTTTGTTTAAAGCATTTTATTGGTTATGGTGCGGGTAAAAACGGGAAAGACCGTGCTAACGCTCTCATTCCAGAGAATGGTTTACGTCAGTATTTTTTACCTCCGTTTAAAAAAGCAATTGATGCAGGTGCTATGGGCGTTATGATTAGTTCTAATGCCGTAAATAGTATTCCTTGTCATATCAACAGCCACTATATTACCGATATTTTAAAAGGCGAATTAGGTTTTAAAGGTGTTGTAATTTCTGATTTTAGCGATGTAGAATTTTTAATTGAAGCGCACGAAGTAACCAATAGCAAGCGTGAAGCTACCAAAATGGCTGTAAATGCAGGGCTAGATATGTTGATGAACCCGTATGATGTTGATGTGGTAGATTACATTGTTGATTTGGTTGAAAACAACGAAATACCAATGGCTAGAATTGATGATGCTGTTACAAGAATTTTAAGGCTTAAATTTCAGCTGAATTTATTTGAAACACCTTATAGCAATCCAACTAATTTTCCTGATGTTGGAAGTAAAAAACACATTGTTGAAAATTATAAAACAGCGAGTGAAGCGATTACCTTATTAAAAAATGAAAAAGCAGTATTGCCATTAAAAAAAGGAAAAAAAATAATGGTAACTGGCTATGCTGCCAATTCTATGAATGTACTAAATGGCGCTTGGTCTAGAACTTTTTTAGGTCAAGATCCAACATACAACGATCCAAGTAAACTCACTATTTTAAAAGCCATTGAAAAGGAAGTTGGTGCTGAAAACGTTACGTATGTTGAAGGAACTAATTATACCGAAGATATCAATACTTCTTTAGCTGTTTCCAAAGCAAAAAATGCAGATTATATTGTGGTTTGTGTTGGAGAATTACCAGCTACAGAAAAACCTTCAGACATCAATGAATTAGCGTTGCCAAAAGTACAGCAAGAGTTAATTCAAAAATTACAAGTTTATAAAAAACCAATTATTTTGGTAATGGTGCAAGGCCGTCCAAGAATTATTCGTGAAGTTGAACCGCTTTCAAATGCAATCGTAATGGGATATTTGCCTGGTCAAGAAGGAGGAAGAGCAATTTCAGATGTGTTGTTTGGAAATATAAATCCAAGTGGAAAATTGCCTTATACCTATCCAAAATATTCAGGCAATACGTTGCCTTATTATCATAAAAAAGCCGATATAAGAGATGTCAATTGGGGGTATGATGGTTTTTATACACAGTTTGAATTTGGTTACGGACTTTCATACACCACTTTTGAATATTCAAATGTGAAATTAGATAAAGAAACCATTTCAAAAGATGGTGAGCTAACAATTTCTGTAACTGTTAAAAACACAGGGAAAATTGAAGGTAAAGAGGTGGTGCAATTATATGTAAAAGATATAGTAGCTTCTGTAGCACCAGATTCAAAAAGGTTAATTCATTTTGAAAAAATACACTTGCAACCTAATGAAACTAAAACGATTGCTTTTACAATTCAATCAAACGATTTAAAATTTATTGGAATGGATCATAATTGGGTTGTTGAAGAAGGTGAGTTTGAACTTCAAATTGGTGGAAATCCAAAAGAATTATTGAAAAAACAAATGTTTTATAAAAACCAACAATAGCTGTTTAAGCTACTATTAAATTATGGTAGAAATTATTAAAAAATCAATTTATTTAGGAATTATGATCATACTATTTTCTTGTGCTGAAACGCCTAAAGAAATTAAAAACAGCACAGCTGCTGAAATTTTAGGAAACCCTGAATATTTGGCTATTTCTTACGGTGGTTATCGAGAAAGTACACGTGATGCACAACCTACAGTTGAAGAATTAAAAGAAGATATGAAAATTTTGGCAGCAATGAATGTCAAAATTGTTAGAACTTACAATGTTCATTTAGCACAAGCGTCAAACTTATTAGAAGCCATAAAACAATTAAAAGCAGCCGATTCAAATTTTGAAATGTATGTGATGTTAGGTGCGTGGATAGATTGTAAAAATGCGTGGACAGAATTAGAACCAGATCACAATGCTGAAAGCGATCGCAATGCTGTTGAAATAGATACAGCCGTAGCTTTAGCAAAAGCATATCCAAACATTGTAAAAATTATAGCGGTTGGAAACGAAGCTATGGTAACTTGGGCAACAAGTTATTACGTACAGCCAAGTGTTATTTTAAAATGGGTAAATCATTTACAAAATTTAAAAAAAGACGGAAAATTGCCTGCAGATTTATGGATAACAAGTTCTGATGATTTTGCTTCTTGGGGTGGAGGTGATCCAAGTTATCATACGCCAGATTTAGAAGCCTTAATTAAAGCTGTTGATTATGTTTCTATGCATTCGTATGCAATGCACAACACTTATTACAATCCTGATTTTTGGGAAGTTCCTGCCGAAGAAAATAACCTTTCAGCTATTGAAAAAATAGATTTGGCAATGGAGAGAGCTATCAACTTTGCTAAAACCAATTATCAAAACGTTTCTAATTATGTGAAAAGTATTGACTCTACCAAAACAATCCATATTGGAGAGTCGGGTTGGGCTACAGTTTCAAACGGACATTATGGAGCCAGTAGTTCTAAAGCGGCCGATGAATACAAAGCGGGAGTTTACTATCAAAAATTACGTGAATGGACTAATGCATCAGGGATTTCTTGTTTTTATTTTGAAGCTTTTGACGAGCAATGGAAGGACGCTGCAAATACATTGGGTTCTGAAAATCATTTCGGCTTAATTAATTTAAAAGGTGAAGCAAAATTTGCCTTATGGGAAATGGTTGACAATAGAACTTTTGAAGGATTAACCAGAAACGGTATGCCAATTACCAAAACGTACAATGGTGATAAAAAGGCATTAATGAAAGATGTATTAGTACCTCCATCAGCAAGTGAATAAAAAAACAAAAAATCTATTTATAAAAATCAATCATACGCTATGAAATTGTAAAGTAGAAATAATTAACCAAACCAAAACTTAAAACCAAACTATATGAAACATCACAAAACAGCATCGCAGGATATTGTTCCTTTTGGGCAAAAATTAGCATTTGGATCTGGGCATTTAGCCAATCAATTATTTCCTGCCGCTCTAGGTGTTTTTATGGTGGTATTGGTCATGTCTTTAGGTATGAATCCTGTTTTAGCCGGTTTGCTAGGTGCATTACCTAGGTTTTTAGATGCACTTACCGATCCAATAATGGGCTTTATTTCAGATAACACAAAATCTAAATGGGGACGAAGAAAACCTTATATACTTGTAGGTAGCGTTATTTCGGGAATCGCATATATGATTATGTGGCAGTTAAATCCTGAAGATTCTGAAATGTATAATTTCTTTTATTTTTTAATTGTTTCATTATTCTTTTACATTGGTTATACCGTTTTTGCGACACCATTAATTGGTTTGGGTTATGAAATGACTCCAGATTACAATGAACGTACGCGCTTAATGGCGGTTTCGCAATTTATGGGACAAATGGCTTGGCTAATTGCACCTTGGTTTTGGGTTCTTATTTACGACCAATCGTTATTTAAAAATGCACCAGAAGGAGCTAAAATAATGGCTATTTGGGTTGGAGGATTGTGTATGGTTTTAGGAATATTACCTGCACTATTTAACAAAGAAATGGAAGTTGATAAAAGTAAATTGAAAGATCTTTCAATGAGCGAATTGGCTGTAAATACCAAAGAATTTATTAGAGGTATTGTGTTAACTGTAAAAAATAAACAGTTTATGAAATTGTGTGGAGCTACGTTCTTTATTTTTAACGGATTTCAAACAATTGCACAGTTTTCATTTTTTATTATAGTTTATTATTTATTTCAAGGTGATACTGTTGCCGCAGGTACTTGGCCTGCTTGGTTTGGAACTGTAAGTGCTTTGGCTACTATGTTTTTAGTAATTCCGGTTGTAACCAAAATTTCTGTAAAAATGGGTAAACGTAAAGCTTTTATAGTTGCTACGTTGCTTTCAATTGTAGGGTATGTGTTGAAATGGTGGGGATTTGATCCAGGGAATCCTTGGTTAATGTTTATGCCTATTCCTTTCCTTTCTTTCGGAATAGGAGGTTTATTTACGCTAATGATGTCTATGACTGCTGATGTTTGTGATTTAGATGAATTGAACAATGGAGAGCGCCGTGAAGGTATGTTTGGTGCAGTTTACTGGTGGATGGTTAAATTAGGAACCGCTTTGGCAATGCTTACAAGTGGTGTTGTTTTACAACTAGTTGGTTTTGACGAAAGTATTACAGTACAATCAGCTGAAACGCTTATTAATTTACGTTTAGCAGATATCATTATTCCAATAGTTGCAGCCTTAATTGCCATTATTTTGGTTTGGCGCTATAATATTACCGAAGAAAGAGCTCATGAAATAAAAGAAGCGTTGGTGGTAAAACGGGCAGAACGTGCGTTAGAAGCATCAAATAATCGAAAGTAATTTGAATTCGATTTTTTAGTCAGCCTTTAGTAAATACCAGTAAAATTATAATATCATTTATTTTTTTCGAATAACTACTTAAAGAATAACCCATGAAAAAAACAGTATTATTTTCATTCTTAGTGTTAATTACTATGAATTTAAAAGCGCAAACGCAACAGGAAATTGACATTCAAAATAAAATAACAAAGTTGATTGCTGAATTAACTATTGAAGAAAAAGTGGCACTGTGTTCTGGTCGTGATGATTGGAGCACCATGCCTATTGAACGATTAGATATTCCTTGGATTTGGTTAGCCGATGGTCCTCATGGCTTACGTCGTGCACCTGCAACCAATAAACCAGGTTATGGAGATCAGTTACCTGCAACTTGTTTTCCTACTGCATCGGCACTTGCTGCAACTTGGGATGTAGATTTAGTTTATAAAGTAGGTCAAACTTTGGGAGATGAAGCTCAGGCGCAAGGTGTAAGTGTACTTTTAGGTCCGGGTGTAAATATCAAACGCTCTGTATTGGGAGGAAGAAATTTTGAATATTTTTCTGAAGATCCAATTTTATCTGGAGAAATGGGCGCTGCTTATATCAACGGAGTTCAAAGTCAGGGAGTTGGTACTTCTTTAAAACATTTTACAGCAAATAATGTAGAAACTATGCGTATGTTCAACAACTCTAATGTTGATACACGTACCTTACACGAATTGTATTTAACGCCTTTTGAAATTGCAGTAAAAAAAGCACAACCGTGGACAGTAATGGCTTGTTACAACAGAGTTCAAGGTGAATACGGAACGCAAAGTGAATTTTTATTAACCGATATCTTAAAAAAAGATTGGGGTTTTAAAGGAATTGTAGTTTCAGATTGGTTTGCGGTTATTGATCGTGTTGCTGCAATGAAAGCTGGAATGCATTTAGAAATGCCAAACGTAAGTCCTGTAAATAATGCCATAGCTGTTGAAGCTATTAAAAATGGTGAATTGGATATTGCAGTTGTTGATGCCTTGGTGAAAGAAATTTTAACGGTTGTTTTTAAAGCAAAATCACTTCAAAAAGAAGGTGTTGAATTGAATGTAGAAAAAGACCATGCATTTGCCAGAAAAGTAGCTTCTGAAGCTGCAACTTTATTGAGAAATGAGAAAAATGTATTGCCAATTTCAAAATATAAATATAAAAAAGTAGCTATTATTGGTGAGTTTGCTGCTGCGCCACGTTACCAAGGAAACGGAAGTTCGCAGGTAAAACCAACCAAATTAGATAGTGCTTTAGAGATTATAAAAAACGAATATGGCAAAGGAATTAAAATAACCTATGCGCAAGGTTACAATTTAGAAGACGATAACGATACGTCATTAATTTCAGATGCTAAAAAAGTAGCTGCTGAAGCAGATGTTGTGTTGGTATTCTCAGGTTTACCACTACAATACGAATCGGAAGGAATTGATAGAACGCATATTCACATGCCGCCATCTCACAATAAATTAATTGAAGAAATTAGTGCTGTTCAAAAAAATACCGTGGTAATACTTACCAACGGAAGTGCAGTCACAATGCCTTGGTTAAACAAAGTTTCAGGTGTTTTGGAAACTTGGTTAGGCGGTCAGGCAGGTGCTGGTGGAATTGCAGATGTGTTGTTCGGAAAAGTAAATCCATCAGGAAAATTAGCAGAAACATTTCCAATGCGTTTAGAAGATACTCCGGCATTTTTTAATTTCCCAGGAGAACAAGGAGATGTGTTGTATGGAGAACGTATTTTTGTTGGTTATCGTTATTATGATGGTAGAAAAATTGAACCATTATTTCCTTTTGGCTATGGCTTGTCTTATACTTCATTTGAGTACAGTGATTTAAAAGTGTCTTCAAAAAACACCACAGATAAAGAAGGTTTAACAGTGAGTGTTACCATTAAAAATACAGGAAAAGTTACCGGGAAAGAAATTGTTCAATTGTATGTTTCAGACATAAAAAGTACCTTACAACGTCCTGAAAAAGAATTGAAGAAATTTGTGAAAATTGAGTTAGCACCAGGAGAAGAAAAAGAGGTTTCGTTTAAATTGGATAGTCGCGATTTTTCTTATTTCGATGCAAAAAGAGATATGTGGATTGCTGAAAGTGGTGAGTATGTAATTGCTGCAGCAGCTTCTTCAAGAGATATTAAATTGTCGGAAACTATCAACTTACAATCTACACAACAAGCACCACTAATGTTTGATGAATACACCTTTTTCCTAGAGTACTGGAACAACAAACAAACGCGTGAAATTTTATTGGAATACATGCCAAACTGGATTAGAGGCATTGTAACCGAAGGCGATGAAGCTGAAATTAGAGAATATCAGGGTTTTATGGTTGAACATCCAATGATTAAATATCCATACATCACACACGGAGAAATTACGCATGAACAAGTGAAAGAACTGGTTGAGAAGTGTAAGAATATTACATATACTCCTTAAATAGTTGATGAACTAAATAAACATTCGTACAATGCAAAAATTTAAACAAAAAGCAGTTGTAAGTATTTTAATACTGATGGTTGCACTGCTTTATGCGTGTAAAACAGTAGTAAAATCAGAAGGTATTACTATTTCTGGTCGGCAATTATTGGTAAATGAAATTCCGTATGTAATTAAAGGAATTTGTTACCATCCTGTTCCGAAGGGAGGTAATCAGCGAAGTTTTGATAATTTAACTCAAGATTTAGCCTTAATGGTTGAAGCAGGAATAAATACCATACGTGTGTATACTCCGATTGATGATGAAGCCGTTTTGGATCAAATTCAGAAGGCAGGATTAAAAATCATCATTGGTTTTGGCTATAATCAAAATGGGAATTTTGATGTTTTATCGGGTACTTTTATCAAGTATGTCAACAAATACAAAAGTCATGATGCCATTTTAATGTGGGAATTGGGTAACGAGTATAACTACCATCCAGAATGGTTTGAGGGAGATATCAAAAATTGGTACAACGCTATGAATAATGCAGCTCAATTAATTCATAAGAATGACTCTTCGCATCCAATTACAACAGCTCATGGCGAATTGCCTGATGCATTGGCACTTTCTTTAAGTTCGAATATTGATGTTTGGGGAATGAATGTGTACCGATGGGATGATCCTTCAACAATTTTTTCAGAATGGAAAGAGGTTAGTTCAAAACCCATGTATTTATCTGAAGCTGGAGCAGACAGCTATATGACTATTTCAAAAGATGGTTATGCGCAAGGAATTAATGAAAAAGTACAAGCAGATGCAAATAAAAATATTTTAGAAGCCGTTTTTAAAGCTTCTGATATTTGTTCAGGAGTAACATTATTTTCATTTACCGATGGTTGGTGGAAAGCAGGAAATCTAGATACACAAGATCCTGGAGGTTGGGCACCAAATAGTAGTGGAGTTCCTTATGATGGAACGCCAAACGAAGAATATTGGGGCATTGTAGATATACATAGAAATAAGAAAGAAACGTATCAAATAGTAAAAGAAATTTATAAAAGTGTTTCTAATAAATAGTTAGAGTGTTGGATTTTTAAAATATTAAAAGATGTCAGTTAGAAAAGAAAAAATATTATCCTTAGCAGGAATCAATCACGAAAATAAATCAAAAGAAGAAATACAAGACTATTTTTCAAGAGCCTTAAAAAATGGAATGCACGGACTATGCTTCAGCCCGTATGAAGAAGGTCAGCAGCCTGGTGATATTATTTCCGAAGAACAAATTAGAAGAAGAATGGAAATTATAAAGCCATATACCAAATGGATTCGCTCTTTTTCTTGTACTGATGGAAATGAATTGATTCCAAAAATAGCCCACGAATATGGTATAAAAACCTTAGTAGGTGCTTGGTTAGGTGACAATAATGAAATTAATAAAAAGGAAGTTGCTAATCTTATAAAAATAGCAAAAGAAGGTTATGTTGATATTGCCGCTGTAGGAAATGAAGTCATGTACCGAGGCGATTTAACAGAAGATGAATTGTTGGCATTTATACAGGAAGTGAAGGAAGCTATTCCAGAAATTCCAGTAGGATATGTTGATGCTTATTACGAGTTTGAAGATCACCCAAAAATCACAGAAGCTTGTGACCTAGTGCTTGCCAATTGTTATCCATACTGGGAAGGCTGTAAATTAGAATATTCATTATTGTATATGAAAGATATGTACCAAAGAGCCTTGCGTGCAGCTAACGGAAAAAAAGTAATTATCACGGAAACAGGTTGGACAAATAAAGGACAGGTTTTTCATGGTGCAGTACCATCTTTTGAAAATGCCATGAAATATTTTATCAATACACAACAATGGTCTGAAGCAGAAGCTATTGATGTTTTTTACTTTTCATCGTTTGATGAATCTTGGAAAACGGGTGCAGAAGGTGATGTAGGAGCCTATTGGGGTATTTGGGATAAAGATGAACATCTTAAATATTAAAATGTAAGCATACATAATATTCAATAGAAAGGGATTAATTTCTGAAGAAGGTGAGAAAAAAACAGCGTTTAAAGTTTTAAGCGATTATTATAACTTAAAACAATAGCATATATTATAGTAGTGTAAATATTGGATCTATTTTAATTAGGTAAGTGGTTAGTAATTAATACAATAATTGCATTTTAGGGTTCAATTTTATCATTGATTCAAATCAAAGAAAAGATTTATTCGGAAAATGACAATATAGTATCAAATTTAATCTACTCGCTTATCTACTTTTGAGTAAATAAAATAAATCAACTGATTGATTTTTGAAATAAAGTTTTAAAAGAGCTATTAACCAAAGTTCTAAACTTTCATTTTTTTCAAAAATCTTAAATAAAAATTTACACATGAAATACGGATATTTTGATGATGAGCATAGGGAATATGTGATTACAAATCCAAAAACACCTTACCCTTGGATTAATTACTTAGGAAATGAAGACTTTTTCTCATTAACTTCAAACACAGGTGGAGGGTACACTTTTTATAAAGATGCCAAATTTAGAAGGCTAACACGTTACCGATACAATAATGTGCCTGTTGATGATGGAGGGAAATATTTTTACATAAAAGATGGTGATACTGTTTGGTCTCCGGGATGGAAACCAATGAAAACAGCATTAGATACTTACGAATGCCGTCATGGTATGAGTTACACCAAATTTAAAGGTGCTAAAAATGGTGTTGAAACCGAAGTGCTTCAATTTATACCGCTTGGTTTTTGGGGTGAAATTCAAAAAGTAAGTGTAAAAAATACGTCTTCCGAAGTAAAAAAGCTGAAATTATTTTCTTTTATTGAATTTGCACTTTGGAATGCTGAAGACGATATGACGAACTTTCAACGTAATTTTAATACAGGTGAAGTTGAAGTTGAAGATTCCGTAATTTACCATAAAACAGAATTTAAAGAACGACGAAATCATTATTCATTTTACTCAGTAAATCAACCAATAAATGGTTTTGATACTGATAGAGAATCATTTATTGGTTTGTACAACGGTTTTGACAATCCTGATGTAGTAAATGAAGGGGAGTCAAAAAACACCATAGCGCACGGATGGTCTCCAATAGCTTCACATTATATTGAAATTGAGTTGCAGCCAGGAGAGCAAAAAGACTATGTTTTTATGTTAGGTTATGTGGAGGTTGATGAAGCTGATAAGTGGGAAAGTAAATTGGTAATTAATAAAAAGCCTGCAAAGGAAATGATTGCCAAGTTTGATACCGTTGAAAAAGTAGACGCTGCTTACAATGATTTAAGAGCTTATTGGGATCACTTATTAGGGAAAATTACCATTGAATCTGGTGAGGAAAAGTTGGATAGAATGGTGAATATTTGGAACCAATACCAATGCATGGTTACCTTTAATATGTCTCGTTCTGCTTCATTTTTTGAATCTGGAATTGGGCGTGGAATGGGATTCCGTGATTCAAATCAAGATTTAATTGGTTTTGTACATCAAATTCCTGAAAGAGCTCGTGAGCGTATCGTAGATATTGCTTCTACACAGTTTGAAGATGGCTCTTGTTACCATCAATACCAACCATTAACCAAAAAAGGAAATGCTGCTATTGGAGGAGATTTTAACGATGATCCGCTTTGGTTAATTTTATCAACTTCAGAATATATTAAAGAAACAGGAGATTTTACATTATTAGATGAAATGGTTCCTTTTGATAATGATGCATCTAGAGCAAAACCACATTTTGATCATTTAAAAGCGTCGTTTTATCACGTGGTAAATAATTTAGGACCTCATAAATTACCGTTAATTGGCCGTGCAGATTGGAATGATTGTTTGAATTTAAACTGTTTTTCAAACGATCCAAACGAATCTTTTCAAACTACAGGAAATAAAAAAGGAGATACTGCAGAGTCTTTAATGATTGCAGGTTTGTTTGTAATGTACGGAAAAGAATATGTGAAATTATGTAAGCAAATTGGTAGGCTTGATGAGGCTGCTGAAGCTAATGTTCACGTAAATAATATGATTGAAGCTGTGAAAAAACACGGTTGGGATGGTGATTGGTATTTAAGAGCGTATGATTATTACGGTAAAAAAATAGGATCTAATGAAAATGAAGAAGGTAAGATTTTTATAGAATCTCAAGGATGGTGTTCAATGGCTGAAATTGGAAAGGAAGAAGGTCTTGTTGAAAAATCGTTAAATTCAGTAAAAGAGCATTTAGACTGTGAATACGGAATTGTGTTAAACAGCCCAGCTTTTACAAAATACCATATTGAATACGGAGAAATTTCTACCTACCCAGCGGGTTATAAAGAAAATGGAGGTATTTTTTGCCATAACAATCCTTGGATTATGATTGGTGAAACTATGATTGGACGAGGAGATGCAGCTTACGATTATTATACGAAAATTGCTCCAAGCTTTTTAGAAGATATTTCTGAATTACATAAAGTAGAGCCTTATGTGTATTGTCAAATGATTGCTGGTAAAGAAGCCTTTAAACCAGGAGAAGCTAAAAATTCTTGGTTGTCAGGAACTGCTTCTTGGAATTTTTATGCAATTACGCAATATATTTTAGGGGTAAAACCAGATTATTATGGACTTTCAATTGATCCTTGTATTCCATCAAAATGGGATGGTTTTAAAATGACACGTGAATTTAGAGGAGCAACTTATAATATTGAAGTTTTTAATCCAAAGCACATTAGCAAAGGTGTATTGCAAATAATTGTAAATGGAGAAGAAATTGATGGTAGTATTGTTCCAATTTTAGAAAAAGGAAAAAAACATTCCATTAAAGTTATAATGGGATAAATAATTAGTTACGTTTAAGTTTGATTGATAATAACTCCTGTAGAAATTTTTTACAGGAGTTATTACATTTTTATAACACTCTCTTTGTACCAACAAATTCATTTCTAAACTCTTTTGGAGTACAGTTTTTTTCCTTTTTAAAAAGTCGGTTAAAGTTTGCAATATTGTTAAATCCGCACATAAAACTAATTTCACCAATACTTAAATCGGTTTCTAATAACCAGCGCGCGGCAAAGCTTATACGCGTATGGTTAATATAAGTGATAAATGTTTTTCCAGTTCGTTTTTTTATAAATCGGTTAAATGAAACCGGACTCATATTTACCAGTTCAGAAATTTCATTTAAAGTAATGGTTTTATTAAAATTTTCTTGAATGTAATCATACACTTTTTTAATTTTATCGCTGTTTTGAAAATCAATTTTTTCAACACAAGAGTTTGAAAGTAATGTTTGGTCTTTTGATTTTGCCAAATCGTCTAAAATGGCAATAAACTCCAAATAATATTCAATTCCATGTATTCTTTGAAGCGCCATTAACCTAGGCATCATCTTCATTGTAGTTTCTTTTGAAAATAAAACACCATGTTTAGCTCTGTTAAACAGGTCTTTTATAGGTTTAAAAATTCTACGAGACAATGTTTTTTCGTTCAACAAATCATCATGAATATGAACCGTAATTTCATAAATTTCTTTGCAAGTACAATTGTGTAGTTCCCAACCATGCACAACACTTGGGCCAACAAGTACCAATTCAAGATCATCAATTTCTTTAGTATGATCTCCAATTATTCGTCGTGCTCCCTTGCCTTTGTATATAAAGTTCAATTCATATTCAGGATGAAAATGAATAGGAAAATCAAAATCATCTTTAATTCTTTCTTCAACTAAAAAGCTGTCTTCAGGTATTAAACGTGTTATTTCTCTGTGAGCATTCTCAATCATAAATTTATGTAGGATATTGTCTGATTAATGCAGAATCTTGTCGTAAATATATAAAAATTTGACAAAATACGATTAACATTTCTTTAACATCTTGAGTAGCTTTGTTAATATGTTAGCTTCTTTTTTTAAAACAATGGCTAATACAAACAAACAAAGAATAATTAAACCAAATATTTATGAAAATTCAAATGTTAAAAAAAATCCTTATTCTAGGGAGTCTCTTGCTAGGTGTGTTTGCACATGCACAGAGTATTTCTGGAACAGTGTCTGATTTAGATGGAAGCCCTTTACCAGGTGTTTCGGTGATTATTAAGAGTACTGTCAATGGTGTAACAACCGATTTTGATGGTAATTTTGAATTGCAAAACGTTAATATTGGAGAAACAATAGTTTTCTCTTATATTGGATTTGCAACAAAAGAAGTTGTTGTTAAAAATTTTGATCGTTTAGATGTCTCATTACAAGAAGATACAGAGAGTTTAGATGAAGTTGTAGTTGTTGGTTATGGTGTTCAAAAGAAGGCTTTAGTAACAGGTGCAAGTGTTAATGTAAAAGGTGAAGATATTGCAGCTTTAAATACAGGTACTGCAATGGAAGCGCTTCAAGGAACTACAGCAGGTGTATCTATCACAAGAAATAGTGGTCAACCAGGAGCAGGTACAAGAGTAACAATTCGTGGTTTGGGTACTGTAGGTAATTCTAATCCATTATATATTGTTGACGGAGTTGCTGTAGGAAATATAGATTACTTAAGTTCCTCAGATATTGCATCAATTGATGTTTTAAAAGATGCAGCATCGGCTGCAATCTATGGTTCAAGAGCTGCAAATGGAGTTGTATTAGTAACAACTGTAAAAGGACGTAAAGGTAGTCCTGTGAAAATAAGTTACGATACCTATTATGGGATGCAAAATATTTATAAGAATCTAGATCCACTAAATGCACAAGAATATATGTACATTATGGATGAAGGGCGTGTAAATGATGGTTTAGCGCCAAATGATTGGGAATCAATTCTTACAAATAATAAATGGCTAAATGATAATTATCCAGGTTTAGGAACTGAATTAGGAGAAGAAGTTTGGGCAAATTTACAAAACGGAGGAAAAGGAACAAATTGGATTGATGAAATGTCATCAAAAAATGCTCCAATGCAAAGTCATGCGGTTAATATAGTTGGAGGTAGTGAAGATATTGTGTATTCTATGGGAGCTTCTTATTTAAGTCAAGAAGGTATTTTAGGGGCAGATTTAGTAGGTGCAGGTTATGAAAGATTTACAGCTCGTTTAAATACTGAAATGATCTTGAAAAAGAACGATGAGCATGCAATTATAACCATAGGTGAAAACTTTACATATACAAATGAAGAAAATAGAAGTATTGCTACCGGTAATATTTATTATAATGACCTTCATAATGCATTAGTGCAAAACCCTTTACAACCAGCATATTGGCAACAATCTATTGATAATAATGTGAATGAGTTTGGTTTTACTCCAACTTTAGATGGTTTGTCAAATGATCAACACAATCCTTTAGCTGTGATGTATTACCGTCATAAATACAATTACGGTAAAGGAAATAAAATTATTGGAAATGTATTTTTAGAAATAGAACCAATTAAAGATTTAAAATTTAGAACTTCTTATGGTGTAGATTCTTGGTTTGGACATGGGCGTTCTATGAATCCAACATATCATTTGGGAGTACAGTATAGAGATAATGTTGATGGTGCAAGTCAAAATCAATACTTTGGTAACAATTGGACTTGGACAACAACAGCAACGTATAATCGCATGTTTGGAGATCATAAATTAGATGTTTTGGTTGGTACAGAGTTACTTCAAAACCAAATAAACACTGAAGTTGGTGGTTCTAGAAATAATTTATTATTCCCTGGTAATCCAAGGTATGCATATTTAAATAATACACAAAGTCCTGCATCTATTAATGATATAAATACTTGGGGAGCTGATTGGTCTGCAGGTGGAGGAGGATTGCTATCTTATATGGCAAAAGCACAATACAATTATAAAGAGAAATATTTGTTTACAGCTATTGTTCGTGCTGATGGATCTTCAAATTTTGCTGATGGAAATAGATGGGGAACATTCCCTTCTTTCTCAGCAGGTTGGATTTTAACCGAAGAAGATTTTATGGCTAATACTTCAAATATTTTAAATTTCGCAAAAGTAAGAGCAAGTTGGGGTCAAAATGGTAATCAATCTATTCCTAACTTTATTTATTCTTCTCAAATAAAATATGCATTCCCAGGATATTACTTTGGCGATACTAAACCAGTATCAGGTGATACGGCTTATCCTGAAAAAGTTACCAATCCTGATGTAACTTGGGAAACTTCAGAACAATTAAATATTGGTTTTGATGCACGTTTGCTAGATTCAAAATTAGGTGTAACTTTTGATTGGTATCAAAAAACAACAAAAGATTGGTTATTAGAAGCGCCAATTTTAGGAACATCAGGAGCAGGAGCACCTTTTATTAATGGTGGAGATATTGAAAATAAAGGGGTTGAATTAGTATTGACTTGGAATGATCAAATAAACGATTTTAAATACGGTATTACCTTAAGTGGAGCACATAATAAGAATACCGTAACTAGAATTGCAAATACAGATGGTGTAATTCAAGGGGAAAGTAGTGTATTGTCACAAGGTACTGCAGCAATTTCTAGAGTTGAAGTTGGGCAGCCAATTGGTTTTTTCTACGGTTTTAAAGCTGACGGAATTTTACAAAATCAAGATGAAGTTGAGGCGTATGTAACACCAAGTGGAGATCTTTATTTTAAAGATCAACGTCCTGGAGATGTACGTTTTGTTGACCAAAATAAAGATGGTGTAATTGATGAAGATGATAAAGTGTTTTTAGGAGATCCTAATCCTG
>CBDUAL010000006.1:0-26157 GCA_965365125.1 uncultured Lutibacter sp.
CAGTTGTTGGTTATAAAAAAACAATTGGAGATGACAATGTGCCAATCTCTTATGAAGACATTGAATTAGCAGATACATTTTTAATTGCAGGTGCAAACCCTGCTTGGTGCCACCCTATTCTTTTCAGAAGGTTAGAAAATCATAAACAAAAAAATCCGAACGTTAAAATTATAGTTGTTGACCCTAGAAAAACTCAAACAACATCTTTAGCCGATTTACATTTACAAATAAACCCGGGTACCGATGTTGTTTTATACAATGCCATTGCTAGACGCTTATTTGAGAAAAAAAGAATCGACAAAAGTTATATTGAAAAATACACCACTGGAATACAACAACTAAAGGAGTTAGTTTACCAAACTTCATACAAGGACGCA
The DNA here is from genome assembly GCA_965365125.1 of uncultured Lutibacter sp. GTDB lineage: Bacteria > Bacteroidota > Bacteroidia > Flavobacteriales > Flavobacteriaceae > Lutibacter. Next base: position 378 of record CBDUAL010000006.1, read on the forward strand.
GCAAAGATTTGCGGTGTTGAAATAAGCGATATTAAAAAAGCAGCCCAATATATTGGAAAAGCAACTGGCTTTATAAATATGTGGACTATGGGGTTGAACCAAAGTATTATTGGGGTTGATAAAAACGTTTCTTTAATTAACCTTTCATTAATTACAGGTCAGATAGGAAAACCCGGCGCAGGACCATTTTCATTAACAGGTCAACCAAACGCTATGGGAGGTCGCGAAGTTGGAGGCATGGCAAACTTATTAGCTGCCCACAAAAATTTATTAAATGAACAAGACAGAATTGATGTTGCTAATTTTTGGGGAAGTCAACCTATTTCACCAAAACCTGGATTAACAGCCACTGAAATGTTTGACGCTTTAGATAGCGGAAAATTAAAAGCAATTTGGATTATTTGTACCAACCCTGTAGTTAGTTTACCGAATGCTAAAAAAGTAGAACGCGCCTTAGAAAAGGCTAATTTTGTAGTTGTACAAGATATTTCTCATAATTCTGAAACCACGAAATACGCCGACCTTTTATTACCAGCAGCGGGATGGATTGAAAAAGAAGGCACCATGACCAATTCTGAAAGAAGAATTAGTTATTTACCAAAAGTAATTAACGCTCCCGGTGAAGCGCTGCACGATGCCGAAATAGTATGGAAATTCGCTCAAAAAATGAATTTCAAAGGCTTTGAATACGAAAACATTAGCGATGTTTACAACGAACATTGTGCTTTAACAAAAGGAACCAATATTGATATTTCAGGATTATCGCACAAAAGATTGATTGAAGAAGGAAGTTTTCAGTGGCCTGTTCCGCATGAAACACACCCCGGAACTCCACGACTTTTTGAAAATCATGTTTATGAAACTTCAGACAAAAAAGCACACATAACCACACCTCAAAATATTTTAAATTTATCAGAAAAAACTTCTGAAGAATTACCATTAATTCTAACAACAGGAAGAGTTAGAGACCAATGGCACACTAGAACTAAAACCGGAAAAGTAAACCGATTAACTACTCATATTCCTTCTCCTTTTTTAGAAATGAATAAAATTGATGCTATGGAACGAAATATAAACGATGGTGACATTGTTGATATTTACAATAAAAGGGGCGTTGTAAAAGTAAAAGTAAAACTGAATTTTGACATAAAAGAAGGGGTTGTGTTTTTACCAATGCATTGGGGAAAAATTCAAGGAAACGATTTTGGAAGAGCCAACAACCTAACTAGCAATTTAATTGACCCAACTTCAAAAGAACCCGATTTTAAATTTGCAGTGGTACAAGTTTCAAAGCATCAAAAGGATAAAGAAAAAATATGTGTAATTGGTGCAGGAGCAGCTGCATACAGATTTGTTCAAACATACCGATCTTTTAACTTAGAAGATGAAATTTCTATTTTTTCAAAAGAGGAAAATCCATTCTACAACAGGGTTTTATTACCTGAATATGTGAGTGAAGATTTAACTTGGGAGCAACTTCAAAAATTAAAAAAAGGAGAAGTTGAAAAATTAAAATTAGATCTTCATACTGGAATTTATATTACAACAATAAATTCCGAAGAAAAATACATTATAGATAGCAATAATAAAAAACATTATTTTGATACATTGATAATGGCAACAGGTAGCCGAGCGTTTGTACCCAATGATGTTCCGCTTCATTTACCTGGTAGATTTACAATGCGGAATAAAAATGATGCCGATAGCTTAAGAAATTATTTAGCTAAAACAGGTTTACCCGCAAACGAACAACATGTTGTTATTGTTGGTGGAGGTTTATTGGGATTAGAATTAGCTGCTTCATTAAAAAAGAGAAATATTAAGATTACCATCATTCAAAGAGCCCCACGATTAATGGAACGTCAATTGGATAAAATTGCAAGTGAATTATTAGCTGAAAATGTTCAAGAACGTGGTATTCAAATCTATTTCAACAATGAAGTAAGTACCGTTTTTGAAGATGAAGACACCTCTAACAAACTTTCTATTTCATTAAAAACAGGTAAAATTATAAATGCCAATGCCATTGTATACGCCATTGGAACATTACCAAACATTGAACTAGCTAAAGGTACAAATATTAAGTACGGAAGAGGCGTAATTGTAAATCAATACTTACAAACAAGCAATCCTAAAATATTTGCTTTGGGTGAAATTGCCGAGTTTGAAAACGCTTTGTTCGGAATTACTTCAGCAGCAGAACAACAGGCTGATATTGCTGCAAAATTTATGTTGGGCGATTTAAACAGTATTTACAAAGGCTCTGTTTTAATGAATATTTTAAAATTTGAAGATTTGGACCTTTGCAGTATTGGAATGGTTTCTATCCCAAAAAACGACCCGTCTTATGAAGAAGTAGTTTTAAAAGATGTCAACCAACATTTTTATAAAAAATGTATTATTAAAAATGATCTTTTAGTTGGTGCTATTTTAATGGGTGATAAAAATGAATTTGCAGAATTTAAGCGATTTATTGAAGAAAAAATTGAATTGTCAGAAAAGCGAACCGAACTACTACGAGGTAAAAATGAAACAAAACCTGTGTTGGGAAAACTAATTTGTTCTTGTAGCCAAGTTGGTGAAGGAAACCTATTAGAAACCATAAATAATGGCTGTACAGATTTTAATGAATTGTGCTCCCAAACCGGAGCTGGATTGGGCTGCGGAAGTTGCAAACCTGAAATAAGTGAACTTTTAAAAAAGGCTAAATAAATGGATACAACACAAAAATTACAACGTATTTTTATTAAAGGTGGTGTTTTATCTCCAGGAGAATTAAAACAAATCTTGAGAATGACTGAAGAGTTAGGGCTATCTACCATTAAATTTGGCTCAAGACAAGATATTTTAATTCCATATAAAGAATCAAATAAAAAAATTACAGATTTATACCCAACAATTAATATTGATTACAATCAACAACACGATTTTCAAAATATTGTTTGCTCGTATGTTTCGGCTGATATTTTCCCCTCAACACATTGGCTTAAAGGATCTACTTATTTATATATTTTAGAACAGTTTCGTTTTAAACCTACACTAAAAATTAACATTACCGACCCTAAACAACAATTAGTTCCGTTATTTAACGGACAATTAAATTTTATTGCTTCAGAAAACGAAGATTATTGGCATTTAAATTTAAATCTTCCTGGTTGGGAAAATGATATTGAATTTCCGGTATTAGTTTACAGTTGGGATATTCCTAAAATTGCAGAAGCTATTGAAGAATTTTATAAAGAAACCACAGATATTTCATTATTATTTGATTTAATAAACGAAAAAATTGACACAAATAGTAGAACCATAAAACAACAACTAAATATTCCTTTTAACCCATTTCCTTATTATGAAGGAATGAATAAAATGGGCGACAATGAATATTGGCTTGGATTGTACTGGAGAAACAACGAATATGATGTAGCTTTCTTAAAGGATTTTTGTGATTTCTGTTTAGAAAGCAGTATTGGTAAAATGTGTATTACCCCTTGGAAATCATTTATTATCAAAGGAATCAATCGAAAATACAAATTAAGCTTAGAGAAATTATTAGGAAAAAAAGGAATCAATGTTCGTCATTCATCATTAGAATTAAACTGGCATTTACCCGTAGCCAACGCAGAAGCTTTAGAGTTAAAAAAGTCAATCGTTCTAAATTTTGATCAAAATGACATTAGCACTTATGGTTTAAATTTTAGTATTTCAGACCGAATTAAAAATGAAACCTATTTTACTTCCGCAGTTATTGAAAAAAACCAAGTACCAACCATTATAAAAAATTACACTGTTAGACCTACTTTTAATGTACTGTATTGTAAAAACTTCAACCCAAACACCAAAGAGTATTTAATGTACGCTCAAGATGTTGATAAAATGGAATTACCGGGCTTATTAATGGAATTGAGTAAAATGTATTTTGAAAAATTAGGAGAAATAGACGATTCTGAAAAGAAGCAAATTGAAGATGTTAAAATTGAGAAAGAAGTATATCAATGCTCTGAATGCTTAACTGTGTACGATAGTGATTATGGTGATGCCAAAGCGCATATTTCTCCAGGAATTTTATTTACTGATCTTCCTACAGACTACAGATGTTCCGTTTGCGAAACATCAAAAGAGAGCTATACTTTGGTGAAAATTTAAACAATTACTCTTTCTTAGCTACAATACCTTTGGTTAAATCATTTAAAGTGTCAACTTTTTCTTGAAAGTCGCCTTTTATTGTTTTTCTGAAAGCATTTAAGTTTTGAGCCAATTCATCAATATTTTCAGGAATTACTTCTTCAAAAAACTGACGCAAACGCTTTGCCAAAGTTGGTGACTTTCCGTTTGTTGAAATGGCTATTTTAATATTCCCTTTGGTTACAATTCCACCCATATAAAAATCGCAATAAGGTGGATTGTCAGCTACATTTACCAAAATACAATGCTCTTTACAATGGTTGTAAACTTCAATATTTACAGGTATAACATCAGTTGTAGCAATTACCATCTGTCTTCCTTTTAAGTAGGAAACCTTGTATAAATCTTCAATTAATTCAACCGTATGCTTTTTAGCTAATTCAACCAATTTAGGGTGAAATTCTGGAGCTACAACAGTAACCTTTGCATTTGGACTAGACTTTAACAAGAATGTTAATTTCTCAAGCCCAACATTTCCCCCTCCAACAATTAAAACATTTAACTGCGCTACCTTTAAAAATATTGGGTATAATTCGTTTTGACTCATTATTAGTTGTTTTTTCTGTAGAACCTTTTATACAGATAGCTACTATATTACTGTTTGAATTACACTAAACTCGCTATAGATTCCTATCTACATAGAAATGACACACTTGTTAATTCTTATCTATTATTTTAATGTATACCTGCGATGGTGGGTATACAACATATTATTACTTGAATCGTACTAAACTCGCTATAGATTTCTATTTACGCAAGAAGTACTAATTGTTAATTAGCAAAATTCTGTTTTTCAGTTTCAACAAATATAAGAAGCTTTATTGAATTCTATTTTGAATTTAAAACTTCCGCATGAATATTTTCATAAAACGAACGAAGTTTGGCACTTTCTTTTACTACTTCACCAATCACAATTATTGCCGGAGACGCTAATTGCTTTTGAGCAACCACAGTCTCAATCGTATCAATAGTTCCTAAACCAATTTTTTCACTTTTGGTTGTACCATTTTGAATAATAGCCGTTGGTACTTCAGCTTTATTGTACTTTTTAAAAATAGCAACAATCTCGTTCAACTTGCTCATTCCCATTAAAATTACTACTGTAGCTGTTGACTGCGCTGCTAAACACACATCATTAGATAATTTCCGTTCTGAAGTAGTTCCTGTAATTACCCAAAAACTTTCTGAGACACCTCTTTTGGTTAAAGAAATTCCCTGACTTGCTGGTACTGCCATTGATGACGAAATACCTGAAATCACTTCAGTTTCTATCCCAAAAGATTCAATATAATCAATCTCTTCTGAGCCTCTTCCAAAGATAAATGGATCACCGCCTTTTAAACGGACAACTTCACCATATTCAAAAGCACTTTTTACAATTAATTCATTTATTTCATCTTGTGAATACCTATGAAGTCCTTTTCTTTTTCCTACAAAAATCTTTTCTACGTTTGGAGCATACGCTAACAATTCACGGTTTATTAAGGCGTCGTATAAAACCACTTTCGCTTTTGCCAACGCCTTTACACCTTTCACCGTTATGAGGTCTGGATCTCCAGGCCCTGCACCTATCAAGGTTACTTTTGGTATCATTTTATTTTCCATCAGTAATTACTTGTGCCCTGTAAGCATCTACTTTTTTGTAAAACAATTGCGCATTTATCAAATAACTTTGCGCAAATTCTTGAGTTGGTTCATTATTTTTTATTTGAAAAATGAATTCAGAAAATGGTACTCCTAAATCAATTTTATCGCTAAAAACCGTTTCAAAATCAGCAATAATTCCTGCATGCGTATTTGTTTTTTTCCCTTCTGAAATTAACAACGCTTTTGCTGTATTTACAATACTTGAATACGCGTAATATATACTATCTGAATATTGGTTTAAATTTAATGATTCTGCTGAATTATCTAATTTCTCTTCACTTTCAAACAACAACGTTGCAATTAAATCTATTACAACACCTGCACACTCACCAATTCCAACCGCCTTTTCGTAAGCTTGTTCGCTTCCCCAGTCAATAAAATCTGATTGCTCTAAATTAGTTGTATCTGATAGTGATTTTAATAAATCATAAAAATACTTTTCTCCCTGACGATCATAATAGCTAATGAAATTTTCACCAACAATTACATTTTCTTGATAATCAAATAAAATAGAACGTAAAGCTTGTGGTCCACGTTTACTAGGAATTTTCAATACTTTGTCTGCAATCCTTCCTTCTCCGTTCCCTAACACACTTCCACCTAACAACACTTGCAAAGCAGGAGCAACGTAATTTCCAGATTTAATTGACATTCCCTGAAAACCAATGTGCGCCATTGTATGTTGCCCACAAGAGTTCATACAACCACTAATTTTTATAGTAATATCTTTGTTGTTTGCATACTGAGGAAACTCAGCTTTTAACACTCTTTCTAACTCTGCAGAAACCCCTGTACTACTAGCAATACCTAAATTACATGTATCGGTTCCTGGACAAGAAGTAATATCTAAGGTACTTTCATACCCTAAATCTACAAAACCTAGTTTTTGCAATTCAACATAGAAAAATGGCAATAATTCATTTTTTACGTGACGAATTAATATGTTTTGACGCAAAGACAAACGGATTTCATTCCCCGCATATTTTTTAATTAAATCTGCTAAAATTCGTGCTTTATCTGTGTAAAAATCACCTAAATGTACTTTGATTCCAATAGCACTAAAACCTGCTTGTTTTTGCGCAATTACATTTGCTGTTTTCCAAGCCTCAAAAGCAGCTTCATCTTCAATTGCTACTGCAGGAATTTCTTTGATATGATCTAAATTTATTTCTGAATCAAAATTAGTAGTGTCAATTGGAAACGATGTTACTGACAATGCTTTTTGTTCTTCTTCAACTAACTTCACAAACGCATCAAAACCAATATCTTTTATTAAGAATTTCAATCGGGCTTTAGCTCTTTTTGAACGCTCTCCATATCTATCAAATACACGTAATACAGCTTCAGTAACTGGTATAATTTTATCAGCTTCAACAAATTCAAATAAGGTATCGGCTAAACGAGCCTGAGAACCTAAACCACCACCAATCATCACTTTAAAACCAACAGTTCCATTTTCAATTTTAGCTATAAAGCCTAAATCATGCATAAAACTCAATGCAGTATCTTTATCAGTTCCCGAAAATGAAATTTTAAATTTACGCCCTAATTCTTGACAAATAGGATTTCTTAAAAAGAATTCGAAAACTGCATGTGCATAAGGTGAAACATCAAAAGGTTCATCTTTGTCAATACCTGCCGTTTCACTTGCTGTTACATTTCTAACTGCATTACCACAAGCTTCTCTTAAGGTAATATCATCTTTTTCTAGTTCTGCCCAAAGTTCAGGAGTTCTATCTAAGCTTACATGGTGAATTTGAATATCTTGACGTGTTGTAATATGCAATCTTCCTCTAGAATATTCATCAGAAACATTGGCAATTCTATGCAGCTGTTCGCTTGTTAATTTACCGTAAGGCAACTTAATACGAATCATTTGAACACCAAACTGACGTTGTCCATAAACACCACGAGCCAAACGTAAACTCCTAAAACGTTCTTCATCTATTTCACCTTTGTAAAACAGTTGAATTTTTTTCTCTAAGTCAATAATATCCTTTTCGACGATCGGATTTTCGATCTCGCTTCTAAAGCTTTGCATTGTATGTGATTTTTTTTGTTAGTAATTGTTGTTTTCCAAGCCCACACTTAAATATGAGCCAAAATAATATATATGTAATTGATTTTTAAATAATTAACCTAATCAATAAAACCTACCCCAACGGTATTATTGCTTTGTGGATCAATTAAAATAAACGCTCCATTTGTTCTGTGTTCTTTAAATGAATCAAAGAAAATTGGCTTGTTCAATTGAAATGAAACCGATGCTATATCGTTCATTTGCAAACTTGAAACCCCTTCTTCAATTCCAGAATAATCAGGATGAATTTTATGGTGGATTGCACTCACTTTCGAAAGCACTTTATTTACTCCGTGTTGTACAATATATTTAGCCCCTGGTTCTAAAGGTTTCCCGTCCATCCAAGAAATGGTAGCGGTAAATTTCTTATCAACCTTTGGCAATTCATTAGCTTTTACAATCATATCTCCTCTACTTACATTTACATCATTTTCTAATGTTAATGTGATAGAAGATCTGCGTGCTGCCGTTTCGTATTTTTTATCGTAGAAGTAAATTTCTTTTACTTTTGATTTTGTTTCTGAAGGCAACACCAAAATTTCATCTCCTACTGAAATATCTCCACCATACACCTTACCTGCATATCCTCTATAATCGTGATATTCTTCAGTTTTTGGACGAATTACATATTGAACAGGAAAACGCGTTCTTCCGCTATTATACACATCTTTTGTGTCAATTTTTTCTAAATGTTGTAATAATGTTTCTCCATCATACCAATTCATACTAGTTGATCCTTCAACAACATTATCACCTTTTAAAGCACTTACTGGTATAAATGTAATTTGTTGATCTTCGTAATCACTTTTCTCAACTACTTTTTGAAAATCGGCTTTAATTTCATTGTATCTTTCTTCAGAAAAATCAACTAAATCCATTTTATTAACCGCAACAATTACATCTTTAATTCTCAATAAATTGTTGATAAAAAAGTGACGATACGTTTGCTCAATAACACCGTGACGCGCATCAATTAAAATAATAGCTACTTGAGAAGTTGATGCCCCTGTAACCATATTTCTTGTGTACTCTACGTGTCCTGGAGTATCAGCAATAATGTAACTTTTTGTTGCTGTTGAAAAGTAAATATGCGCTACATCAATTGTAATTCCTTGTTCACGCTCAGCTACCAAACCATCTGTTGCTAAAGAAAAATCTAAATAATCGTATCCTTTTTGTTTTGAACTACGTTCTATTGCTTCTAATTTATCACTTGTTAATGATTTTGTATCATATAACAAACGTCCAATTAAAGTACTTTTTCCGTCATCTACACTTCCCGCTGTTGCTATTTTTAAAACTTCCATTTTTATGTTTAGCTATGTGCCATTCGCTATTTGCTATTGGCTAAATTTTAATATTATTTTTTAAATCTGCTAATGACTAAGAGCCAAAAGCTAAAAGCAAAATTTTCTTTCTAAAATTCTAGAAATACCCTTGTTGCTTACGTTCTTCCATGGCTGCTTCAGATCTTTTATCATCAATTCTAGCACCACGTTCTGAAATACTTGAATCCCTAATCTCCTCAACTACCTTACTAATTGTAGTTGCATAAGAATCTACAGCTGCTGTACAACTCATATCTCCCACAGTTCTAAAACGAACCATACGTTCTTCTACAACCTCATCTTCATCTTTATAAACGTGTTCTGATGCTGACCATATAAGTCCATCCCTTAAAAACACTTCACGTTTATGTGCAAAATATATTGAAGGAATTTCTAAATTTTCACGCTCAATATACGTCCACACGTCTAATTCTGTCCAGTTTGAAATTGGGAAAACACGAACGTTTTGTCCAAAATCAATTTCTCCATTTAACATGTCAAATAATTCAGGACGTTGGTTTTTTTCATCCCATTGCCCAAAATCATCACGCACTGAAAAAATACGCTCTTTGGCTCTTGCTTTTTCTTCATCACGACGCGCACCACCAATACAAGCATCAAATTTAAACTCTTCAATAGCATCTAATAAAGTGGTAGTTTGCAACATATTTCTGCTTGAATATCTTCCAGACTCTTCTTTTACCTTTCCTTGATCAATAGAATCTTGTACATTTCGCACAATCAATTCCACCCCTAATTCTTCAACTAATTTATCTCTAAATTCAATAGTTTCAGGGAAGTTGTGTCCTGTATCAATATGCATTAATGGAAAAGGAATTTTAGCAGGATAAAATGCTTTTTGAGCCAATCTTACTAAAGTTATTGAGTCTTTTCCACCAGAAAATAATAATACTGGTTTTTTAAATTGCGCTGCAACTTCTCTAAAAATATAAATTGCTTCGTTCTCTAATGCGTTTATTTGTAACGTATCTGTCATTATTCTATTTTTATGAATGCAATCCACATTCTCTATTCGATAATACTTTTGTTGGGTCAAAATATTTGAACTCATTTGGTAAATTTCGTTCTTCTAAATAAGCATCTAATTGTTCATCTGACCAATGATAAAAAGGGCTCACTTTTAGCAAACCGTCTTTGCTCATAGAAACAATATCAATACTATTTCTAAATGCTGTTTGACCTGCTCTTAGGTTTGTAAACCACACATCTGGTTTATGCTCAGCCATTGCTCTAGTAAAAGGCTCTAACTTTACTTGCTCAGTAAAAATAGCGTGGTTAGGATCTTCAATTTGAGGAATTCCCATCACCGCATCTCTATAAGCTGATGTTTGTTTTGGCACATATAAATGAACATTTAATTCTAAAGAATTAATCAATTCATTTGCATGCTTATACGTTTGCGGTGTGTTATAACCAGTATCGCACCAAATCACTTTTAACTCAGGCTCAACTTGTGTACAAGCACTTAAAATTGCCACCTCATAAGGTCTAAAATTTGTAGTTACTAAAGGATTTTCAGCAATACTTAAAGCCCAAGTAATTATTTCCTCAGGTGATTTCCCTTTTAAATCTTTATTTATTTGTTCTATATCTAAATTCTCCATTATTTTCCCCATTTTACAATATTCCAAAGTCTTTCATGAAAAAAGTACAATACCATTTTTGTTAACACCTCAATTGATCCTATAGATAATGCCAAGGCAATTTCACCGGTAATAATCCAAGAAATAACTATAGTATCTATAGTTCCTAATATTCTCCAGCTTACTGCTTTCACAATACTTCTTGCTGGTTTCTCTGAAGATTTGTCACTTTTAAATGAATCTTCCGCTTTGTTGTTTTTGTTTGAAATAAAAAATTGATCTAACACCATTCTATTTATTAACTATTTTTTCGAGTACAAACATACACTTTTTTTATTACCCTACCAACTCGATAGGCTTTTAGATTGTTAGTCGTGTAAGTTTTAGCATATTTACATAAATATCCCTAAAAATTTACGATTTTAATGCTTGCGTAATGTCTTCAATTACATCATTTACATTTTCTAAGCCAACCGAAATACGAACCAAACCAGGTGTAATACCTACCTCAAGTCGCTCATCTTCACTTAATTTACTATGTGTAGTTGATGCAGGATGCGTAACAATAGTTCTAGTATCTCCTAAATTAGCCGACAATGAACACATTTTAATACTGTTCAAAAATTTACGACCAGCTTCAATACCCCCTTTTACTTCAATAGCAATAATATTTCCACCTAATTTCATTTGCTTTTTCGCAATTTCATATTGTGGATGCGATTTTAAAAACGGGTATTTAACTTTTGAAATAAATTCATTACTTTCTAAAACCTCCGCAATTTTTAACGCATTTTCACAATGCCTGTCTACACGAACTGCCAAAGTTTCCAAACTTTTACTCAAGGTCCAAGCGTTAAAAGGCGCTAATGACGGACCCGTATTACGCGCAAATAAATAAATTTCACGAATCAAATCAGCTTTTCCAACGGTTACTCCTCCCAAAACTCTTCCTTGTCCATCCATTAATTTGGTAGCAGAATGTACCACTAAATCAGCGCCATATTTTATCGGCTGCTGAATGTAAGGTGTTGCAAAACAATTATCAATAATTAATAATAAATTGTGTTTTTTAGCAATTGCACCCAACAACTCTAAATCTATAATATCAACTCCAGGGTTTGTTGGAGATTCTGCATACAATATTTTTGTTGAAGGCGTAATCAATGCCTCAATTTCATCAGGATTATTAATATCAAAATAAGATGTTGAAATATTCCACTTCGGAAAATACTTGGTAAACAACGTATGTGTTGAACCAAAAATTGAACGTGCTGAAACTATATGATCTCCGCTACTTAACAACGCAGCAAAGGTTGAATAAATAGCTGCCATACCTGAAGCAAACGCATAACCATCCTCTGCACCTTCCATTTTCATAACCTTCTCAACAAATTCAGAAGTATTTGGATTGCTATAACGCGAATAAATATTTTTAATTTTTTCTTCAGTAAACGAAGCTCGCATATCTTCAGCATCATCAAACACAAAACTTGAAGTTACATACATTGGTGTTGTATGCTCCTGAAATTGAGATCGTTCTATTTGCGTACGTATCGCCTCTGTTTCAAAATTTTTATTATCCATTTTAATCTATTACTTTTTTGGGGCGTTCCCTTTCAGGTCGCGCTATCCGTTAAATCTTTTTTTACGTTGCACTTCAAAAAAGGATATCACTCCTATCGCTAACGCATTTAAACCAAACAGGCTCTAAAACCTGTTAGGTTCTATATTTTATTTCTTAATTTTTTTCTGCCAAACGTAAAATATCACCAAATACACCTCTTGCAGTAACTGCAGCTCCGGCTCCGGCTCCCTGAATTACAATTGGTTTTTCTCCATACGATTCTGTAAACACTTCAAAAATAGCATCGGCACCTTGAATTTGACCTAAAGCACTATTCGCAGGTACTGAAATTAATTTCACTTCCAACACTCCTTTATCTTGTTGTAAATCTCCAGACAAGTCACCAATATATCTTAATACATGACCTTCTTTTTGAGCATCTTTTATTGCTTTATAAGGCGCATCCATTTCAGTTAATTTACCTAAAAACGCTTCCGAAGAACCTTCTCTTAAATCTTCAGGAATCAAGTTTTCAATTTTCACATCTGTAAACTCATTTTGTAAATCCAATTCACGAGCTAAAATCAATAATTTACGTCCAACATCATTTCCACATAAATCTTCACGCGGATCAGGTTCTGTATAACCGTTTTCAATAGCTTCTTTTAACACCTCACTAAAAGGCCTGTCTTGCACTGAAAAATTGTTAAACAAATAACTTAAAGAACCAGAAAACACACCTCTTATTTGCGTAATATTTTCACCAGAATCGTGTAACAACTTTATAGTATCAATTAAAGGTAAACCTGCACCAACATTGGTTTCGTATAAATAAGCTTTTTTATTTTCTTTTAGTTTTTTACGTAATTCTGTATAAAACTCATAATCTAGGGTATTGGCAATTTTGTTTGAAGAAATTAAATCGAAGCCGTTTTCAACCAAATCAATATAATTTTGAACAAAGGCACTATTTGCCGTATTGTCAATAGCTATTAAATTTTCTAAATGATTTTTCTCTGCGTAATCTATAATTGTTTGAACCTTATTGTCTTCAGAAGCATTTGCTAAATCTTGCTCCCAGTTTTGATCCACTCCATTTTTATTCAACAGCACCTTTGAAGAATTTGCCACTGCAAAAATATTCAAGTTGATGTTCTTTCTTTTAATAATGGTTTCTTTACTTTTTAAAATTTGATTAATCAACGTTCCACCAACCAATCCTTTACCAAAAACAGCAATGTTAATATTTTTTGAAACTCCAAAAATTTCACCGTGAATTACATTTACCGCTTTATTTAAATCGGTTTTCTTTACCACCAAACATACATTTTCACCAGTAACCGTATTATTAATTAATATTGGTGTAATATGGTTTTTAATTAAAGCGCTATATGGCTGATTGAAAGAGTGTAAGCTTTGCCCTACAATTGAAATTACCGACACATTTTCTGTAATATAAATCTGACTTACATCTTTACTTTGAAACTCTGTTTTAAACTCTTCTTCTAAAACTCTTTTTGCTTTGTAACCATCTTTAGCGTCCACAATAAATCCAATTCCTCTTTCCGAAGAACCTTGAGAAATAATACTCACACTAATTTTTTCTTTTCCTAAAGCTCCAAAAATTCTACCATCAACTCCAACTTTACCTAACAATCCACGTCCAATTAAATTTACCAAAGCAACATCTTGCTCAACTGATAATGATTTAATTCCGCCACGCTCTGTTTCAGAACCAATTAAAGTTCCCGTATTGTCATTATTAAATGTATTTAAAATTCTTAACGGAATATTTTTTTCAATTAACGGAATAATGGTTTTTGCATGTAAAATGTTAGCTCCAAAATTGGCCATTTCATTGGCTTCTTGGTAGCTTAATTTCTCAATCTTTTTGGCGTTTTCAACTAAATCAGGATTTGCCGTGTAAATACCGTCAACATGCGTGTAATTTTGAAATTCTTGAGCATTCAAAAAATTAGCAATTAATGAAGCTGAATAATTACTTCCATTTCTTCCTAAGGTAGTTGTTTCACCTTGCAAGGTTGAACCTATAAAACCTGTAATAATTTGAGTAGTATCTTCAGGCTGTGTTCTAAAATATTCAATCACATTTTCTTCTGAAGTTGTTTCAAAAGGCTGCGCATTTCCAAATTGATTGTTTGTTTTAATCAGCTTACGCGTATCAGCAAAAGTAGCATTTACACCTTGCTTGTTTAATAAAAAAGCAATTGTTTTAGCCGACATTAATTCGCCTTGAGCCAATACCTGATCTTTTACCTTCGCACTGTAATCTCCCAATAAATTCACCCCTCTAAAAATCTCATCTAACAGTTGAAATTCCGCAGATAAATCTATACCAGAAGCAACATCTAACTGGTAGTTTTTCACCAATTCAAACTCTTCTTTATAAGGTAAACTGCTCTTGGCTTTTTCTAAAATTGACTCTAAATGATCGGTAGTTTTACCTCTTGCTGAAACAACAACAGCTATTTTTTCATTATTTTTTATTTTAGTTGCAATAATGTTTAAAACACTATCTAAACCTTTACCGCTCGCTAACGATTTTCCTCCAAATTTTACTACCTTCATATCTTTGTTTTTAGAACTTTTATTAAAAATTGGTTCTATAATTTTCCCTAATTGTTTGTATTCTATTAAAAATGCATCGTGCCCATGTACTGAATTAATTTCGTTGTACGTAACATTGGGATGCGTAAGTGCTAATTGTTTGTGCGTTTCTTTGTTTTCTTCAGCCGTAAAAAACAAATCTGAATCAACACCCACAATATGAATATTGGCTTTTATAGTATCTAAAACATGTGCATCTCTTCCTTTCGTAACATCAATAGATCGCAACAACTGATTCATTAATTTATAAGCCGATAATTGAAAACGTTCTTGTAATTTTTTACCGTGATGCAACAACCAACTTTCAACATTAAAAATCTCTAACTCTTCGTTTTTTGAACGCTGAAAACGCTCTTTAAAAGATTCAGGAGTTCTGTAACACAACATGGCATGCATACGCGCATCGTGCACAGGATTGCTAGAGTTTGTTAAAAATTGCTCTTGAATTTGACAGTTTGCAATTAACCAGTCGGTAGATTTCCAATCGGTGGCTACTAAAATTAAATGTGCTGCAATGTTTGGCCTTATGACTGCCATTTCCCAAGCAATTCCTCCACCTAAAGAGCCCCCAACAAGTGCAAAAACTCCTTCAATTTTTAATGCTTTTAACCCTAATAAAAAGATATTTGCAATATCACGCGCTTCAAAATCTTTGTAATTTTCAATTACAAAACCATCATAACCATTCCCCGGAATATTGAATGAAATAATTGTATAAAAATTGGTGTCAATTACTTTATGCTCACCCACTAAATCTATCCACCAACCATTTTCACCGGCAACATTACTATTACCTGTTAATGCGTGATTCACTAAAATAATAGGCGCCGTATATAATTCTTGCCCAAATACTTCATAGGAAAGTTGAATGCGCTCATTTTTAATTCCTTTTTCAGAAATAAAATTAGTGAGTGTTATTTGTTTTAATTGATTCATCAATAATTATTTAAAAATAGCTTCCTTTTCAGGAGTGTTTGTACTTAAAAAATTATTGTTATGAGAAATGCAGAAAATTACGTGTGGTAATTACGTTTCGTTATCTATCCATAATGGGTAGAATTTAGCACCTTCTTTAAAAATAAAGGGTTGCTAAGGCTTCAACGGGTCTATTCCCTCTGCCTTTCTTGATAACAATAGTCAATAAGTTTATGAACTAAAACGCAAATTAACGCAATTTAAAATTCTCTTACAATACTTTCACAAAAATCATTTGTTAAATTGTTGTAAATGCCGCTGCTAAATCAGCTTTTAAATCCTCTATATCTTCTAAGCCAACAGATAAACGAATTAAATCTTGCGTTACTCCTGAGGCTTCTTGTTGCTCATTAGTTAATTGCTGATGTGTTGTACTTGCTGGGTGAATAATTAATGATTTTGTATCGCCAATATTTGCTAATAATGAAAATAGTTTAGTTGCATCAGTTACTTTTTTAGCCGCTTCAAAACCACCTTTCAAACCAAAAGTAACCAATCCACTTTGACCTTTTGGTAAGTATTTTTTTGCCAATTTACTGTATTTACTACTTTCCAACCCTGGATAGTTTACCCAAGCAACCTGCTCTTTGCTTTCTAACCACTGTGCTAATTCCAATGCATTTGCGCTGTGCTGTTTGATACGAATTGGCAAAGTTTCTAACCCTTGAATAATTTGAAATGCATTGAACGGACTTAAAGCGCCACCAAAATCACGTAATCCTTCTAAAATTAATTTAAACGTAAATGCTGCTGCACCTAAAGCTTCGCTATAAACCAACCCGTGGTAACCCGCTGAAGGTTCCGTAAATTCAGGGAATTTTCCGCTAGTCCAATCAAAAGTACCTGCATCAATAATTGCACCTCCTAATGAATTTCCTTGTCCGCCAATATATTTTGTTAATGAATGAATTACTAAGTTAGCACCGTGCTTAATTGGATTTAATAAAGCCGGACTTGCTACTGTATTATCTACAATAAATGGTACACCTGCTGCTTTTGAATGTTCAGCAATTGCTTCTAAATCTAATACATCTAATTTAGGGTTTCCTAAAGATTCTACAAAAAATGCTCTGGTATTGTCTTGAACAGCATCTTTAAAATTTTCAGGGTTTGAAGCATCAACAAACGTAGTTGTAATTCCTAATCTTGGCAACGTAACATTTAATAAAGTAAAAGTTCCACCGTACAAACTACTTGAAGCCACAATATGATCTCCTGCTTTTAACAATGTTAATAAACCTGTTGAAATTGCTGATGTTCCCGATGCAAAAACAACTGCTCCTACACCACCTTCAATAGCCGCCAAACGCTGTTGTAAAATATCGTTTGTTGGGTTGTTTAATCGGGTATAAATAAAACCTAATTCTTTTAGTGAAAATAAATTAGCAGCGTGTTCAGTATCATTAAACACATACGATGATGATTGATAAATTGGAACAGCTCTAGTTCCTGAAGTTTGTGTTGTATCGTGCCCTGCGTGTAATGCTTGTGTTGAAATTTTTTGAGTACTCATAATGCTATATTTTTTAATGTTTTTTTTTAATTTTTAAAATAAAAAAGTCCCTTAGGTATTAGGTATTACCAAAGGGACTTTTATCTATTTAGATGTTCATTTCCATTTATATTTGGCAATACCATATCATTGTGCTACGCATCATTTGCATACACATTATACCTTGGTTTGTCATGTTTTTTTGGAAAGTAAAATTCATTTTTCTAATTATTTTATAAAAAAAAACCTCTGATTTCTCAGAGGTTTCTATATGTTTACGTTATTAAATTTTAAACAATAGCAGCCTCCGTGTAAATTTTACACATCATACGGTACATTATATTAAACTTAATTGTCATTTTTTAGTTTTTTATTGATGCAAATGTAATCACATTTTTTTAATATGCAACAATTGTTACTTATTTTTTTCACTCTAATAAGTTTCACCTTTTTGTCGCAACAAAACTAATTACTTACAGAAATATTAAATTTTTATCAAAAAAAACCTCTGACAAATCAGAGGTTTCAATTATAATAATTATTTTATTTATGCTGAAAATGATGCTCCGCTTGCCGTAACTGATCTATCAATTTTACGCATTAACCCTTGTAATACTTTACCTGGACCAACTTCTACAAACTCAGTTCCACCATCGGCTACCATCGCTTGCACACATTGTGTCCAACGTACTGGAGCTGTTAATTGTGAAATTAAGTTTTCTTTGATTTCTTCAGGACTTGTAACTGCTTTTGCTACTACGTTTTGGTACACCGGACAGGTTGGCTCACTAAAAATTGTTGCTTCAATTGCCGCCGCTAACTCTTCACGAGCAGGCTCCATTAATGGTGAATGAAATGCTCCTCCAACTGGTAATTTTAGTGCACGTCTTGCCCCTTTTTCAGTTAACAATTCACACGCCTTATCTATTGCTGAAATTTCCCCAGAAATTACTAATTGACCAGGACAATTATAGTTTGCTGCAACCACAACTCCATCAACACTTGCACAAACTTCTTCAACAACAGCATCGTCTAAACCTAAAACAGCTGCCATTGTAGATTCTTGTGCTTCACAAGCTTTTTGCATAGCTAACGCTCTTTTAGACACTAATAACAATCCGTCTTCAAAAGTTAAAACACCGTTTGCAACTAAAGCAGAAAGTTCCCCTAAAGAATGACCTGCTACCATTTCTGGCTTAAAATCATCACCTAATACTTTTGCTAAAATTACTGAATGTAAAAAAATAGCCGGTTGTGTTACTTTCGTTTGTTTTAACTCGTCAGCCGTTCCTTCAAACATCACATCTGTAATATTGAATCCTAAAATTTTATTTGCTTTTTCAAACAATCCTTGCGCTATAGGTGAGTTTTCGTATAAATCTAAACCCATACCTGTAAATTGTGCTCCTTGACCTGGAAAAATATATGCTTTCATTTTTAATTGTTTATTGTATTAATTTTGAAAACGCAAAAATAGTAATATTTTGCTATATTCGTATCAACTTACTAAGAATGAATTTAAAACAACAATCAGAAGCATTCACTATTTATCTAATTTTAGCTGCTATGTTTATTGCGGCACTGGTTGCTTCAAATTTAATTTTTCAAAAATTCTTTTACTGGAATCCCTTTGGATTCTTTCGTTTTGAATTATCCGTAGGCATTTTACCCTACCCAATCACCTTTCTAATTACCGATATTATTTCTGAAATGTACGGTAAAAAGAAAGCCAATCAAGTTGTAATTGCTGGGATATTTGCTTCCTTTTTTTCTATGGGAATTATTTTAGCAGCAAATTACACGCCAGCTATTGAAAATTCACCTATAAATAATGTGCTATTTTCTAAGGTTTTTGGACTATCACCAATTGCTGTGTTAGCTTCAATGTTGGCTTATTTATTTGCCCAATTTGTTGATATTCGCATATTTCATTTTTGGAAACGAAAAACCAACGGAAAACATTTATGGCTGCGAAACAATTTCTCTACGTTTTCATCTCAACTAATTGATACTCTAACTGTTGTTACCTTATTATCTGTTTTTGATGTTTTACCTTGGAGTATGTTTATATCCTTGGTTTTAAGCGGATTCTTATTTAAAATTTTAATAGCGTTGTTAGATACGCCAATCCTTTATTTTATTGTATATCTTTTCCGAAGTAGATTTAATTTAAAGATTGGTGAAGAAATAACAATTCATTCCTAAATATTTAACACTCCGTACCCACTATTCTTCCTATTTTCGCATTTCATTATTTTAAATAAAAAAATAGATATGAAAAAAGCGCTTAAAATTTTCACAGGAATCATCATTTTAGTTTTTGGAGTTTTAATAATTGCCCCTTACTTTTTTAAAGACAAAATAGTAACTGTTATTAAAGAAACTATTAACGAAAATGTAAATGCCTCTGTTGATTTCGCCAATGTTGATATTAGCTTAATTTCAAATTTCCCACATGTAAAAGTAAGCCTAAACAACTTTGTAATTACAACCTTTAAACCTTTTGAAGGGGATACGCTTGCAAGTGCCAAAAGCATTTCTATAAAATTACCAATAACAAGTTTATTTAAAGCCAGTTCAGGAACTATTGAAGTCAATTATTTTTCAATTGATGAAAGTAACATCAATGTTTTAATAAATAAAGAAGGACGTGCCAACTACGATATTGCCAAAGAATCTAGTCCTTCAGAAGAGGTTTCTACCAGCAACGCTCTAAATTTATCATTAGAAGGTTACACTATTTCAAATAGTGCTATTTATTATTTAGATGAAGTTTCAGGAATGTATCTGAAATTGGAAAATTTCAACCATAAAGGAAGTGGAAACTTTTCAACTGCTATTTCAGAATTAAAAACAGAAACCAACACCAATATTTCTTTTGATTATGACAACACCAAATTCATTAACAATCAATATTTTGAATTGAAAGCAATTATTGGCGCCGATTTAAATCAATATAAATTTACCTTTTTAGAAAACGAAGCACTTATAAACCAGCTTAAATTAGTGTTTAATGGTTTTGTAAAATTGAATGAAACCAATCAAGAGATTGATTTAAATTTTAAAACTCCTACAGCAGATTTTAAAAACTTTTTAGCGCTAATTCCTGAAAAATATGCTAAAGATATAAGCGATGTAAAAACTACTGGAAAATTTACTATTGAGGGTTTTGCAAAAGGAATTATAGATGCAACTCATATTCCTAAATTTGATATTCAAATTGCTTCAAACAACGCTAGTTTTAAATATCCTGATTTACCAAAATCCGTTGAAAACATAGCCATTAACACAGTTATTACAAACAATACAGGCATTACCAATGACACTAAAGTGAATGTAAATAATTTTTCATTTAAAATTGATGACCACACATTTTCTTCAAGTGCTTTTATTAGTAACATTATAAATAATCCTATTGTAAGCGCTAAAGCAAAAGGCACTATTAATTTAAAGGCTATTAGCTTGGCATATCCTATGCAAGAAATTAAAAACTTGCAAGGTATTTTAAACGCTGATTTTGAAACTGTTTTTGATATGAAATCAATTGAACAGCAACAACACCAAAACATAAAAAATGTCGGAAATATTTCTTTAGCTGAATTTAAATACGAAGGAAGTGAAATGGCAAAACCAATTGAAATTAAGCATGCCAAAGTTACTTTTAACACAAAAAATATTACACTTAATAAATTTGATGCTAAAACTGGTGCCTCTGATTTGAAAATGAATGGAACTATTGAAAACCTAATTGGATTTGTATTAAACAATGAAAATATGAAAGGTAATTTCAACTTAAGTTCTACCTCTTTTAATGTAACCGATTTTATGGCTACCAGTACTGAAGTGTCTTCTGAAGAAACTTCAACTGAAACTGCTGAAACTCAATTAAAAATTCCTTCTTTTTTAGATTGCACTATAAATGCTAACGCTGCAACTGTTATTTACGACAATTTAACTTTAAAAAACGCATCAGGAACTTTATCTATTAAAGATGAGAAAGTGGAAATAACTAATTTATCATCAAACATATTTAATGGAAAAATAACCTTGGACGGAATGATTTCAACCAAAACAGCAACTCCAACTTTTGCCATTAATATGGATGCAAGTAAGTTTGATATTGCGCAATCTTTTACGCAACTTGAAATGTTTGAAGCAATTGCACCAATTGCTAATTTAGTACAAGGAAAAATAAACACACTATTAAATGTATCAGGTAATTTAAACGAAGATTTAACACCTAATTTATCAACCATTAGCGGCCATGCATTCTCTAAATTATTGGTTTCTGAAGAAACACTTCAAAATTCGGAAGCGCTTTCATTATTAAGCAGCAATTTAAATTTTGTTGATTTAAGCAAACTGGATTTAAACGATTTAAAAGTTGACCTTTCTTTTGAAGATGGAAAAGTCGCTGTAAAACCATTTAAATTTAATTATAATGATATTGCTATTGAAGTAAGTGGAAAACACGGCTTTGACCAAACTTTAGACTACAATTTATTATTAGATGTACCAGCCAAATATATGGGGAAAGGTGCTTCTAAATTATTAGCAAATTTAAGCGAGCAGGAAGTTGAGAATATTAAAATTCCAGTTACTGCAACTATCATAGGATCGTTTAGCAAACCAACGGTAAAAACTAACCTAAAAGAAGCTGCAAGCAATTTAACGCAACAATTAGTAAATCAACAAAAAGATAAAGCTATTGATGCGGGTGTAAATGAATTAAATAAATTTTTAAACTCAAATGAAAAAAGTACCGATTCAACAGGTACAACAAATAATAACGATATAAAAGAAGCTGCAAACTCGGTTTTAAACAGTTTATTTAACAAGAAAAAAAATACGACTAAAAAACAGTAGTTCTCGATACATTTTTTTATAAAAAAATCACTCGAACTGACGTTGCATTATATTCAAACAGCTAGAAAAATAGTATCCTTATTTTAGAGGGCGTTTTTTAATCATTCCGCCCTTAGTGTCTTTTATACTATTCATAAACAAAAAGGCACTGGGATCAATTTTATCAATTTCAGTCTTTAATTTCGTAATTTCAAGACGCGTTACAATGGTGTAAATAATATTTCGTTCTTCTAAAACAGCTCCATTTTTAGCATATCCACCTTTACCAGAATAAATAGTTACACCCCTACCTAGCTTTTCAGTAATCATTAACCTAACCGCTTCACTTTTATTTGAAATAATGGTAATTCCTGTATACTCTTCAACACCTTCAATAATAAAATCTATTGTTTTTGATGCCGCTATATAGGTTAACATGGCGTATAACGCTACTTCAACAGATAAAATATAAGCCCCAAATGAAAATATAATTACGTTAAAAATTAAGATAACATCCCCAATACTCAAACCTGTTTTTTTACTTAAAAAAATAGCCAAAACCTCAGTTCCATCAATAACGGCACCTCCTCTTATAGATAGCCCTATTCCGGCACCTAAGAAAAACCCTCCAAATACAGCGATTAATAATTTATCAGAAGTAATTAAAGGATAGGGTACAAAATGCACCACCAATGCCAACGCTATAATCGCTAAAATACTTTTGATAGCAAATTGTTTTCCAATATTTGAATAACCCAGAATAATAAACGGAAAGTTTACAACCACAATTAAAACCGATAAAGACCAGCTTGTTGTTTCAGAAATGAGCAATGAAATCCCCATTGCACCACCATCAATAAATAAATTGGGTAACAAAAAGCCTTTTAAGCCAAAACCTGCAGAAAAAATTCCTATTAAAATAAAAATAACTTCACTTATTGTGTGAGAAATCCCAACTTCAACTTTAGTAACTTCTTCTGATAGTATTTTATTGGTTTCTTTGTTTTTTTGAAGCCTGCGCTTCACACTACCAACAATTATTTTACGAAAAAATTTAAACATACCTATTTCAACTATATTATTTAACAGTTATGATAACCCTGTAACCTTCATTATTTCTAACATTAAAAACGGTATTGTCTTCAAACAATAAATACTGCCCTTTAATGCCTTTTAATTTCCCTGAATATAAAGGTGTTTTTTCTAAGTTTAAGGTTTTTATTTTAGTTGGATATTGGTGTACGGGATAATTAATTTCTGTAATTTTTCCATTATTTTCCAAAAAGTATTCCTTTGCCTCATCAGGAATGTATGCTTTTAATTTTTCACGTTCCTCTATTAAATCAGCATCCGACACTTCATTTTTCAACATTTTTTGCCAAACAGTTTTATCTGCCACATATTCTTTTAGTGCAACTTCTGTAATTCCAGCTAAGTATCTATTAGGAACTTCAACAATTTCAATTGCCTTGCTTGCTCCTTGGTCTATCCAACGGGTTGGAACTTGAGTTTTTCGGGTAACACCAACTTTTACATTGCTTGATAATGCTAAATAAACAACGTGTGGTTTTAATTGCACCTGCTTTTCATAGGCTAAATCTCGGTCTTCAATATCTAAATGGGCTTTACTTAATTCAGGGTTCATAATCCAATCTCCTACCGCTGCACTATCATAAAAACATTCATAACAAAAGCCTTGTCTAAATATTTTTTTTTCTTTTCCGCAGCACAAACATTGATACCCTTCAAAGCTAATTTCTAATTCACGATCTAATAACTGGTTCATATTTAGAAAATCGTTTTCCACATCTAAATAATAAGAAACCTCATTATTTAACTCCGTCATCATTTTTTTTAAAACAGTTTGATATTGCATAAAAGTTTTTCTTATTTTTAACTTGTTAAAGATACTTAATAAAATATGCCATTTCCAATAGTAAATTCAATAATTTCATGGTTCCTTAAAAAAAGAATACATCAAGTATCACTTTTTTTGAAATACCCAATTGAAGTTCAAAAAGAGTTACTTTACAGATTACTTCAAAAAGCGAAAGGTACTGAAATAGGGCAGAAATATCATTTTTCTGAAATAAAATGTTACAACGATTTTAAACAAAAAATCCCTATACAACAATACGAATCTTTTGAACATTTGATAGAAAGAACCCGAAAAGGTGAACAAAATGTGTTTTGGCCAACACCTATTAAATGGTTTGCTAAATCTAGCGGAACAACAAACGCCAAAAGCAAATTTATACCTGTGAGTGATGAAGCTTTGGAAGATTGCCACTTTAAAGCGGGTAAAGATATGTTGTGCTTGTACTTTAACAATAATGAAGATGCGCAACTATTTACAGGGAAAGGTTTACGACTTGGAGGAAGCAGCGCTGTGTATGAAGACAATCACACTTATTTTGGTGATTTATCAGCTATCATTATTGAAAACATGCCTTTTTGGGCTGATTTTAGTAGTACTCCTAAACAGGAAACTGCTTTATTGGGTGAATGGGAAACTAAAATGACAGCGATGGTTGAGGAAACTATTGAAGAAGATATTACTAGTTTGGTTGGTGTTCCTTCTTGGATGATGGTATTTTTAAATCGCGTTTTAGAAAAAACAGGGAAAAACAATATTTTAGAAGTTTGGCCTAATTTGGAAGTCTATTTTCATGGCGGTGTAAGTTTCAATCCGTATAGAGAACAATTCAAAAAATTAATTCCGAAAAAAGAGTTTAAATACTTTGAAACCTACAATGCTTCGGAAGGATTTTTTGCTATTCAAGATACAAACTACGGAACTGATATGTTGTTAATGTTAGATTATGGAATTTTTTACGAGTTTATTCCAATGGATACTTTTAATGGTGAAAATTCTGAAGCCATAGCGCTTGAAGATGTGAAATTGAATACCAATTATGCGCTTGTAATTACTACAAATAGCGGTTTATGGCGTTATTTAATTGGAGATACGGTAAAATTCACCTCATTAGATCCTTACAGAATAAAAATTACAGGAAGAACCAAACATTTTATAAATGTGTTTGGAGAAGAATTAATTATTGAAAATGCTTCTGAAGCTTTAAATAAGGCTTGTTTAAAAACAGGTGCTGAAGTTTGTGAATTTACTGCAGCTCCAATTTTTATGGAAGATAAAAAAAGTGGCGGTCACGAGTGGATTATTGAATTTAAAAAACAACCTGATAACCTTGATTATTTCACCAAAATACTTGACAATTCATTAAAAACCATCAATTCAGATTACGAAGCTAAGCGATATAACAATATGACTTTAGCCATGCCAAAAATAAACATCGCTTCAAAAGGTTTGTTTTACCACTGGCTTAAACAAAAAGGAAAATTAGGAGGACAGCACAAAGTACCTAGATTGTCTAATTCAAGAAAATATGTAGAAGAATTATTAGCACTAGAACAACA
>CBDUAL010000007.1:0-25269 GCA_965365125.1 uncultured Lutibacter sp.
TGAAATGGCAGCAACTATGGATTATTTATTTGCCTACGATGCAACTACAAATTTAATTGAAGACTTTATGTATCAGGGTATTACAGAAGCATATTTGTTTGATGAAGAAAATAAAGCCTTTATTGAAAAGAATAATAAATGGGCTTTAAAAGATATGTCGGAAAGAATGTTAGAAGCCATTCAACGGAGCATGTGGCAAAATCCTTCAGAAGAAACGGTTGAAAAACTAAAAAGCTTGTTTTTAGAAGCTGAAAATGAGTTAGAATAAATTAAAAAATATCATAAATTATGAAAAAGTATTTAAGTATTTTCTATCTGTTTCTATTGCCTTTAAAAGGCTTTAGCATGCACATTGCTGAAGGTTTTTTACCCAAAGAATGGGCATTGCTTTGGGTACTTGTTTTTGTACCTTTTTTAATAGTTGGCTTTAGAAAATTAAAAAAACAATTAGCAGAAACACCAAAAGCAAAAATGTTGTTTGCCGTAGTTGCCGCTTTTGTATTTGTGTTGTCGTCTTTTAAAATACCATCGGTTGCAGGCAGCAGTTCGCATTTAACGGGTATTGCCTTGGGAGCTATTTTATTTGGAGCCTCAACAATGTCTGTTGCAGGTTTAATTGTATTGCTGTTTCAGGCGTTATTATTAGCTCACGGCGGAATTACAACCTTGGGCGCTAATGCCTTTTCTATGACAGTTGTTGGTGCGTTTAGTGCTGTTTGGGTGTATAAATTAGCCTCAAAATTAAAATTATCGCAGTGGTTAAGTGTGTTTTTAGCGGCATTTGTATCAGATATCTTAATTTATGTTGCCACGTCGTTACAATTGGCATTGGCTTTTCAATCAGAAACAAATAGTTTGCTAGAAAACACCGCAAAATTTATGAGTGTTTTTGCAATAACACAAGTTCCGTTGGCAATTATTGAAGGTGTTTTTACAGCCTTTGTTTTTAAACTGATTTTAAATTATAGCAAAACCGAATTAGGAACTATAAATCCTTCAATTTTATGAAAAATAGCAACATCATAAATATTACAATTGTTAGTATTGCACTGATACTTATAGCGATGCAGTTTTTTTTAGCTGAAATCGTCTCAAAATTTGAAGGCACCGACGATCAGGCAGTTGGAATAATTAACGAATTAGCACCCAACTACAAACCTTGGGCAGCAAGTATTTGGGAACCTTCGGGAGATTGGGGAGAAACCTTGTTATTTGCTTTTCAAACATTTTTAGGTTTAAGTATTCTTGTATTTTATTTCATCAAAAAAAACACAAAGAAAAAGGTTGATAAATGTTAATTGAAGATGTATACAATTACAATCATAAATTGGCAAAAACACCCGTAGTTCTTAAAAGTCTATATGTTTTGCCTGCATTTATATTGTCCATTATTTCAACCAATTTGTTTTTTCATATAGGTATATTTAGTTTGTTTTTAATCGCCACAATTTATGTAACCCAACAACCTATTTTTCAGCTATTAAAACTGTTTTTAATACCAAGTACTTTTATTGGCATAGGCTGTTTAACATTGCTTTTGTCGGTTAATTTTGAAGGCAACTGGAGTACTTTTATGTATTTAAATAAAGAAACCTTGCCTGTTGCTTTGGCTATTTTTTTTAGAAGTTATGCAATTATTAGCATGGTCTATTTTTGGTTGTTAACAAATACCATTTCTGAAATAGCAACACTAATGTATGCCTGTAAAATACCAAGTTTGTTTGTAGAATTGTTTGTACTTATTTACAAGTTTATTTACATGCTAATGTACACCACAAAATCTATGTTAATTGCTCAAAAATGTAGAATGGGATATGCTTCAACTCGAAAAAATTCAATAAACGCATTTGCCTATATTTTTGGAGTTGTTTTTAAACAAGCTATGATGCAAACTTCACAAATAGAAATAGCCATGGATGCGCGCTTAGGGAACAATGAATATCTATTTGTAAAGCCCAAAGTAAATTTCAACATTAAAAAAATAACAATTCCTTTAGCGGTAAATATTGCAATAGTTGCTGCTTTTATAATTTCTATACTATGATTGAAAATATAATTGAACTAAACAATGTTAGTTACACCTATCCAAATGGCGATAAAGCAATCAATAAAATTGATTTGGCCATTCCTAAAGGAAAAAAAATTGCTTTATTAGGAGGCAATGGGGCTGGTAAATCTACTTTAATGTTGTTGCTTAACGGTATTTTAAAACCTTCTAACGGAAGCTTATCATATAAAAATACGGCATACAATTATCATAAAAAAGGCTTGCGAGAATTACGTGCTAATATAGGTTTGTTGTTTCCTGAACCCGATTACCAATTAATTGCCCCAAGTGTATATGAAGAAATATCGTTTGGTTTGCTAAATAAATTTAAAGATGTTGAAATTGTAAGAAAAAAAGCAGCAAAAATAATCCGTGATTTTTCGTTAGAAACCATTCTAAATAAACCGCCACATCAACTTAGTACGGGACAAAAAAAACGAGTTTGTTTGGCTGCTGTATTGGCTATGGAACCCGAATTGGTTGTTTGCGACGAGCCAACTTCAAACTTAGACCCAATGTATTCAGAGTTGATTTTCAACTACTTAGACCTAATGAATAAAAAAGGAAAAACAATTTTAATTTCAACTCACGATGCTGACAAAGCATACGCTTGGGCAGATTGTATTGTGATAATGCACCAAGGAGAAATCTTGGAAAAAGGAATTCCAGATGTTATTTTTGAAGATAAAGAACTTTTAAAAGAAGCGAATTTAAATCAACCTTTTATTGTAGACTTTTTAAGCAAGTTTGGAGATAAATTTATAAGTGCAGCAAAAGATGCTTCAGTGTTAAAAAAACACTATCGGAAAACGTTTATGTAGTGTGTTATTAACAGAAGTACTAATGTTCCTTCAGAGTATCAAAGCGTTTAGAGTGCGGTTAAAAGTTAGAAATATAGATTTTTGTCTTTTTAGATTGGCTACATATTTGCTTAAAATATAAAATCCCACAACTTTTGAGATTGATTCTTAATCTCCAGTCATTTTAAAACTAGACATTTGCCAATTATCAGCTACTAATTTATCATTTGAACAGTTAAAAATGGCTTCAAATTTAAGTGTGAGTTGTGTGTTGTTTTCAAAGGTTGGAGTAGGTACTCGTAGAAGATGAGCACCAGAGGGAGGCTAAATTAATACTTATACAAACTTCGAATGACAGGAAGTAGGGAATATAAATGGGTTTTTTCTACCTTATTTTAGGAAACAAAAAATATACCACCACCGTCATACAAGTACTCATTTCCTAAACAGACTACATCTTTTCCCAATGTAGAAATGAACTTATATAGCTCTTTTCCATCTTTATGTTTTAACAAATTTCCTAAAAAAAACACATTGTTTTGAGCTACACCCATAGTACCACCTATAAAACCATTTTTATGATCCTTAATAGTTATTTCTAAAGGGTCAAAATAAAAATACTCCATATTATTTCTTTCCAATACTTTAACAATTCCCTTGTCTGAAGTAATTATTTTATTTTGAATTGTAAACATACTACACCTGACATAGGATTGAGGAATATTGATGAGTTGCTTCTTTAAACACCTTTTTTGAATAGCTGTATCAGGCTTACTTTCCTTGCAAAAAAAATACTTTTCTGTACTCAAACAGTTGTAAAGCACACTGTCATCTAAACTTTTTCCTACTGGCTTCATTCCGAAGGAATAATTTACAGATTTTTCATTTAAAAAATTTATAAATTCTATTGGTGTATTAGGAGCTATAATAAGACCATTCACATCCTGAAACATAAATATATCAGGATGTCCAGAAATAGAGTTATAAGTAATCTCATCGCTTGAAAATTCAAATATATCATCCGTATATTTTTTAAGATTTTTTTTTACTTCCAGCGGAGTTCTTTTATCAATTATAGCATACATTTAATTCAAAATCTTTTAGTGATTTATCGGCTATAAATTTAATTTCATACCCGTTTTTGTGAAGTGAATTTCTGTTTACCCCTTTATATCCAATAGCATAATTCAATTGATTTTGAGCTACTTTAATGGTAGATTTCCCTTTATTTAGTTGTTTATCCTCTAAAAGATCACTCCATAATTCAGATAAGACCATTTCTTTAAACGAAGGGTGGATAGGTCCAGCAACTAATGATTTACCCAGTTCTAATTCTTCTGAAGGATGCAAGCCAACTCTTAACACTTTAACTCCTGCTTCATTAAATATTTTTAATACTTCTTTACTCCAACTAATAGCATCTTTCATTGAAAGAACTTGGTATTCTCCTTTTTTATACATTTTCTCTAAAACAGTACCTTCAACAACTACTGTAGGATAAATACGAGTTGTATCTGCTTTTAAACGAACAATATCTCTGGCTGTCTGCAATGCTAATTCTAATGTATCATAAGGTAAACCTAACATCATCTGTAAACCTAATTCAAAATTCCTCTTGCGAATGAGTTTCACCGCATTTTCAATAGCGTCAAACTTATGACCTCTCCCCGATTTCACTAAAACCTTATCGTTTGTAGATTGCGCACCTAACTCGATAGCTGTAACACCATATTGTTCCAAAATATCTAAAATTGGATTTGTAATATAATCTGGTTTTGTAGAAATACGAATACCTTGAACGCTACCCGTTTTCACATAGATATGCGCGACTTTTAAATAGCTGATCATTTCCGCTTCAGGTATGCCTGTAAAACTACCTCCAAAAAAAGCAATATTAATTTTAGTGCCTGCAGGTATCGTTTCGAGATAACTGTCTATTGTTTTACCTATTTCATTTGGCGTAGGTACAGAAAATGTGTTACTTATTTTTTCCTGATTACAGAATACACATTGGTGCGGACAGGCTAGTTCAGGAATAAAAATAGGAATATTACAATGTTTTTTATGACTCATCTTATTACACGGGCATTAAAATGCAATTTTACGATATTTAAATTTATTGTTTTAGCAACAGTTCATATTATTGAGTTTATCAATATCTATTTTCGATATTGATGTTATACATTTAAAAAACGACAACTATAAAAACATCATCAACCTTTTTACGAACACCACACTCGTTATTTTGTTATTAATTCATCAAGTAAACTTCTTACTTTATCACTATCCCAATCAGCAGCCCCGGTTTTTTTTATTAAAATATTCCCTTCTTTATCTAATAAATACGTGGCAGGAATGCTATTTGTCTCACTAAATTTATTTGGTGGACTACTTATTGAATTATAAGTAGGTAAATTATAGCTATTCTTACTATAAAACTTTTTTACCGTTGGCCAATTTTCATTGGTTACAAAAACAAAGGCTACTCTGTCTTTATAATCGTTGTATAATTTTTGAATCATAGGCATTTCGGCTCTACATGGCGGACACCAAGTTGCCCAAAAATTCACAAAAACTACTTTTCCTTTTAAATCAGAAAAATGAATATCTTCAGTATTTAATCCATTTAAACTCCAATTATACGTGTCAATTTTCTCAGATTCTTCAACAGTATTTACTGAAGGAGAAAAGGCTATTT
Organism: uncultured Lutibacter sp.; assembly: GCA_965365125.1. Taxonomy (GTDB): domain Bacteria; phylum Bacteroidota; class Bacteroidia; order Flavobacteriales; family Flavobacteriaceae; genus Lutibacter. The sequence continues at coordinate 5,546 of CBDUAL010000007.1, forward strand.
GACGTTGAAACCATTCTCTTGAAGGAGGATAAAGTAACAATGCAGCAACTATAAGGAATATAATATTTGATGTTGAGAATTTTTTTTTATTGAAAATTTTATTCATACACTTTGTTTTATAATGATCGTTGTTTTTTTACATCTAAACTTACTTACAAATATAACAAAAAAGCGATGCTACATTGTAACATCGCTTTCACTAGAACTGAATTGAATTAAATTATCTTAAAACAGTTCCTGTTGGGAATTTTAAATTTTGTCCCATATTATAAGTTGTGTGATCGGTTGCCCCTACTGCAATATTTCCTACTAAAGGCTTTAACAAAAAAGGTGCTGCACTATTATCTGGATAAGGTTCAATTGAAATTACCGCTACACCACCTGCAAGATCAGTTGGAAAAGTTAATCCGCTTGGAGCATTTAATAAAAAGTCTTCACCTGGAAAAGGAGGTCCTGATTTTGAACCACTAAACCCGCTAAAATCATCAGCTGCATCAACTGCTGTAAATGTTCCTGTAGAAACTGGACTTCCATTAATTACTGCCCAACCCTCATATTTCCATCCATCAGGTAATGTTGGTAAATCTAGTCCTGCTGCTGGAGCACCAGATGCCAAACTTAAAAACCAAATACCACTATTTTCATTGGTATCTACATCATCTGTTGGTGTTGCTAAAATGTATTTACCTGCTGCTGAAGTATAATCATTTCCTAAGGCTGCAGCATGCGCAATACTTAAACTTCCAGATTTCCCGCTAAAATCTCCAGCTAAAATATGAACCGCACTTGGTGCTGGATCATCTCCAACAGCTGGTTCAATAGTTAAAATAAATGTTGATGCTTCAGATACATCATCATAATCTAATGAAAATGATTCTTGAGATAGTTTTCCTGATGCATCTACAGAAAATCTTCCTGTAGTAACTGGTGCTCCATCTACAATTATCCATCCTTCATACACATAATCATTTCCTAAATCTTCTAATCCAGAAATGTTTAAACTTAAATCTTTAAACTTTGGGGTATCATCATTATCATCACAAGATGCAAAAGCTAATCCCAACGCTAGTAAACTAAATAATACTTTAATTTTTGCCATTTTTAATATTTTTTAAATTGTTATATGGCAAATGTATTGTAGTTTGAAGTACTAAAATGTTAGCTAGCTTACACTAAGCTGATTCTTTTAAAAAAAGTATTTGTTTTCCTTTAAATTTAATAACTCCTGCTTCTTTTAATTCATTCATTACCAAATTTAAAGTAGGTCTTGAAGTACCTATTAAACTTGCTATATCTTTTTGAGTATAAGGGTGATCTATAACCATTCCTCCTGTTTCTTTACAACCAACTCCGTGATTTTTATTTTATAATTATAGCTTAAATTTTAGTAATTTACTTACAAGCAAAAAAGCGATGCTACATTGTAACATCGCTTTCACTAGAACTGAATTGAATTAAATTATCTTAAAACAGTTCCTGTTGGGAATTTTAAATTTTGTCCCATATTATAAGTTGTGTGATCGGTTGCCCCTACTGCAATATTTCCTACTAAAGGCTTTAACAAAAAAGGTGCTGCACTATTATCTGGATAAGGTTCAATTGAAATTACCGCTACACCACCTGCAAGATCAGTTGGAAAAGTTAATCCGCTTGGAGCATTTAATAAAAAGTCTTCACCTGGAAAAGGAGGTCCTGATTTTGAACCACTAAACCCGCTAAAATCATCAGCTGCATCAACTGCTGTAAATGTTCCTGTAGAAACTGGACTTCCATTAATTACTGCCCAACCCTCATATTTCCATCCATCAGGTAATGTTGGTAAATCTAGTCCTGCTGCTGGAGCACCAGATGCCAAACTTAAAAACCAAATACCACTATTTTCATTGGTATCTACATCATCTGTTGGTGTTGCTAAAATGTATTTACCTGCTGCTGAAGTATAATCATTTCCTAAGGCTGCAGCATGCGCAATACTTAAACTTCCAGATTTCCCGCTAAAATCTCCAGCTAAAATATGAACCGCACTTGGTGCTGGATCATCTCCAACAGCTGGTTCAATAGTTAAAATAAATGTTGATGCTTCAGATACATCATCATAATCTAATGAAAATGATTCTTGAGATAGTTTTCCTGATGCATCTACAGAAAATCTTCCTGTAGTAACTGGTGCTCCATCTACAATTATCCATCCTTCATACACATAATCATTTCCTAAATCTTCTAATCCAGAAATGTTTAAACTTAAATCTTTAAACTTTGGGGTATCATCATTATCATCACAAGATGCAAAAGCTAATCCCAACGCTAGTAAACTAAATAATACTTTAATTTTTGCCATTTTTAATATTTTTTAAATTGTTATATGGCAAATGTATTGTAGTTTGAAGTACTAAAATGTTAGCTAGCTTACACTAAGCTGATTCTTTTAAAAAAAGTATTTGTTTTCCTTTAAATTTAATAACTCCTGCTTCTTTTAATTCATTCATTACCAAATTTAAAGTAGGTCTTGAAGTACCTATTAAACTTGCTATATCTTTTTGAGTATAAGGGTGATCTATAACCATTCCTCCTGTTTCTTTACAACCAACTCCGTGATCTTCACACAACTCTTCTAAAAATTCTAAAAAGCGTGTTTTCACATCCTTAAATAATAAAATTTGTAAACGACGTTCTAACCTTTTAATTCTAAAACTAATAAATTTATATATTTTTAATGTGAAGGTTTGATTGTCTCTCATTAAATCATGCAATGTATTAACGCCTATTGGACAAATTGTAGTATTACTATCTATAGATTGCGCAAACTCATTTCTTTTTTCTTCTCCTAAAATGGCTTTTTCGCCAAATAATTCACCTTTACCTAGAATTGATTTCACTACTTCTTTTCCTTCTGAAGTATAATAACCTAGTTTTACTTTTCCTTTATCTATTAAAAAAACTTTAGTACAGGCATCATCTTCAAAATACACATAATCGCTTTTACCATAATTTTTAAAATTATGACAATCTTTATACTCAGCATATTTATGCGGACATAAAATATTAAATAAATTAACGTTTTCTAAGTACCATATTTTCTCCATAAATCTTTTTTTTGTTCCTTTTTAATAAGACGTAAATTTAAAAAAAACTTACAAAAAAAGGGCTTCTTATTACAAGAAACCCTTTAGTTTTAACTATTTATTATTTATCCAATAATATGTAATTCTCTAAATTCTTTTGTTACTTCTAAAGTAACATCTCCGTTTGACAATTTAACATCAACTTCCTCATTATCAACCTGTATACTTTTAATAGTAAATGGCAAACCGTGAATGTTTACTTTAAACGTATTGTAGGTTGTAGTGAATTTACCTGATTTAAACTGTTGAATAATTAGAGAGTGCTTCTTTCCTACTTGTGTAAAGTTTCTTAAACTATAACGTCCTTTCTTATAATCGTATCCATCTTGAGCATCTTCATACACTTCAGAAGATACTTTCCCTTTTTTATAGTAAACATCTAATTCTAGTTGTTCTATTTCTTTTTCACCTACATATTGTTGAATTGGATATTTAGGAATGATTGCTCCTTCCTTTACAAAAATTGGCATACTATCAATATCGGCGTCTACCCAAATTTCTTCACCTCCTTCAACAATTGAATTGTCCCAGAAATTATACCATCTTCCTTTAGGAAAATACATTCTTCTCCCTTTTGCATTTGGCTCTAAAATTGGACAGGCCAATATTTTTTCACCAAATATAAATTCATCATTTCTATAATGCGTGTTTGGATCTTCTTGATCAAAAAGCACTAACGATTTTAAAATTGGAATGCCTTCCCCAGCATATTTCCAAAAGGCGGTGTATAAATAAGGTAATAACTGGTATCTAATTTCAATAAATTTTCGAACAATATCTGTTAATGTTGTACCAAATGTCCAAGGTTCTTGGTCGCCGTGGTCTCCACTTGAATGAACTCTAAAAAATGGGTGAAACACACCTAATTGAATCCAACGAGTAAATAATTCACCATTTGGCTGTTCTGCAAATCCACCAATATCAGATCCCACAAAAGAAAAACCAGACATACACATACGTTGTGCTTGGTTGTTTGCTAATGATAAGTGATCCCAAGTTGCTACATTATCACCTGTCCATGTTGAAGTATAACGTTGTGTACCTGAATAAGCTGATCTTGTAATAACAAAAGGGCGCTTAGGATATGAAAACTTTTTTAAGCCATGGTAAGTTGCTCGAGCCATTTGCATACCATAAATATTGTGTGCTTTTCTATGACTACAAGGGTTTCCATCATAATCATGACGATCATCTTTTGGGAATGTTTTACCTGGAACATCCATTACGGCAGGTTCATTCATATCATTCCAAACTCCTTTCACACCAATGTCTTCAATTAATTCTCTAAACAATTCAGACCACCATTCTCGAACTTCTGGATTTGTAAAATCTGGAAAATAACATTCTCCAGGCCAAACTTTCCCCTTCATATAAGCACCATCTGCACGTTTACAGAAATAATCATTTTCAAGTGCTTCTTTATAAACACTATAATCATTATCAATTTTTATTCCTGGATCAATAATAGCTACGGTTTTAAAACCATCATCAGCTAATTCTTTTACCATTCTTTTAGGGTCTGGGAAATACTCTTTATTCCAAGTAAAACATCTAAATCCTTCCATATAATCAATGTCTAAATAAATAGCATCGCAAGGAATTTTTAATTCTCTAAATTTACTGGTAACTTCTTTAACTTTACTTTCTGGATAATAGCTCCATTTACATTGGTGAAAACCTAATGCCCAAAGTGGTGGAATATGTTGTGGACGCCCTGTTAAATCAGTGTAATTTGACACAACCTCAGACATTTCAGGTCCATAAATGAAATAATAATTCATTTCTCCACCTTCAGCCCAAAAACTGGTTACGTTTCTTTTTTCTTTACTAAAATCAAAAAATGACCGGAAAGTATTGTCAAAAAATATTCCGTATGCTTTTTTATGGTGTACTCCCAAATAAAACGGTATTGTTTTATAAATAGGATCTGATCCTCTACCGTAAGCATAAGAATCTGTTACCCAATTCTCAAATCGTTTTCCTTTTAAATTAACATCTACTGGTTTATCTCCTAAGCCGTAATAACTTTCCCCTTCTTGTGAAGTTTTAGACATTTTTACGACATCGCCTCCTTCTTCATAAAACTCCTCCCAATGAAATCCTAGTTCATCTTCACAAATAAGTGAGTTATCTTTTGCGTCAAAAATTGCAGTACGCATATCTAATTTAGATATATGACAAATTAATTTAGATGTTGTAATAATATAATTATCATCATCTTCATCTATGTCTAAACGGTTATATCCCTTACTTGCATACTTTGTAATACCATACGAGAAATCTTTTTCAAAAATGGCTGTAGTTGCAAAACGAAATCTTAAAACACTATCTCTCTGCACAATAACTTGTAGCGCAACTCCATTTTCACTTTTAAAATATAACGTGTCAACATCTTTTTTATAAAAGACAATCTTTGTTGGAAATAAATTTCCTTTGTATTCTAATTCTGTATTTAAAATCATAAGCTAGTAGTAATCAAATAAATGCAAACGTACTAAATTTAATAATTTAATACCATTTCTTTTAATGAAAAAAATGCTTGATATTTTATAAATTTTATAAAATATCAAGCGTTCTATTACTTAAATTAAGTTTGTGTGCTATTTTAACTTTAAAATAGTTATTCCTAACGGTGGTAACGTTAATTGGGCTGAATATTTTTTTCCATTCCAAGGTAACTTTTTAACGGGAATTTGATGCGGATTTACAATTCCACTTCCACCAAATTTTTCGGCATCACTATTAAACTGTTCTTTTAATTTACCACTTCTATGTACTCCTATTAAATAGTTTTCTTGAACTTTTGGTGTAAAATTACAAACAACAATTACATCATCTTCTGGATTATTTCCTTTTCTAATATATGAAATAACTGAATTGGTATTGTCTTCATAACTAATCCATTCAAAACCTTCGCTAACAAATCCTTTTTCAAAAAGTGAAGGTGTTTCCCTGTAAAATTTATTTAATTCTTTGTAAAATGTTTTTAATTTTTGGTGTGGTTCAAATTCTAACAAATGCCAATCTAAACTACTTTCAAAATCCCACTCGTTGTATTGACCAAATTCACCTCCCATAAACAATAATTTAGTTCCTGGGTGCGTAAACATATAACCGTATAACAGCCTTAAATTTGCAAAGCGTTGCCATTCATCACCTGGCATTCTTCCTAAAATAGATTTTTTACCATATACAACTTCATCATGAGAAAGCGGTAACATAAAGTTTTCTGTAAATACATACGCCAAACTAAATGTAATTTCATTTTGATGATATTGTCTGTAAATTGAATCTTTTGAATAATACTCCAACGTATCGTGCATCCATCCCATCATCCATTTCATTCCAAAGCCTAAACCACCCATTGAAGTTGGTTTTGATACCATTGGAAACGCTGTTGATTCTTCAGCTATGGTTTGTACATCTGGAAAGGATTTATATACTTCTTCATTCAATTCTTTTAATAATGAAATAACGGCTAAGTTTTCATTACCTCCATACATATTTGGTTCCCATTCACCATCTTTACGTGAGTAATCTAAAAATAACATTGAAGCTACTGCATCAACACGGAGTCCATCAGCGTGAAATTGATCTAACCAAAAAATAGCGTTGCTTATTAAAAAGGAACGAACTTCATTTCGCTCATAATTAAAAATTAAACTTTTCCAATCTTGGTGATATCCTTTGCGTTTATCTGGATGTTCATATAATTCTGAGCCATCAAAATAACCTAAACCGTGAGCATCCTCAGGAAAGTGAGATGGCACCCAATCTAAGATAATTCCAATACCGTTTTCATGCAGTTTATCTACTAAAAATTTAAATTCTTCAGGATAACCAAAACGAGAAGTTGGTGCAAAATAACCTGTTATTTGGTATCCCCAAGATGGGTCATAAGGAAACTCCATAATTGGCATTAATTCTACATGTGTAAAATTCATTTCTTTTACATAGTTTACTAAATCATCAGCCAATTCTACATACGATAAAAATCGATCTTCTGTAGCATGTCTTTTCCAAGAACCCAAATGCACTTCATAAACAGAATATGGTGCATCTAAAGCATTGTGTTTTTTTCTGTTTTTTAGCCATTTATTATCTTTCCATTTATAGTCGTCTTCCCAAACAATTGAAGCTGTTTTAGGGTTGTGCTCGCTTCTACGTGCATAAGGGTCCGCTTTTTCTGAAATATACCCTTGATTATTTGAATGAATTTTATATTTATACGTGGTTCCTTTTGCTACGTTTGGAATAAACCCTTCCCAAATACCTGAAGAATCCCAGCGTACATTTAGTTTATGTTCTGCATCAGTCCAAAAATTAAAATCACCAATTACTGAAACTTGATTTGCTGTAGGTGCCCAAACTGCAAAATAGGTGCCTTCTACCCCATTAACAGTTGTTACATGCGAACCAAATTTTTCATATAAGCGATAATGTTTACCAGCTTTAAATAATGAAATATCAAAATCTGTAAAAAGACTATATGATTGTACGTTTGTCATAAATAAATTAATTATTAATAAGATTTGAAATTCCTTTTAAGGGAATAACTGCCCATGATGGGCGTGAATTTAATTCGTAGCCAAGCTCGTATACTGCTTTTTCTAACAAGCAATATTCTAAAATAAAATTTCGCTCTTGGCTATATCCAATGTTTAAATTAGCTTGTTGTACTCTAAAAACATACGTGCCTAAAAACACACCTGTAAAGTAACCATACAACAATTCTGCTGCTTTAAACAATTCTTCTTGAGGATACTTATATTTGTCTTTGTTATTAAAAATTGTAGCATAAATAGCGTAGTGAAAAGACCTAAATAAACCTGCAACATCTTTCATTGGAGGTTGTTTTACCTGACGATCTCTAATGGTACTTTCAGGCTCTCCTTCAAAATCAAGTATGTAAAAATCATCTTGTTGCACTAGTATTTGACCCAAATGATAATCGCCGTGAATTCTAATACGTTCGCCTTTTAATTTTTTCCAGTCAAAATTTAAGAACTTGCTTCTTATTAGGCTTTTTTTACTTAATAAATCTTTCGCCATTTCTAAACTATAACCTTCTAACTTGTCTAAATTATTTTCAATAATATTTAACCTGTTCTGAAATTGGTAAATCATTCTGTTTTTTAACCATACTTCATAATCTCCATTAAAATGCGTTGGTGTAAAAGCAGTATCTTCAAATTCAGACCCTAAATTAATATGCATTTCGGCTGTTCTTTTAGCTAAAACCTTTAATTTCAAAAATAAATTTAATCCTGCCCAATCTATAATTCTATGCGGAATCTCGTGAATTCGTAATCGTTGGTAAAGTTCAGGTTCAGGTAAATTATTGATATCAATATTTTTTTCCTTGAGTGTGCTAAATACTTTATCAATTTCCTTCAGAAAAATTTGCCAAGCATCTCCTTCATTAGGTATTAATTCTTGCATTACCGCTATAGTTACAAGATCTGTTTCTTTTTGAATAAAATTAATACTTCCAAAATATTTGGGTGTGTTTTTAAAATCCTTTTTTTCAGTTAAAAACCGATTCATTTCATAATCGGGATTTTTATTTGAGAAAATTCTTCTAAAAAACTTTAATACATATTTTTCATTAAAAATAAGTGAAGTATTACTTTGTTCAAGTCCTAAAAATCCAGAAGATTCGTAAGTAATGTTTGAAAATAAATCGCTTTTATGGTACTGAACTTTTGTTTTATCAATTGCTTCTGCATTTACTATACGTTCAAAAACTAATTTTCGAAATGCTTCTAAATTTACAGCGTCAATAATAAAACCTTCCTGATTTTTGATGCTTACAGGTAAAATTCGATCTTTTTTTGCAAAAGTTTCATCAGAAACAAATGCGATAGGAATAAAATAATGATGGTAAAATGCTTCAATAAAATCGACCTCTAAAATCAATCCAAAATAAACCTCATCATTTTGTTGAATTCTAAAATATTCAGAAAGTTCAATGTATTTTATTTTACTAGATTTACCACCATACCAACGCTGCTTAACAATATATTGTTCAAGAACATCTGATAAAAAAACTTTTAGAAAATCTTTATTTTCTAAAAGTTTTTCCCAAGGAACATCAAAATTGTATTTAGCAACAGTTGGTTCTTTTGACATACTTTTTTATTTATCTACAGTAAATATATGAAAAGGCAACGATGGATGCAACTCAACAAAATTCCATTCATCTTGCCAATAATAGGTGTTATCTGTAATTAAATCTGTTACTTTTACAGTGTGCCCGTGACCAATACCTAAATTTTCTAAAGGTAGTTGTAACATGCCTTGCTGAGAATGGTGCTCATCTAAATTAATAATAATTAACAACTTGCTAGTTTTAGCATCGTTCCATTTATAAAAGGCAATTAAATGATCGTTATTTATAGCGCAAAAGCGTATGTTATTTGTTTGCTGAAGTGCTTCATGTTGAGAACGAATACTGTTAATTTTTGTAATAGAACGCGTAATTTTATTTTCTTTTGACCAATCGTAATTACAAATTTGAAATTTTTCTGAGTTTAAATATTCTTCTTTCCCAATAATAGGTTCACTAATCATTTGCTCAAAAACAGGTCCGTAAATTCCAATATTTGAACTTAAAGTGGCTGCTAAAGCATAACGTTGTAAATACTTTGATTCATTGGCTCCTTGTAAGTGAAATGGATTAATATCAGGTGTATTTGGCCAAAAATTTGGACGCATATACTCTTTTTGATCTGTTTTTGTTAATTCTTCAACATATTCGGTTAATTCAAACTTGTTATTTCTCCAAGTAAAATAGGTGTACGATTGCGAATATCCATGTTTTGCTAATTGTTGCATTACTTTTGGCATGGTAAACGCTTCAGCTAAAAATAAAACATTAGGATGCTTGGCTTTAACTTCGGCTATAATCCAATTCCAAAAATAGTAAGGTTTTGTATGTGGATTATCTACTCTAAAAACATTAATTCCACAATTAATCCAATAGTACAAAGTATCTAAACACTCGTCCCATAATTTTTTAAAATCTTTACTTTCCCAGTAAATAGGTAAAATATCTTGGTATTTTTTTGGAGGATTTTCAGCATATTGGACCGTTCCATCGGGTCTCCATTTAAACCACTCTGGATGTTCTTTTACCCAAGGATGATCTGGAGCAGCCTGCAAAGCATAATCCATTGCTATTTCAATATTTAAATCTTTTGCTTTTTTAATTAACGATTTAAAATCTTCAACACTACCCAGTTCAGGATGAATTGCTTTATGTCCGCCATCTTTTGAACCAATACCCCAACAAGATCCAACATCACCTTCAAAAGCTTCTGTAGTATTATTTTTTCCTTTCCTATTTACTTCACCTATTGGATGAATTGGTGGAAAATACAAGGTATCAAACCCCATATTTGAAACACGAGGCAGTAATTTTTCACAGTCTTTAAAAGTACCGTGTGCATTTTCAGTTTGAGATGCTGACCTAGGAAAAAATTCATACCAAGTACTAAATCTAGCTTTTAATCTATCTACATAAACTTGATATACTTTTGAAGTATTGATTAATTTTTTCTCAGGATACTTTGTAAATATGTTGTGTAATTTTGTACTTACAGCTTCAGTTACAGCTTGTAAATAACTAGTTGGCTCTGCAAAAATTTCGATTAAATCTTTTAAATATTTTTTTTCAGAAGTTGATACTTTTGTTAAGATATTTTTTAAATATTCAATTCCTTCTAACAACTCTGAAGAGACATGTTGCTTATCATCAATTTTACGTTCAATACCGTGTTGCCAATTTAAAGCATAATCAACCCAGCCAGCAACTTTATATTCATAAAAGCCTTGTTTTTCAACAGTAAAAGAAGCTGTCCAATAATTATTTTGAAGCGAAATCATTCGGGCCTCTTGCCAATTCTTAGCCTTCTCATGTTTGTATAAAACTGATGCGGCAATTACATCATGACCGTCAACTAACACATCTGCAGAAACGGAAACAATTTCGTTTACAACACGTTTTATATAAAAGTCACCATTATTTAATTGTGGATGTATGTTTTCAATAACAACTCTTTTCTGATTCTTCATTTTAATTAATTTCCTGTAAATTATTATTTAAATTGTAAATCCATTAGGTATTATAGCACCTTTTTTAATTACCACAATTCCATCTCTTATCGCATAACTATCCGTTTCAGCATCTTGTAAATGCCTACCTCCTTTTATGCGAACATCATCACCAATAAAGCAGTTTTTATCTAAAATTGCATTTTTTATGAAGCAACGTTTTCCAATTCCCATAGACACTTTATTCTCATCAATAATATCTTCTAAAGGTTGATAGAAATCGCTCCCCATCATATACGTATTAATAACCGTTGACTCTTTATCAATTCTAGATCTAATACCTATCACAGAGTTTTCAATTTTACCAGCATTAATAATACATCCTTCGGCAATAACTGTTTTATCCAAATTTGTTCCAGACACTTTAGTTGTAGGTAACATGCGAGCTCTTGTATAAATTCTTTTATCCTTGCTGTATAAATCAAATTTAGGGAAATCGGCTGCCAAACCTAAATTTGCTTCAAAGAAAGAATCAATATTTCCAATATCTGTCCAATAACCTTCAAATTGGTGACTTATTACTTTTACTTTATCAATATTTTGAGGGATAATTTCTTTTCCAAAATCAATATTACTTTTATCTGCCATTAAATCTTCTAACAACTTTCTATTGAATAAATAAATACCCATAGAAGCTAAATAATCTCTTCCTTCTTCCTTCATTTCATCACTAACTGGTGATGTCCATTCTGGCAATAATTCCGCAGCTGGTTTTTCAATAAAAGAAGTAATTACATTTTTATCATTTGTTTTTAAAATACCAAATGAAGTAGCGTCTTTTGCATTTACAGGAATGGTTGCTAATGAAATTGAAGCCTTACTTTTAATATGTTTATCTACTAATTCATTAAAATCCATTTGGTATAATTGATCTCCAGAAAGAATCAACATATGATCGTAATCTAATGCTTTAAAATGATGCATACTTTGACGAACTGCATCAGCTGTTCCTTGAAACCAACCTTTATTTTCTGGAGTTTGCTCTGCAGCCAATACATCAACAAAAGCGGAACTAAAGAAACTAAAATGGTAGGTGTTTTTTATATGTCTGTTTAAAGAAGCTGAATTAAATTGCGTTAATACAAACATTCTTTTAATATTTGAATTGATACAGTTTGAAATTGGGATATCTACTAAACGATATTTTCCAGCAATTGGAACTGCAGGTTTAGATCTAGTTTCTGTTAAAGGGTGAAGCCTAGACCCTTGACCTCCTCCTAATATAATTGCTAAGACTTTACTTCCTGACATAATTATTTTTTTTTATTAATTTGTATAAGTTTATTATTAAATTTAGTTTAGAACCTCTTATTTTATTAAAGATTTATAAAGTTCTTCTACTTGTTTTGCAATAGCTACCCAGTCAAAAGATTCCTCTACTCTTTTTCTTCCGTTTAACGCCATTTTTTCTCTTAATTCTTTATTTTGAACCAATTTATTTACACCATCAGCTAAATCTTTAGAAAATTTATCAGGATTTATAGGTTCAAATGGCGCTTCTGATTGTTGTTCTAACGGAATTAACAGCCCTGTTTCTTCGTGAACTACCACTTCTTTAATTCCACCAACAGCACTCGCTACAACAGCGGTATTACAAGCCATTGCTTCAATATTTATAATTCCGAAAGGTTCGTAAATTGATGGACAGCAAAAAACATCGGCATGAGAATACAATTGAATCACCTCTTCTTTTTCCAACATTTCATCAATCCAAATTACATTTTTTCGTATTTTTTTAACTTCATTAACACTTTCTTCCATTTCTTTAGCAATTTCAGGGGTGTCAGGCGCTCCTGCACATAAAACTACTTGCGTATCTGGATCAATATATTTAATAGCATTTACTAAATGTATAATTCCTTTTTGTCTTGTAATTCTACCTACAAAAAGCACAAATGGTTTTAATTGGTCAATTCCATATCTTTCTAGGGTTGAAGTTTCGTTAGTTACCACATATTGTTTTAAATTTATTCCGTTGTAAATTACTTTTACTTTACTTTCATCTACATTAAAATAATTTAATACGTCAACTTTGGTTTCTTCTGAAACTGCTATCAATGCATCAGCCATTTCAATAGCTGTTTTTTCAACCCAAGATGAAGCATCGTAACCTCTACCCAGTTGCTCTCTTTTCCAAGGCCTTAAAGGCTCCAAAGAGTGGGTTGTAATTACTAACGGTATACCGTAACATAATTTAGCAATAATACCTGCAAAATGAGCATACCATGTATGACAATGAACTATATCAGCATCTAGAACTTCTGCATTCATATGAAGGCAAGTGCTTAAACTATTAAATACAGCCTTTAATTTATCATCTGATTGCTCAAAAATTGGGTTGTCATACGGAAATCCTTTCACGGACATATTTCCTGTGCTTGAATCTTGATCTCCAAAACACTTAATATCAATTTCCATTAATTTTTCTAATTCTGTTGCTAAATATTCAACAACAACACCCGCACCACCATAAACATAAGGGGGAAACTCTTTTGTATAAAATAAGGCTTTCATATAATCTTTTAAAATTGTATTATTTATAACATTAAAAATGAATGATTCATTTTAAAAAAATAAGATTTTATCATTCAAAAATTAGTTTAAAAAGTTACAAAAAATAATGGTCTTTTGGTATTTTTTCACAAAAACGTTAGAAAATTAATAAATTTGTATGTTAAATTATATTTTTTAATCTGTGAATCAACTTTTTATAATTATTTATTTCAGTTGAAAAATATAAAATCAGCTATAAAATTTAGCTAATTTTATATTTTACCAAAAGCACTTCTACTTTTTATGAAGCATTTTCCTTTTTAATTAGATTCAAAGCAGAACCTTCATTGTACCAATCTATTTGACCTTGATTGTAGGTATGATTTAACATGATACTATTTTTACTTCCATTAGCATGAACCAATTCTAGTTGTAATTGTTTACCAGGTGTAAACTCATTTAAATTTAGAAAATTTAACGTATCATCTTCTTGAATTAAATCATAATCTGCTTCATTTTCAAAAGTTAAACCAAGCATTCCCTGCTTTTTTAAATTAGTTTCATGAATACGAGCAAATGATTTTACAATAACGGCAACAACACCTAAATGACGCGGCTCCATTGCGGCATGCTCACGAGAAGAGCCTTCGCCATAGTTATGATCTCCAACAACTACAGATTTAACTCCAGCAGCTTTGTAAGCTCTTGCCGTTGCTGGTACTGGCCCATACACACCTGTTAATTGATTTTTAACAGCATCTGTTTTTTTATTAAAAGCATTCACAGCTCCTATTAAACAATTGTTAGAAATATTATCTAAATGCCCACGGAAACGCAACCAAGGTCCGGCCATAGAGATATGATCTGTAGTACATTTTCCGAAAGCTTTAATTAATAATTTCGCTCCTTTTATTTCATCTCCTATTGGCTCAAATGGCGTTAATAATTGCAATCTTTCCGAATCTGGACTTACTACAACTTGAATACCTGAACCATCGGCCATTGCAGGTACAAAACCAGGATCATCAACATCAAAACCTTTTGGAGGTAGTTCAAAACCTGTTGGCTCGTCTAGTAGCACTTCTTCACCATTTTTATTGATTAATATATCTTTAGTTGGATCAAAATCTAAACGCCCCGAAATTGCAATAGCAGCGACTAATTCAGGAGAAGTTACAAAAGCATGTGTGTTTGGATTTCCATCAGCACGTTTAGCAAAATTTCTGTTGAAAGAATGTATAATTGAATTTTTAGGTGCATTTTTAGGATCAGAATAACGCGCCCATTGACCAATACACGGTCCGCAAGCATTTGTAAAAATCTTTGCTCCCAAAGCTTTAAATATTCCTAACAAACCATCTCTTTCAGCAGTAAAACGAACTTGTTCAGAACCAGGATTGATTCCTAATTCAGATTTCACTTCAATTCCTTTATCTAACGCTTGTTTTGCTACAGAAGCTGCTCTAGATAAATCTTCGTAAGAAGAGTTTGTGCAAGAACCTATTAACCCCCACTCTACTTTTAAAGGCCAACCGTTGGCTTCAGCTTTCGCTTTTACATCTGTACCAGCAAACGAAGCTAAATCTGGAGAGAAAGGTCCATTAATATGAGGTTTTAAAGTATTTAAATCAATTTCAATAACTTGGTCAAAATACTGTTCTGGATTTGCATAAGCTTCGTCATCACCAGTAAGGTAAGCAGCTACTTTATTTGCAGCATCAGCTATATCAGCTCTATCAGTGGCCCTTAAATAACGTTCCATAGCAGCATCATAACCAAAAGTTGAAGTTGTTGCTCCAATTTCAGCACCCATATTACAAATAGTGCCTTTGCCTGTTGCAGAAAGGTTTTTAGCACCTTCACCAAAATATTCAACAATAGCACCAGTACCTCCTTTTACAGTTAAAATACCTGCAACTTTTAAAATAACATCTTTAGGTGTAGCCCATCCAGATAATTTACCAGTTAATTTTACACCTATTAATTTAGGGAATTTTAATTCCCAAGCCATACCAGCCATAACATCAACAGCATCAGCACCACCAACACCAATAGCAACCATACCTAATCCACCTGCATTTACGGTGTGTGAATCGGTTCCAATCATCATTCCACCCGGAAAAGCATAATTTTCTAACACTACTTGATGAATAATACCTGCCCCTGGTTTCCAAAAACCAATACCATATTTATTAGATACCGAAGCTAAAAAGTTGAATACTTCACTACTTGTATTTAATGCATTTTGTAAATCTGCATCTGCTCCAATTTTAGCTTGAATTAAATGATCGCAATGAACCGTGGTAGGCACTGCTACTTTACTTTTACCTGCTTGCATAAATTGCAATAATGCCATTTGCGCAGTTGCATCTTGACAAGCAATTCGGTCTGGTGCAAAATCAACATAATCTTTACCTCTTACAAATACCTTATTTGTAGTTCCATCCCAAAGATGATTGTACAATATTTTTTCAGCTAAGGTTAAAGGTTTTCCAACAATAGTTTTTGCTGCATCCACTCTTTCAATCATTCTAGAGTAAACACCTTTTATCATTTCAATATCAAAAGCCATAATTTTTATTATTTATTTGTTCAAAATATTGATACAATATACAAAAAGGAATAATCTTATTGAAATACTGCTAACTAATTTTAAAAATAAAAGAAATACAACATAAAAAAAGGCCCAAGTGAAAAACTTGAGCCTTTTAATTTATACATTCTAAACCTTGTTATTTAACTAAAAGTTTATGTGATGGTTTAAATTTAGTTAAGTTAATTCCGTCAACAGCAGCTACATATTCTTCAATAGTTGGAGTTCTACCAAGTATTGTAGAGAGCACTACTACTGGAGTTGAAGAAAGTAACGATTCTCCTTTTTTCTCTCCAGAATCTTTAACAACTCTTCCTTGGAACAAACGTGTAGAAGTGGCCATTACGGTATCTCCTGGTTCTGCTTTTTCTTGATTCCCCATACACAAGTTACAACCTGGTCTTTCTAAATACAATATATTTTCATATCCTGTACGGGCAGTTGATTTAGGGTCATTATCATCAAATTCGAAACCTGAGTATTTTTGTAAAATATCCCAGTCACCTTCGGCCTTTAATTCATCAACAATATTGTATGTTGGTGGAGCTACCACTAATGGTGCATTAAATTCAACTTTACCTTGTTGCTCATGAATATTTTTCAACATTTGAGCTAAAATTTTCATATCTCCTTTGTGAACCATACAAGATCCAACAAAACCAAGATCTACTTTTTTAGTTCCTTCGTAAAAAGAAAGTGGTCTAATTGTATCGTGTGTGTATCGTTTAGAAACATCTTCATTGTTAACATCTGGATCAGCAATCATTGGTTCATTAATAATGTCTAAATCAATAACCACTTCCGCAGCATATTTTGCATTTGCATCAGGAGTTAAAGCTGGTTTTTCACCTGATTTAATTTCAGTAATTCTTTTATCTGCAATGGCTATTAACCCCTTAAGAACCTGAAGTTTATTGTCCATACCTTTATCAATCATAATCTGGATTCTACCTTTTGCAATCTCTAAAGATTCAATTAAGGTATCATCTTCAGAAATACAAATAGAAGCTTTCGCTTTCATTTCGGCAGTCCAATCTGTAAAAGTAAATGCCTGATCGGCAGTAAGTGTTCCAATATGGACTTCAATAATTTTACCTTGAAACACATTATCTCCTCCAAACTGAGAAAGCATTTGTTGTTGAGTTGCATGCACCACATCACGAAAATCCATGTAAGGTTTCATTTCTCCTTTGAAGGTAACTTTTACTGATTCAGGAATTGGCATTGAAGCTTCACCTGTTGCAAGTGCTAAAGCAACTGTACCTGAATCAGCACCAAAAGCTACACCTTTAGACATTCTTGTATGCGAATCTCCCCCAATAATAATTGCCCAATCATCAACAGTAATATCATTCAAAACCTTGTGAATAACGTCGGTCATTGGTTTGTATGTATGTTCAGGATCACGCGCAGTAATTAAACCAAAGTCGTTCATGAACTTCATTAATCTAGGAATATTGGCTTTAGACTTATTGTCCCATACTGAAGCGGTATGACAACCCGATTGGTATGCGCCATCAACAATAGGTGAGATTATTTTTGCTGCCATCATCTCTAACTCCTGAGAAGTCATAAGCCCCGTTGTATCCTGAGAACCTACAATATTTACCTCAACTCTAACATCTGATCCTGCGTGTAAAACTTTGCCTGGAGTTGTTCCAACAGCATTTTTATTAAATATTTTTTCAACAGCTGTCAATCCTTGCCCTTCATGAGAAACCTCTTTTGAAGCTGCAAATACAGGTATAACTGGAATACCTAAAACTTTAGATGCAAATGTTTGCAATTTTTTTCCAAATACAACAGCATAAGAACCGCCCGCTTTCATAAATTCCATTTTTTGAGGCGTAAATGCTGCAGAAATATCTTTTAATTCTTTGTTACCGTTATAAAGCTTCTTTTCTTTTGTATTGATAGTAAGTACAGTACCTGTTTCTACAGAATATTCTTGTTTTAAAATAGGTTCTCCATCTGCATCAACAACTGTATTACCTTCGGCATCTTTTTGTTTTACCCAGTTTTTAAGATCTAACCCTATACCACCTGTTACCCCTACCGTAGTTAAGAAAATTGGAGATATACCATTTGTACCTGCAATTACAGGCGCAATATTAATAAATGGCACATAAGGACTAGCTTTAACACCTGTCCATAACGCCACGTTATTTACACCTGACATTCTTGAAGACCCCACTCCCATAGTTCCTTTTTCAGCAATTAACATTACTCTCTTATCTGGATGCTGCTCTTTTAATGCTAAAAGTTCATTTTGCATATCTTTGTTATGCTCAAAAAGACATTGACCGTGTAACTCACGATCTGATCTTGAATGTGCATCGCCACCTGGAGACAGTAAATCTGTAGAAATATCTCCTACACCAGCAATAAAAGTTACCACTTCTATTTCTTCATCTACTTCAGGTAACTTTGTAAAAAACTCAGCCTTAGCATAGCTTTCTAGAAGCTCTTTAGCTATTTTATTTCCGCTTTTATATGCATTTTCTACACGCTCTGTATCTGCTTCATAAAGGAATACTTGAGTTTTCAACACTTTTGCAGCTTCTTTTGCAATAGACACATCATTACCAAGCGCTAAATCTAATAACACTTCTATGGAAGGTCCTCCCTTCATATGTGATAATTGTTCAAAAGCAAAGGCTGGTGTAATTTCTTTAACAACTTCTTCACCTAAAATAATCTCTTTTAAAAACTTAGCCTTTACACTGGCAGCACTTGTTGTACCAGGTAAAACATTGTAAATAAAGAAGTTTAAAGAATCTTCTCTGTAAACATTATTTATATCTTTAATTTGCTCAATAATTTCGCTTAATAATTCAGCTCCATCAATTGGCTGTGGGTTAAGCCCTTGACCTTTTCGTTCTTCAATCTGCTTGATGTAATCTTTATAAGTGTTCATAATACTTCTAGAAATTTAGGGTGGAAGCTTTTCATTTTATCATTAACAAAAGCCCTATTTATTTAGTTTTAGTTATAAAATTTTAATCAAGCGAAGTTACAAAAAAGGATGTTTTTAAATATAAGGAATATAATATCTCATACATTTTTATAGATATACATTATTAAATACCTATTTTTTTATAATAAATAAATAAAGTCTTCGAAAACGTTGTAGTTATTAAGGATTTAATAAAAAAATTAAGTAGATCTGTAAGCCGGATTCTGTTCTTTAAAAAAGCTCTTATCATTTATCTAGGCTATAAATTACTCTATAGCTCAAGCTGCCTACCCCTTGAAATAAAGCGAGTAACTCTAAAATTTCAATATACATGACATTTCACCGCATAGAGTTTACCTGGTTTCACTACAGCCGAACTGTACTTGCTTTCTGTTGCACTTGTCCTCAACTTACGCTGGACGGATGTTATCCGCTATGCTACTCT
>CBDUAL010000008.1:0-25006 GCA_965365125.1 uncultured Lutibacter sp.
TGTTGTGATACTTTTAGTTCAGTTTGTGGCTATTTTTGGCGCATTTATATTTTCTAGATTGTCAAGTAAATTTGGGAATTTAGCAGCTTTAAAAATTACCATTTCAATTTGGGCTCTGGTTTGTTTAATTGCATTTTCATTAGATAAATCTCAAGAAAATGTAAATGTTTATTTTTATGGTTTGGGTGCGCTTATTGGTTTGGTAATGGGAGCCATACAATCGCTTTCTCGTTCAACCTATTCTAAATTATTACCCGAAACAACAGACCATGCAACCTATTTTAGTTTTTATGATGTTACCGAAAAAATAGCCATTGTTTTTGGAATGTTGGTATTTGGTTTTTTAATTTCGGTTACGGGTTCAATGCAATGGAGTGTCTTATTTTTAGCTATTTTCTTTATAGCATCTTTTGTATTATTAACCCTTGTAAAAAAGACAAAACATGTCAAATAAGTTTAAAACTATTCTTGACGTGAAACATATAACTATGTAATAATTAGCTAATGAAATTTTATCAAAAAGAAATTCAATTACGACCGTTAAAAAGAGGCTTTCATTTAATTACAGAAGAATTAATGAAACAATTTTCAGAGTTGAAAAATATTGAAATTGGACAATTACAGGTTTTTATCAAACACTCTTCAGCTAGTTTAACTATAAATGAAAATGCAGACCCAACGGTTAGAGTGGATTTTGAAAGTCATTTCAATAAAATGGTTCCCGAAAATGCACCTTATTATTTACATACTTATGAAGGGCCTGACGATATGCCAGCGCATATTAAAACATCCTTATTAGGAAATTCAGTAACTATTCCAATTACAAAAGGGCGTTTAAATTTAGGAACCTGGCAGGGCGTTTATGTATGTGAACACAGAGATTATGGTGGTTCACGCAAGCTAGTTTTAACAGCTTTTGGAGAATAATAAAATTTTTTTAAAACTATTTTTTGGCTATAATTCTAGGTAAAAGTACTTGGGTAAAACTTTTTATGGAGTTATTTAAATTTTTTTCCGCTTCTTTAGAGAGTTCAATTTTATAATCCCATTCATAACCATCAATTTTAATTACATACGCTTTGGGCTTTTTTTGATAAATGGTTGCACATAAATTTAAAATTTGATCTGGAGGCACTGCATGTGTTGAAAAAGCGACTTGTTCTGAAGGGAAAATCCGTTCAATTTTAAATCCGTTTGCTGAATGTTCCTTAGAAGCATCAACAAAAATAACAGTTTCATATTTTGAAATAATTTCAGCATCTTCAACCATTAATTGGTATTTATAGAGTAAATTTTCAGGATTAAAGTCATCCTTTTCCAATTTATCTAAAAAACACCAACCAAGTCCGTCGTCTTGTCGTGTATTATTTCCTACCCCAATAATTAGGGTGTTATCTAATTTTTTCATCAATTAAGTTTCCTAGGTTGTCTTCTAACTGAACAATTAAAGGCATTTGCCCTAATGCATGTGTTGCGCAACTTAAACAAGGGTCATAAGCTCTAATAGCCATTTCAACTTGATTTAACATAGGCTCTGTTATTTCAGGTTTCTCGCTTAAAACTTCATTGGCAACTGCACGTACACCACGGTTCATAGCTTCATTGTTATGTGTGGTTGAAACAATTAAATTACATTTTGTAATTAAACCTTTATCATTGGTATGGTATTCGTGAATTAGGGTGCCTCTTGGCGCTTCAATAACTCCAATTCCTTTGTTTCTTGGCGTACCTTCTCTCACTAAATCGTCTCCCATTATTTCTTCATCTAATAATAATTCTTTCATCAATTCAGCACAATGTAGCATTTCAATCAAGCGTGCCCAATGCGTGTGCATGGTCATATTATTAGGTTGATTATTGGTATAACCTTTAAAAATGATACGTTCAATTTCAGCCAAGGGAGTTGTAATATGTGAACACGTATTCATTCTAGCTAAAGGGCCAACTCGATTCCAACCTTTTTCTCTTCCATATTTTGTCATATATGGAAATTTTAAATAAGACCAAGGAGCTACAGCTTCTTTAAAATGGTCTCGGTACTCAAGATCTTCAATATTTAGCAATTCTTCTCCTTCGGAATTTACAGATCGTAATCTTCCGTCGTACAATTCTAAGGCTCCAGTTTCGCAATCAACCAATCCTAAATGGTTGGAAGGGTAGGAAGCAAAATTATCAATCCACGCTGCATTTTCTGTATGATAATTTTTAATAAAATCGATGATTTCTTTAGACCATTGAATCATAGTATCAACATTCGGAATTTGTTTTCCATCTAAAAAATAAGTACGTTCTTCTTTAGTAAAGGTTTTATACACACCACCAGGAACTGCCATAATTCCGTGAATTTTTTTTCCTGCCAATGCCTTGATAATTTCCTGACCAAATTTTCGCATTAAGATGCCTTTTTTGGCGAGTTCTTTATTGTGAGCAGCCACCGCTACAATATTTCTTTTTTCCGAAGGCGCATTTATTCCGAATAAAATATCAGGTGACGCCAAGTAGAAAAAGTGTAACGAATGCGATTGAAAAACTTGTCCGTAATGTAATAGTCTTCTCAGTTTTGTAGCTGTTGGTGATAAATTTTTAGGATCAACACCTACCAATTGATCGATGGCTTTTGCCGCAGCTAAATGATGACTTACAGGGCAAATACCACACAAACGTTGCACTAAAACAGGCGCTTCCCAATACGGATGTCCCTGAATAAATTTTTCAAAACCTCTAAATTCAACAATATGTAAAAAGGCATCTTCAACTTTACCGTTTTCATCTAATTTAATGGTTACTTTACCGTGTCCTTCAACACGAGTAACAGGTTCTATAATTATTTTTCTTTTATTCATGGTTTCAATTTTTTCAGTTAATCATATTTAAAATCAGCATAGGCAATAGCATATTCTTCTTCAAACAAAATATGTTTTACTACATTCCAAATATGATTGGCATTTGGCGGACAACCAGGAATGTGATAATCAATTTTTACTACATCGTGATTTGCATATACGTTGTTTAATATTTTCGGAATGTCTTCGTGATTGGGAATAATTGTTTCTCCTTCTTCACTGGTCATAGAATTTAAATAAGCTTCACTTAAACAGGCTTCAAGCGTAAAGGTGTTTCTCATTGCAGGCAAACCGCCCCAAATAGCACATTCACCAACTGAGATAAGAATGTCACAATTTTTTCTGAATTCGCGCAGCACTTCAATATTATCGGTATTACAGCAACCACCTTCAATTAAGCCAATATCACAACGTTCAGTAAATTTTTTAATATCGGTTAAAGGAGATTTGTGGATGTCAACCAATTCAATAACGTCTAAAATACCTAAATCAATATCTAATAACGACATATGGCAGCCAAAACAACCTGCTAATGATGTGGTTGCAATACGTTTTTTAGTGCCATTTGTAGTTGTGTGTTTTTTAATGTCGTTTAATAAAATATCTTTTCTTCCTAATTTATAATCAAAAGCACGGTCTCCAAAAGGCTTGCTAAAAGTTTTGCCTTTTACTAAAATGGAGCCTGTAGGGCAAATATGCATGGCGTGTTCAGCTTGTGTTGCTGAAAGTTTTGCTTCTTGTTCATAATCAACCGAAACTTGTGTTTTGTTCCCTCTTTCTGTTAAGTGAAATACTTTATAGCCATCATTTGTTTTAACTTCTTCAATACAGCGCTTGCATTTAATACACCTGTTTTGATTAACAGCTATGCGTTTTGGACGTGCATCAACAATTCTATCTACAAATAAATGTGGAAAACGAGTGTAGCGAATGCCTGTTTCATAAGCTAAATTTTGCATATCGCAATCGCCACTTTTTTCACAAGAAGGGCAGAAGTGGTTTCCTTCAATAAACATCATTTCCAGAACTGCTTTTCTTGCGTCTAATAATTCAGGTGTATTTACTTCAATATCCATTCCTTTGGTAACGCTTAAGGTACATCCAGCAATGGTACGCCCGCTATTTTTTACCGTACAAACCCTGCAACTACCTATCGGATTTAAGTGTTTAAAATGGCATAAGGTTGGAATAAATATTCCGTTTTGTTTGGCTGCTTCTATTAAGTTTTGCCCCTTTTCAGCAGTACAATCTCTTCCGTCTATTTTAAATGTTATTGTTTCCATAGTTCATAAGATTAAACTATAATTGTGTGTTTTTGACTACCTGTTCATAATCAGAAATAGCTTGTTCCATATCAAATTCAACGTTGCAATTATCGCTACAAGTAGTGACCTTTAAGTTGAAATAATCTTTAAATTTATCTATTGCTTTGCTAAAAGTTTGCCCAGAAAACTGCCCTAAACCACAGCGGCTAGTTAGTTTCATAATTTGTGCCCACTGCTGTACTTCTCTTAAATCTTCGGAAGTAGAAATTCCTTGTTTTATTTTCTTTATTTTTTTATATAAAATTTGATTTCCGGCCCTGCAAGGCGTACAATTACCGCAGGATTCATTTTTAAAGAATTGAATAAAGTTTTCTAATATTTGAAGGATACTTCGGGATCTATTAAAAATCATAACCGAACCACCACAGGCTAAATCTTCTTGGCAAATTTTACGGTTAAATTCAGTAGCATTAATACATTCACCTGATGGACCACTTATTTGAACATAATATGGAGCAGTAGCTTGGCAAAGGTCTAATAGTTGTTGCACTGTGGTTCCCCATTCAATTTCATAAATACCTGGCTTTGCAATATCACCAGCAACACTTAACAATTTGGTGCCTTTACTATTTTTTGTACCAATTTTTGAAATGTACTCACTTCCCAACTCAATAATTCTTGCAGCCATAGCAAAAGTTTCCACATTATTTACAATGGTAGCATGGTTATTAAAACCTCTTTCTGTAGGAAAACTGTTTCTAATTCTTGGCTCTCCTCGTTTTCCTTCTAAAGATTCTATTAAAGCGGTTTCAGCACCACAAACATAGGCGCCAGCACCCAATTGAATTTCAATATCAAAATTGAAATTAGGTATTTTTAAGATGTTTTTTCCAAGTAAATTATGCTTCTGAAATTTAACTAAGGTAGCTTTTAATTTAGCGAGTAAATAGCTGTATTCTGCACGTAAATAAATAAACCCCTTTTGTGCGCCACTTATATAGGCCGAAATAATCATTCCTTCAATAATAAGTCCAGGTAAATTCTGGATAAGTGCTTTGTCTTTAAACGTTCCAGGTTCACCTTCATCGGCATTACAAATAATATATTTTAATTCACTTGTATTGTTTTTACCATACGTCCACTTTTGTGCAGTTGGAAAAAATGCACCACCACGACCGGTAAGTTGAGCTTCAGAAATAATGTCTAAAACTTCATTGGGATCTAAGTATTTTAAATTTTCTATTGAATTCCCCAATTGATAATCTCTAAAGAAAACCATTTTTTCTTCCGAAGGAATGAACTGAATTTTACTGGCTGGTTTGCTAGCTATTGAAGCGATTTGTATGCCGTTTTTTAAATCCTGAATAATTGATGCGACTTTTTTAGGTGTTAAATTAGTAAATGGATAAAAGTTGATAAGGGCAGCAGGCTCTTGATCGCTTAAACCAATGCATGAAGTTTCGAAAAGAGCGAATAAAGCATCTTTGTTGTACACATTAAAAGTGCATCCTGTTTCTTTTTCAAAAGCAGTTTTAATTTTGTTAAAACCTTTAAATTCTGAAATAATACTGTTGCTGAGGTAAATAATGTATTTTCCAGTTGGTTCTCTGTGGAAGAAGTGATAAAAAGAAATAACTCCTTCAATTTCAATTTTTGAAACCCTTAGCTTTTGGGCAATTTCTGAAATGGCAACGTCAGGGATATAACCATACTTATTTTGAAACTCCCAAAGGCGGGTTAATAGCCTAGACCGTTTCATAAGATAATAGTATTTATAGTATAAATTTACGTTATAAAATATTGAAATTCAACTATTTTATGATATAAATTATAGTTGTTGTTGCAAATAATTTTGTTTGAAATAATGTGGTTATAGTAAATCTGTTAGGTTGTTATAAGAGGTATTTGATAGGCTGTATTCAAAAACTTATTAACAATCTGCAGTTTTATATTTTAAAGAAGAAAATTAAGTGGCTGCAAAGCTTATTTTATAAGTGATTAAAGTAGCTTTGATACGTAATTAAGTGTTGACAAGTTGAAAATCAAAAAAAAGATGAATTAGTGTGATTTAAGTTAAATTTGAGGCTTAAAATTTAACTTATTTATAATGAAAAAAATTAGTACTCTTTTTGCTTTTTTTACAGTAGTTACTTTAAGCGCTCAAAATTTTCAAGGTCACTATGATTTTGATCGAGAACATGTTACTTTAACTTTTGAAATGTTTAAACCAGATAAATACGGTAGTACGTTTACTTTTACTGATTTTGATTTTAATGCAGATGATGGAATTAGCCAAGTATATTTTGAGTTGGCTCGTGTTTTAAAAACAGAGAAAATGCCTGTAGGTTTACACGTTGAATTTAATGGTGGTTTGGGTAATGGTGATTTTGATAGTGACGGTGGTTTAGAAGGCTATACAATTAACAACGCTTGGATTTTTGGTGTAAATTACGGTAAATCAAATGCAGTTTGGGGATTTTCAACGTATGCGGGTTATAAAGCTTTCAAAGGAACTAGTAAAGGAAATTATCAAGTAACAGGAACTTGGTATTGGAATATTATTAAAGAAAAATTAACCTTTACAGGGTTTGCTGATGTGTGGTCTGAAAATGGTTTGAGTGAAAAAACAGTGTTTTTAACAGAACCACAATTATGGTATCATTTAAACACCTCTTTTTCAGTAGGAGGTGAAGTAGAGTTTTCAAACAACTTTTCTGGTTTCAATGAGTTCAAAGCAAGGCCAACTTTAGGTGTTAAGTGGAATATATAATTAAAGAACGAAAAGATGTTAGATAAATATTTTAAAATCACCGAACAAAAATCAACACTTAGAACCGAGATTATTGCGGGGATCACTACGTTTATGACTATGGTGTATATTTTAGCTGTAAATCCTAGTATTTTAAGTGCTGCAGGAATGGATAAAGATGCTGTTTTTACAGCAACAGCTTTATCTGCAGTAATTGCAACGTTAGTAATGGCATTGGTAGCTAAATTACCATTTGCATTGGCACCAGGAATGGGGTTGAATGCCTTTTTTGCATTTACCGTAGTTTTAGGAATGGGCTATTCATGGGAGTTTGCTTTAACAGCAGTATTCTTAGAAGGAATTGTATTTTTATTATTAACGGCATTTAATATTCGTGAGCTCATTGTGAATTCTATACCTTTAAATTTAAAGCACGCAGTTTCAGTTGGTATTGGACTGTTTATAGCTTTTATAGGTTTAAAAGGAACTGGGTTAATTGTTGATAATCCTGCAACGTTGGTTAGTTTAGGTGATGTTAAAAATCCTGCGGTTTGGGTTGGATTAGCAGGCGTTATAATTATTGGTGTTTTATTAGTGAAACAAGTAAAAGGAGCTATTTTAATTGGAATTTTATCATCAACAATAATAGGCCTTATTGTAGGGGTAACAGTTATTCCTGAAGGGTTTACATTTGTTAGTTTACCTCCTTCAATTGAACCAATATTTTTTAAATTTGATTTTTCTCAAGTTTTTACAATTGATATGTTAATTGTATTGTTCACGTTTTTATTTGTAGATATGTTTGATACCGTTGGTACCTTAGTAGGTGTTTCTTCAAAATCAGGTATGCTAGATAAAGAAGGTAGGGTTCCAAGAGTAAAACAAGCGTTATTTGCAGATTCTATTGGTACATTTGTAGGTGCAATTTTAGGAACTTCAACCGTAACAACCTATGTAGAGAGTGCTGCGGGTGTTGCTGAAGGAGGAAAAACAGGTATGACGGCTTTAACGGTTGCTATCATGTTTGCATTATCTTTATTTTTTGCGCCCTTGTTTATGATTATTCCTGCGGCGGCAACTGCGCCCGCTTTAATAATTGTGGGTTTAATGATGATAACACCAATTACAAAAGTGGATTTGAACGATTTTACAGAATCTATTCCTGCATTTTTTACCATTATTATGATGCCTTTAACTTATAGTATTGCTGAAGGTATTGTGTTTGGTATGTTGTCTTATGTATTATTAAAATTATTGACAGGGAAATTTAAAGAAATAAAACCAATTATGTATGTAATTGCAGTGTTGTTTATAATTAAGTTTATGATGTAATTTAAATAATAAATTTCATACAAAAAAGCCTTTTTGAAATATTCAAGAAGGCTTTTTTCTTAAGAAGTTAAAGTGTTTTATGCTACGTGACTACCTTTTATTGGCGTTGATTTGTTAGGTAAAATTAAGTTTAATAATACTCCCACAATAGAGGCTAAACCAATACCGGCTAATGAAAAATTACCGTATGAAATTTCTGCACCTCCAATACCAATGGTTAAAATGATAGAAACAATCACTTGATTTCTTGTTTTTGAAAAATTAGTTTTAGCATCCACCAATGTTTTAATACCAATACTTGCAATCATACCAAATAAAAGTAGCATAATACCACCTAAAACAGCCTGTGGTATGGTTTTTAAGACGGCGCTTACTTTACCTACTAATGAAAAAACAATTGCTGTAATAGCAGCTATTCGCAATACACGAGGGTCTACAATTTTAGTTAAAGCAACTGCACCCGTAACTTCAGAATAAGTGGTATTTGGTGGGCCTCCTAAAAAACCAGCAAAAGCTGTAGCAACTCCATCTCCCAATAAGGTTCTGTGTAAGCCAGGATCTTTTACAAATTTTTTGTTTGCAACACCACCAATGGCATACATATCACCAATATGTTCAATAATTGGAGCCACAGCAACAGGAATCATATAAATAATGGCAGCCCAATTAAATTCAGGCTTTGTGAATTTTGGCAATACAAACCAAGCAGCTTCATGAACCGATGAAAAATCTACCAAACCTGCAATTATAGAAATAAGGTATCCAACTATAATTCCAATAAAAATAGGAATTAATTTCACCAGTCCTTTTGAATAAACTACAATAACAATAGCGGTAATTAATACTGAAAGCGCAATAAGCCAGTTTGTTTTAGCCATATCAACTCCAACAGGAGCTAATGATAATCCAATAATCATAATTACAGGGCCAACAACTATAGAAGGGAATATCTTTTCAATAATTCGCAATCCCCAAAGTTTAATAACTGCTGAAACAATCCCGTATACCAACCCAACAGCAATTAAGCCTCCTAAGGTTCCTGCGTAACCATATAACTTTGTTGCCGCTATAATTGGAGCAATAAAAGCAAAACTACTCCCTAAAAACACAGGTACTTTTCCTTTAGTTATTAAATGGAAAATAAGAGTTCCAACTCCAGCTGTAAATAAAGCGACTGAAGGGTCAATATCTATTAAAAGAGGAACTAATACTGTTGCTCCAAAGGCAACAAATAAAAATTGAATTCCAACAAGTGTCCGTTTTATTGGATTGTTTAAATTAATGGTTTCTATTTTTTGAGGTTTTTGCATTATAAGGGTTTTAAATTTTTGGTTAAAAGTAATCATAAAAAATAAATAATAACAGCTCTTTAAAATGGCGTTAAAAACGTTTGTTTTAGATTTTTTTTTGATAAAAAACAAGATATTTTAAAGGAAAAACGATATTTTTTTGTTAAATCTGACTTTTTTTTTAAAAAAAAGTTTTTTTTTTTGGTTTTTCATTCAAATAGTAAATTAATCAAATTTTAGAGTTAAATAAAACAAAAAGTTAATGGTTTTTTTTATTGCTTCGAAAACGTTTTAAATGGCAGTTTATAATTTTATTGAAGTAAAAAAAGTATGTTTTTAGTCAAATTTTTCACCTATTTTTTAATACCAAATATTTAAAATTAGAGGCTTTTTTAGGGCGTTTTTGGGTGATTTTATGCTCTTTGAATAAAAAACAATGAATAAAATTAAAATTGATATATTTCAACTATTAAGCTAATTTAAGTGTTAAATATTCAATAAAACACTTAAAAAAACAGTTTATTTTGATATATGTGTATATAATATTTATTTCGGATTGATTGGTATTTTATTGTTTAGGTAAAAAGTATGATACTTATCAGTTTTCTAATTGATTGCGATTGTTATCTTTGTTACAGTTAAATAGCATAAAAAAAATTACTGAAAAATTTAGCTTAAAAATAAAATTTAAACAATAGAAATAAATATGAAAGTTGTTGAAAAAATAGATCTGTTAAAAGCCAAACGAGAGCAAGTTGTTAAAATGGGGGGTGATGCAAGAGTTGAAAAGCAACATGCCAAAAATAAACTATCGGCACGTGAGCGTATAAACCTTTTATTTGATGAGGATAGTTTTCATGAAATAGATGCATTTGCAAAGCATAGATCTACTAATTTTGGAATGGAACACGTTGAAATTGAATCTGACGGTGTTATTGTTGGTTATGGATTGGTAAATGGAAGATCTGTATTTGCATTTTCTCAAGATTTTACTTCAAGAGGAGGTTCTTTAGGGCAAATACATGCCGCTAAAATTTGTAAAGTAATGGATTTGGCTATGAAAGCTGGTGCTCCTATTGTAGGATTGAATGATTCAGGTGGAGCAAGAGTTGAAGAAGGTGTTGATGCTTTAAAAGGGTATGGAGATATTTTCTTTAAAAATTCGAGAGCATCAGGTGTAATACCTCAAATTTCAGCAATTATGGGACCTTGTGCTGGTGGAGCTGTGTATTCACCTGCAATTACTGATTTTGTTTTTATGGTTAAAAAAACAAGTCATATGTTTATTACAAGTCCTTATGTAATTAAAACAGTAACAGGTGAAGAAACTACATTTGAAGAGTTAGGAGGAGCTATGGTTCACAATTCAAAAAGTGGTAACTCACATTTTGCTTGTGAAAACGACGAAGATTGTATTGAACAAATTAGAGATTTAATTGATTACTTACCTAACAATAATATGGAGACTGCTCCAGCGTTAGAAATGGGTGATGATCCAAGAAGATCTTGTGATATGTTAGATACATTTATACCAGATGACTCTAAAATGTCTTATGATATGAAACAAGTTATTGAAGAGGTTTTAGATGGAGGAGAATTTTATGAAGTTCACGAACATTTTGCTGAAAATGCAATTGTTGGTTTTGGTAGATTAAATAATAGATCAGTAGGTATTATAGCTAATCAACCAATGTTTTTAGCAGGTTGTTTAAATATTGATGCATCAGATAAAATAAGTAGGTTTATTAGAACTTGTGATGCTTTTAATATTCCATTAATAACATTTGTAGATGTACCAGGATATTTACCAGGTGTAGAACAAGAGTTAAATGGTATTATTAGACACGGAGCAAAATTATTATATTCTTATTCTGAAGCTACCGTTCCTAAATTTACGGTAGTATGTAGAAAAGATTATGGAGGTGCTTATGTAGCAATGAGTTCAAGCCATTTAGGTGCTGATATGGTTTTTGCTTGGCCAACTTCTGAAATTGCAGTAATGGGAGCTAAAGGAGCTGTTGAAGTAATTTCAACCTATAGAAAAGACATTAGCCAAGCTGAAGATAAAGCAGCTAAAACTCAAGAAAAAATAGAAGAGTATGAAAAAGCTTTCAGTGTACCTTATTTAGCAGCTGAAAGAGGATATATTGATGAGGTGATTTTACCAAGTGAAACAAGAGAAAGATTAGTAATGGCATTAGAAACAATGTCTTCTAAGTCGGAAATATTGCCTCCTAAAAAACACGGAAATATTCCACTATAATTTTTTTATTATGACACAAACAGAAAAAAAGAGAAGAGCAGCGGTAATAGCAGTAAGTGCTTACACTCAAATGGAAACGAAACCAGACAAAGTATCAGAAGATGTTTGGGGAAAAATGGGAATACGTAGAATTATGAGCGATAGACAAATGGTACAGGGTAAATTAAAATCACCAGGAGCTAAACCTTTTCTATAATAATTATTAAAACATTAAAATGATGAATTTCGATAAACACGGGATATTAGAAATGTCCAAACTAGAATTTGGAGCAGATCGTCCTAAAGCGGCTAATCCAATAAAAATTAATGATGTAAGTTTACGTGATGGTCACCAATCTTTGTTCGCTACACGTGGACGTACAGAAGATATGTTACCAGTTGCAGAAATGATTGATAATGCAGGTTATAATGCTGTAGAAACTTGGGGTGGAGCTACGTTTGATACCATGCACCGTTTCTTAGGTGAAGATCCATGGGAAAGATTAAGAACTTTGAAAAAAGTAATGCCAAAAACACCTTTTTCAATGTTACTTCGTGGACAAAACGTAGTAGGTTACCGTAACTATGCTGATGATGTTGTAAAAGCATTTGTACAGCGTTCTATTGATAATGGAATGGATATTTTCCGTTGTTTTGATGCGTTGAACGATTACCGTAACTTTGAAACTGCAGCTCAAGTTATTAAAGATAACGATAAGCATTTTCAAGGAGTTGTATGTTATACCTTAAACCAACCTCGTTTAGGTGGTGATGTGTATAATATGGAATACTACTTAAATAAAGTAAAAGAACTTGTAGCTTTTGGTGTAGATTCTATTTGTATTAAAGATATGGCTGGTTTAATTGCGCCGTATGATATTTACAATATGGTTCGTGAAATCAAAAAAATCACTGATATTCCATTGAATTTACATACACACTTTACTTCAGGTATGGGTGATTTAGCTATTTTTAAAGCAATTGAAGCTGGTGTTGATATTGTTGATACTTGTATTGGGCCTTACGCTTACCGTACATCTCACGCAGCTGTTGAACCAATCATCATGTCATTATTAGGAACTACTCGTGATTCTGGTATGGATATCAAAAAAATTACCGCTATTGCTGATGAAATGGAAAAATACATTCCTAAGTACAGACATTTAGATAACAACCCTAAATACTCTACTACAGATATCAATGTATTACTTCACCAAACTCCAGGAGGAATGCTTTCTAACTTGGTAAATCAGTTAAAAGCAATGGATGCTTTGGATAAATTGGAAGATGTATTCCATATGTTACCAAAAGTTCGTAAAGATTTAGGTAACATTCCATTAGTAACACCTACTTCTCAAATTGTTGGTGTACAAACAGTAAACAATGTATTATTTGATTCTTACGAAGGTGAATATGCTCAAATTACAAAAGAGGTAAAAGATCTTTGTTATGGTTTATACGGAAAAACAACAGAACCTATCAATCCTGAAGTTCAAGCGAAAGCTTTAAAAGATTATCCACGTGGGGAAGAGCCTATTTCTGTGCGTCCTGGTTCAATCTTAGAGCCTGAAATGGAAACAGTAAAAGACAAATTTAAGGATGTTGCTCAAGATCTTGATGATGAAGTTTTAGTTGCTTTATATCCTATAACAGGTAAAAGATTCTTGAAGTGGAAATATGGTAAAGAAGAAGTTCCTGCTGATGTAAAAGCTAAAACAATGGCTGAAGTTGAGAAAGAGCAAGAATTAATAGCGAAAGCTTTATCTGGAGAACTTACTGCAGCTAGCAAAGGGAATTCTCAAATGACAGAAATGGAAGTTATTGTTGATGGAGAGAAATTCAATGTAGCAATTCCTAACGGGAAAGCTGTAGCTAGAAAAAAACGTAAGAAGAAAGTTGCTACAGAAGAAAGTAACGAAAATGCTTTAGTAGCTCCAATTCCAGGAATGATTGTTGAGTTCAAGAAACAAAACGGTGACACTGTGAAAAAAGGTGAAATGGTTGTTGTGCTTGAAGCAATGAAAATGATGAATAACCTTGAAGCTCATAAAGACGGGGTTATTTCAGGAATTAAATACGAATCTGGAGATTCTGTATCAAAAGGAGATTTATTATTTGTTATTGAATAACAAATACATTAAATACATAAAAAAAGGTAGCCTGATTTTTTCAGGCTACCTTTTTTTTATACGATTACTTTAAGGCTTAAAGTTTAAACTTAACACTAGCTATAAAATTTCTTCCAATATTAGGAATATTATTAGCTTTTAAACGTGATAAGTGAGAAGTATAGGTTTTATCTAGCGCATTATTAAGGTTAAAACTTACATCAAAATTAATTGTAGAAACTACAAATGTAGCTCCTGCACCAATATTTAACAAACTGTAGCCTTCTGTAGCTGTTTCAAAGTTGCTAACATTGTTTTGTTTTAAATTGCTTTCAACAGTAATGGCAGCAAAACCTTTATTTAACCAGTTTTTTATGTTGAATTCACTTCTAATAGTATTGATGAATTTATTAGCAGGAATTAACGGTAAATAGTCCCCATTGCTTTGTTTTCCAATTACAGCTTCATAACTACTTTGCAGGTGCAACCAATCTAATGGGTGTGGGTGTAAGTGAAATCCAAATTCACCACCATAGAGTTCAGCATTTTCCTGAGTGTATTTATACACTTCATAGCCATCTTCAAAATCACCTGTTGGATTTATAAAAATATAATTGTCTATATAATTGTAAAATCCGTTAGCAAATAGTTCAAAATGTTTCGTGTCGTATTCTAAAGCAACATCTAATTGTACGTTGCGTTCACTCTTTAAATCAGGGTTTCCAATCTCAAAACGGTTAGATCCGTGGTGTACACCGTTGGAAGTTAATTCAGCTAAGTTGGGAGCTTTAAATCCTGTAGCTGTATTAAAACGGCTTGTAATTACCTTAAACAGCATTGTTTTGTATCCTAAAGAAACTGAGAAGTTTTCATAATTTTGATCAAGCGCATCAAATACATGAAGTTCATCTTCGTGTTGTATGATGTGTTCTTCAGTATCAATTGCTCTATAATCAAAACGAATTCCACCTTGTAAACTGTTGTTGTTTTTAAAATCGTAGGTACCTGTAAACAAAAGTCCAAAGTCATTTATAGTAGCATCAGGAATCAAAATTTCTTCCCCGTAATTTGAGTTGTTTTGTAGCATTCCTTGTACACCAAAAATTCCTTCAAAATTTTTCATTTTTGGTAAATGCCATTTTGCATCATAGCTAAACGTATTTAATTTTAGGTGAAGTGACGGATGTAATACCCCATCTTCATCTTCTTCGTGTTCATCTTCATCATGTTCATCTTCGTCATGTTCACCTTCATCATGTTCATCATGATGTTCCTCAAACTCTTTTCTATCATTTTTAGTGTACCCAAATACAGTTGATATTTTTGAATTATTTAAATAGAAAATAGTATTTAAACTCACCGCTTTATTGGTTAAATCTTGGTAAGGTAATATAGGTGTTTTAATGGTATTTTCAGTTCCAGTTTCTTCAGGAATACCAACATTTGAATGATTGAAGTTAAAGCGCGCAACACTAGAAATTGATTTACTGTTAAAACCAATGGCTGCATTAAAAATAGCTTCGTTAAAACGTGTATTTATAACGCTTTTATTATCAGGTATTTTATAATCTCCATGAGCGTTGTAGGCTCCATTGGCTAAAAACTTCCAAGAATGATAGGATTGTTTTACACCAAAAGAAGTATTGCTTCCATCTGTATTTGTAAAGTAAGTTTGATTAGCAAACACATTAAAAGTGTTTTCATCAGCAAATTTTAAAGGTGTAAAATACAGTACACCTCCTAAGGCATCAGAACCGTATAAAAGCGATGCAGGACCTTTAATTACTTCTACACTTTCAATACTTGCATCGTCAATTCCCAAACCATGCTCATCTCCAAATTGTTGATTTTCAAGTCGTATTCCCTGTGAGTAAACCAATACTCGGTTTCCTCTAAGTCCTCTAATTACAGGTTTTCCAATACCCGTTCCTGTAGAAACTTGCGAAACACCAGGTATTAAGCTAATACCTTCAATTAAAGTAGCTACTCCTTTTGTTTTTAATTGTTGAACGGTTATTTTATCAACCTTCATTACATTTTCAGACTGTAATTTGTTGAAAGGAGTTGAAATGATTATTTCTTCTATATGAAACACAGCATCTTCTAAAACTATATTAAAAATAGTTTCTTCATTTTGTAAACTAATTGTTTTTATTTGTGTTTCGTATCCTAAATAATTATAGATAAGATGAATTGTGTTGTTAGGTAAATTGGTTAATTCATAGTAACCATTTTCATCGGTTGAAGTTCCTTTTTGGAGTTCTTCAACAAACACTTCAACCCCAAATAAAGGTTTATTATGATTATTTGTAATGGTACCAGAAATTTTTTGTTGTGCAACTGTAATATAGGAAGCCGCTACTAAAAATAGCGTTAAGTATATCTTCATTATAATAGATGTATTTTATTGTTAAATAATTGTATGTAAGCGTAATTATAACAATAAAATAGGAGGCGCTCTAGATGATTTGTAGTAAAGGTTTACTAATGATTTACACGCTTCAGTGGTGAAAATAGGAGTATTTGAAATGTTGTTTTCAATAAGAATTTCTTCGGAAGAAAAATCAATAGAATTTTGATTTATTTTGAAATGAAAAACGGAACAATCTAGTTCATGTGAATCAATATGAACATCATTTTCACTACAAAAATGTTTATGATGTTCAAAAGAATGTACAAACTGTACTGCAAATGGAAGCAGTACAGCTAGTAATAGTACACTTGATATTATATGTTTTAGGTTGTTTTTAATCTCCAAAAATTTTGGCGAACTTACAAAATAAATTAATCTTTAACACCTAGTTTACCTAAAATTGTTCCCATTAGGCACCATTTGGTAATTCCAGATTGAAATAAATTAGCGCCAACAAAGGCAGTAAACCATAACCAGTTTATATTTACTTTAACGGCTAAGGCTACACTAATTAATATAAAAAGGCCCGCTACAATGTGTATAATTCTATTTTTCATTTTTATTTAGTTTTTTTAGTTAATAAATTTTTCAATATCCAATACAATTGCTTTTAATGGATTTGAGCTTGTTTTTTCGGTATTAAATGCTTCAATACTTTTAAAGATGGTTTCAATTTTATCTTCAGAAGTAAAAGAGAAATATAATTTAGAATCAAATGAGTCTCTGTTAGCAGAAAACCAATTGTCCTGAATGTTATTTCCTGCAAAAAATTTATGGCCTTGAATATCTGAAGTACTATATACTATTATTTCAGCTTTTTTAAAAAGTTGACAAACCTCTTTTTCGTATTCTGATACGCTTGTTATTAATAATAATTTCATATTTAGATCTTTTGGTGAATAATGCTATACTTTTTTAAACGTCATTCTGAACTTGTTTCAGAATCTCATTATACAGGTGTCTAATTTTTGTGAGACACTGAAACAAGTTCAGGTCGACGTACTTTTTTAATTTGTCATTCTGAACAATTGAGAGGCATCTATTGCTGTTCAGAATGACAATTAACTTTTACTTTCTATCCTCGTATTTATGTTTTTCAGTCATATAATACACCAATGGAACTACCAATAATGTTAATATGGTTGCTGTAATTGTACCGCCCATTAATGAAATTGCCAATCCTTGAAAAATAGGATCAAACAGTATAACAAACGCTCCAATTACAACCGTTCCTGCTGTTAATAAAATAGGTGTGGTTCTTACTGCTCCTGCTTCAATAACGGCTTGTTTTAAAGGAACTCCATCTTCTAAACGTAATTCAATAAAGTCGATAAGTAATACTGAGTTTCGTACCATAATACCAGCTAGAGCAATTACACCAATCATTGAAGTAGCCGTAAAGAACGCACCTAAAATCCAGTGCCCTAACATAATTCCAACCATTGAAAGTGGTATGGCAACCAACATAACAAGCGGCGCTTTAAAGTTTTGAAACCAACCTACAATTAGTAAGTAAATTACAAATATTGCAATGGCAAAAGCAGCTCCTAAATCTCTAAAAACTTCAAAAGTAATTTGCCATTCACCATCCCATTTTATGGTGTAGTCATCTTCATTTTCTGGTTGTTGGTTAAATTCTTCATTTAATTGATAACCAGCCGGAACTGAAATTTCATCTAAACGATCGCTCATACTTAAAATACCATACACCGGACTTTCTAATTTTCCGGCCATATCAGCAACTACATACACCACACGTTTTTGGTTTTTACGGTAAATAGATTTTTCTCTAACTTTTTCTTCAACTTTAATTAAATCTCCAATAGGAATAGCCATTCCCATTTGCGAAATAACTTTTACTTGTTTAAGATCGTTGATAGATGATTTTTCTTTTTCATCTAAAGCCAATACCAACCCAATTTGATCGTTTGAAGCTTCGTTATACATTGTTGAAATAGGCTGTTCAGACAATGCCATTTTTAACGTAGCAACAATTTGTTGAGGTGCTACACCATTTAACATTGCTTTTTCTTTATCTACCACAAAGTTATATTCTGTTTGATCGGTCTCAACCATATCGTCAACATCTACAATATCATCCGTAGTAGCAACAATGTTTTGTAATTGTTTGGCTATTTTAATTTGCTCATTATAATCTGGCCCGTAAACTTCAGCAACAATTGTTGATAATACTGGTGGTCCTGGCGGAACTTCAACCAATTTTACATTAGCGTTAAAACGCTTTCCTATAGCTTGAATGTCGGCTCTTAGTTTTTTAGCAACATCGTGACTTTGCTCTGATCGTTGTGCTTTATCAATTAAATTCACTTGAATATCAGCCATATTAGAGCCTCCACGTAAATCGTAATGACGAACCAAACCATTAAATGTAATAGGAGCAGAGGTTCCTACAAAACTTTGGTAATTATCAACTTCAGGTCTTTGCGAAAGGTAGTTTGCAATTTCACGCGTAACTGCAGAAGTGTTTTCTAAAGTGCTTCCTTCAGGCATATCAACCACAACTTGAAATTCGTTTTTATTATCAAACGGTAACATTTTTACAGCCACACCTTTGGTGTAAAATAATGCCATTGAACCTAATAATAGTAAAAATGTAAACCCTAAGAATCCCCAACGTTTTGCTTTGTTTTCAATTAAAGGTTTTTCAAACTTATTGTAAATTTTAAAAATTAAGGTAGTTTCTAAGCCTTTTTCTTCTTTATCCTCCTGAACTTCTTTTTCTCTTAAAATGTAGTAACCCAAATAAGGTGTAATTGTTAACGCAACAAATAATGAAATAATCATGGCAATTGAAGCTCCAATTGGCATCGGACTCATATAAGGTCCCATTAAACCAGATACAAATGCCATTGGTAATACAGATGCAATTACTGTAAATGTTGCTAAAATTGTTGGATTTCCAACTTCATTAATAGCATATAAAGCAGCCTGTTTAAAAGGCAATCGTTTCATTTTAAAATGCCTATGCATATTTTCAGCAATAATAATACTATCATCAACCACAATACCAGTTACAAAAACTAAGGCGAATAATGTAATACGGTTTAAGGTGTAATCTAGCATATAATAGCTAAATAAGGTCATTGCAAATGTAATTGGAACTGATAAGAAAACAACCAATCCACCACGCCAGCCCATTGCCAACATAACCACAATTGTTACCGCTAAAATTGAACCAATTAAGTGCATTAATAACTCTGAAACTTTGTGTGATGCTGTTTCTCCGTAGTTACGAGTCACGGTTATATGCACATCATCAGGTAATAAATCTTGTTTTAAGTACGCTACTTTTCCTAAGATTTTTTCTGAAATTTTCATTGCATCAGCACCTTTTCTTTTTCCTATTGAAATAGTTACTGCAGGATATTCAGATGTATAGGTTTCTGATAATTTGTTGGCTTTTCCATAGCCAAAAGACACATATTCTTTTGGGATTTCAGGTCCATCAGTAATAGTAGCAATTTGTTTTAAATAAATTGGTCTATTTTCTTGTACACCAACTACTAAATTTTCAACATCTTCAAGGGTGCTTAAAAAATTACCAGTGTTTACCAAATATTCAGTGTTGTTATTATTAAAACTACCCGAATTTAATTGTTGATTGTTCGCCTGAATTTTTTGAGTAATACTCAACATATCCAAGCCACTTTCAGCCATTTTATCTTTGTCTAACACTACACGAACCTGACGGTTTCTTCCTCCAATTTTTTTGGTAATAGCAACATCGTTAATTTTTTCAATTTCACTTGTTAACTCGTTGGCAATTTGTTTTAATTGATAATCATCATAGGTTTCGCTCCATAATGTTAAGGCTAGCATAGGAACATCGTCAATAGCTCTTGTTTTTACTAATGGAATGGAAACACCTTGTGGCATTTGATCCATATGTTTCATAATTTCATTGTACAGTTTTACAAACGAGCGCTCAATATCTTCACCCACATAAAATTGTACAATTAACATTGCTTGTTCGTTCATTGAAGTAGAGTACACGTACTCAATTCCTTTAATGTTCGAAACTATTTTTTCTAAAGGTTTTATAACTCTAGATTCTACCTCTTGCGGACTTGCACCTGGATAGCTCACAAAAATGTCAGCAATTGGTACATCAATTTGAGGTTCTTCTTCTCTTGGTATCAAAAATGAACTATACACTCCAATCACCATAAACATGACCATTAGTAAAATAGTTAATTTTGAATTTATAAATACTTTGGCAATACTACCAGCTAATCCTTCCTTCATAATTATTGAATGTTAAGTTTTGCACCGTTCACTAATTTGCTTTCAGCAGTTAATATGTATTGTTCATTTGAAGACAAGCCAGCTAACACTTCAATTTGATCTCCATACACACGGCCTAAGCGTAACCAACGTAATAAAGCAGTGTTGCTTTGGCTAACTACATAAACTCCGTTTAACTCTCCTCTTGTAACTATGGCTGAAGTTGCAATTAATACCGGAACTGTTTCATTTGTTTTTTTTACAGGAAAATGTACTGATGTAAACATTCCTGAAAGTAATGTAACATCGGTTTTATCTAATTCTATTTTCACTAAATATTGTCCACCTGTATTTTTGGTTGAAGAACTAACTTCGGTAACTTTACCAGTTACAATTTGGTTGATAGATTTTACTTGAATATTCACTTTAATACCTTCACTTATTTGAGTAATTTGTGATTCAGGAACCATTGCAATTACTTGAAAATTACCAGGAGTTTCAATGCTCAACAAAGGTATTCCCGGATTTGCCATATCACCTTTGTTAATGTGTTTTCCAGTTACAATTCCACTAAAAGGAGCTGAGATGTTTGAATAAGATAATTGTGCGTTTACTTGATTTCTTTGTTGATTTACAGCCTCTAAACGCGCTTTAGCCATATCGTAATTGGCAGTCATATCATCTAGTTCTTTTTGCGAAGCACTGCTATCAGCAAATAATACTTTGTAACGATTGTAATCTTTCTCAGCATTTTTTAAGGCGGCAGTTGCTTCAATAATAGCAGCATTAACTTGTCCCTTTTGTGCAATAATGTCAGCACTGTTAATGCTAATTAAAAGTTGCCCTTTAGAAACTTTGTCGCCAACTTTTACAGGAATGTTATTTACATACCCCATCAATCTAGTACTGATATTTGCATTTTGTATAGCTTCAATTTTACCACTCGCTGTAATAAAATTTCCGTTTTCAGAAGAAGGAGTACTAACCTTAACATTTACTGTTGGTCTGTTGTCGATTGTTTCTTTTTTTTCTTCTCCACAACTTGTCATAAAAATGAAAGTTGCAATAGCTATTATTTTTGTAATATTTTTCATGTTGTATAAATTTAGTGTCGTAATTTATTTAGTTAAAAATTCCACGTACGCTTTGGTGAAATTGTAGTTAAAAACGGTTTGTAAATAGGCTAGTTGTTTTTGTAAATATTGTGTTTCAGAATTTAGTAAGTCTGAAGATTTTTCCAATCCTTGTTCAAATCGATTTGTTCTAATTCTTAAAGCTTCATTCGCTTGTTCAACGGCCAAATTTGTTAAGTGTAAGGTATTTTCAATATCTTTTAACTGACGCTTTGCTTTATTGAATTCTAGTTCACTTTTACTTTTGTAAGCATCAAAATTAATGGTGGCTTTGTTATATTCAGCTTTCGTTTTTTGAGTTGCTCCAACTCTTTTATAACCTTCAAAAACATTCCAAGACAATTGAGCACCAACTAAATAGCCACCCGAGTTTGCCTGAAAAATATCTTTGTCATACATTTCATAACTTCCAAAGGCATTTAGCCTTGGAACATACCCCATTTTTGAAGCTTTATACAGGTGGTTGTAAGCATTTGTGCTTTCCTCCATAGCAATAATGTCACTTCTTTCATTAGAAAAAGTAGCGTTGTATAAATTTAAATCTAGTTCCGCATTTAAAATACCCGTTGGTTTTAAAACACCTTCACTGGTTTCACCAATTAAATGATATACATAATCAGAAGCATTTTTAATATTACTTTTTGCGTTATGTAACTGATTTTCAACTTCGGTCACATGAATATCAACCAATAACACATCTGCTTTTTGTAGATAGCCTTGTTTGAAGTTATTGTCAGCCATTTTTTTGTTAGCTAGTGCAGCTGCTTTTGCAGTTTCTAAAACTTCAACAGCTTTATAAGCTAATTGTAGTTGCATATAGGCTTTTGTAACTTCTAAAGCCATATAATCTTTTGTTCTTAACGACTGTAGTTCAACCGCATTCATTTTTGAACGCGCCGCTTTACGCATATAAAAACCATCCATATTAAATATAGGTTGTTCAACTTCAAATTTTGTTGCGAAATTGGTGGTATTATCAGGGTTGTTTAGTAAATCTGGATTGAAATCTGCAGCTGTTAAAATTCCTTGATTTAATTTTGAACCAAATGCCATTAGCGGATTGGTAGTTGCAATTCCTGAATATGAAACATTAATGTTTGGTAAAAAAACCGATTTTGTTTGATTGTATGCTGCTTTTGCTGCGTTTAAATCTTCATCAGAAATTTTATTTGTAAAGTTATTTTTAGCTGCTTTTGTTAAAACAGCATCTAAAGAAATAGAAATTTCTTGTTGTGCATTTATAGTTAAAAAGCTAACTAATAAATAAGTAAATAAGATAGTGAGTTTACTTCGCAT
Organism: uncultured Lutibacter sp.; assembly: GCA_965365125.1. Taxonomy (GTDB): domain Bacteria; phylum Bacteroidota; class Bacteroidia; order Flavobacteriales; family Flavobacteriaceae; genus Lutibacter. The sequence continues at coordinate 22,916 of CBDUAL010000008.1, forward strand.
CATTTTTTTGTATTTTTTTAGTTCAATACAAAAGTAGCTGAGGGAAGTTGCCCGAATCGTCATAAACATTACAGTGTAGTGTAACATTTATAACGTTAATTTTGTTTTATAGCTTCAAGAAAAGTGAAATTCTTACTGTTGTTTTCCGCTTAAGAAACCCGCAAACAGTTTTGTTTTAGGGTTTTGCTCTAAAATAATTTTAATAAACACCGTTAATGGTATTGCCATTATTAGTCCAGGAATACCCCAAATATAGCCCCAAAGCATTAGCATTACTAAAATGGTGATAATATTTATAGAAAAGGATTTTCCCATAAAAATAGGTTCTAAAATACCTCCAAACAGTACTTGAACTCCAGTAATACTTAGTACAAAAAAGAATAAAGTACTTGTGGGATCTAATTGTATAAATGCAAAAATGGCTAATAAAATTACTGAAATAAAAGAGCCAATCATTTGTACAAAATTAATTAGAAAAGCAAATAAGCCCCAAAAAATAGGGAATTTTACTTCAAAAAATACGCACGCCAATCCAATGCCTATGCCTGTAAATAAGCTAACAAGAATTTTAACTTTAATAAATTTAATTAAATCCTTTTCAATTTTCATGAAGGTTTTTACCGATGCATATTTTTGTTTTAGAATGGTATTGTTAAGTAATTTTTCAAAATTAATAGATTCAGCAAGCCATAAAACCACAAAAAAAGCGGTCATTAAAGTCATTGTTAGTGTTTTTCTAATAAAATCTAACGTTGTTCCAAAGTTTTTAGAAATGTCTTCACCTTGAATAAAATTTGAAAAAACAGATTTTCCGTCAGCCATATATTCTATACCAAAAAATTGGTGCACAGCAATAATTAAATTGGTTAACTTTAATTTAGCACTATCTAAAAAAGCAGCATCAACAGCCATTAGTTCCTTACTTGAGAGTTTGATTAATTCTCCACTAATTTTAAAAATAAGTCCGAAAATAACTAAGATAACAAAGATGCTTATAAATTTAGGTACATTTCGCTTGTTAAACCATCTCATTAATGGTAAAAAAATGAGTGCTATAAACATAGACGCTATTAGCGGAATAAAAATAAAAGATAATATTTTCAAAATATAAAAAACAACGGGTATTACTAATATTAATAGTAAGGTGTTTGTTGTTATAGTGTCTTTTAAATTCATTATTTTTTTATTGATTTAAAGATTAAAATATGATTATTTATCTAATAAATTACTGTCTTTTAGCTTTTCATCAACGATTGTTGTATTATGAAGCTTTACAGGGTTTTTTCTTTTCTTCATTTTTAAATTGATAAATTCAACAAACAAGGAGAAGAAAATTGCAAAGTATAAATAACCTTTTGGAATGCTATGAACAGCGTTTCCAAAAAACTCAAAATGAGCTAAATGAGAACCTTCTGCCAATAACATAACACCAATTAGTAATAAAAATGACAAGCCTAAAATCTGAATAGTTGGATGTTCATTTACAAACGTACTAACAGGGCCAGCGAATATAAGCATAATGATAATGGATACAATAATAGCAATAATTATGATTGACATTCCGCCAAAATAACCAAAGCCTACAGGAGCATCAGCAAAACTTACCAAGCCAATAGCTGTTAAAATACTGTCAAATGAAAATACTAAATCTAGCATCACAATTTGAACAATAGCACTTGAAATAGTTTTGCTCGCTTTTGCTTTTGCACCTTCTTCCTCACCTTCTAATTTGTGGTGAATTTCAGCAACACTTTTGTAAAGTAAAAATACACCACCAGCTATAATTATTAAACTTTGCCCTGTAATTCCAGCATCAAGCCAATTGGTATCTATTTTAAAAATAACACTTTGTAATTTTAGCACCCATGAAATACCAAACAGCAGTGCTATTCTAAAAACCATGGCCAATAACAAGCCAATATTACGTGCTTTTGGTCTGTCTTTTTCTTCAAGTTTGTTAGAAACTATTGATATAAATACAATATTGTCTATACCTAATACAATTTCTAAAAAAATTAGCGTTAATAACGCAATCCACGTAGAAGCATGTAAAAAAATTTCCACCGGAAGATTCAAAAAATTCAAAAAAGT
>CBDUAL010000009.1:0-22702 GCA_965365125.1 uncultured Lutibacter sp.
ATTTAGTATCTAATTTATTCATTCATAGCTGTTTTTATGAAATAAAGATATACAATTTTTTTTGAAAGTATTTAATACGTTTTTATATATTTTATGAATGAAATTAACGAAACAAAAACCCAAACACCTTCTAATAGAATAAAAGGCATATAGTTCATTAAAATTGAAGCCAAACAAGCTAAGCTTGCCCCAATTAAATTTAGTAAGATAAAAGATAAATGTTCTTTTTTAATTTTACCTAATACGTTTAATACGTACGCTAACAATATTTGAAAAACACCTAAAAAACCTAACCAGTCTGTAGTTGTCATATTAAGATTCAGCAACTTTAACAACACGGTCAACAGTATCTAATTTAGATAAAGTTAAACGAACTATGCTATCTTCAACAGCCACTAAATCGTGTGGTACACTTGCCTCTAATGCAACTACATCTCCTTTTATTAATTTGTAAACGGTACCTTCAACACCAAAATCTATAGCACCTTCAAAAATTTCAACAGTAATAGGAAAAGCGGTTTTATGCTCTTTCATTAGCTGCCCTTTTTTCATAAGCACTCTAATTTCTTTGGTAGTTTCTGTTTCAAACAAAACCGAAATTGCTACTTTATTTTCGTTGTAAGTAATGTTTTCAGTAAGCGATGATTTTTTCATAAGTACAATTTTACCAACCACTATATTTAGGTGGTTGAATGTTGTTTAAATTCAAATATACAATTATTTGTGCTCGGTGGTGTGTAACGTGATCTTGTAATAAGTTTAAAATTTGTAATTTACTTTTTGGACCAGCAAAAAAGTCGACCTGTGTTGTTAAATCACCCAGCGCAACATTTTTGATAATGTTAGTAACCTTATCAAAAGCAATGGTTAATTCTTGAAGTATTTCAGCTTTAGTTTTTGGGTTTACTTTTGAAGATTTATTAAAATTTTCATCCACAAAATAGCTTTCACTTAACCAAACCATATTACTTCTAATATGTATTAATTGCTCCATAAACGTCATTTGTCGCTCGGTTGGTTTGTAATTATAATTTTCTTCAGGCATTGCTTCAGCAATTTCAAGAAGGTAATTCTTAGAATTTTCCCACTTCAGTAAAAAAGCCGAAATAACATTGTTTTGAGCATTCATATTTAAAGAAATTAGAAGGGTGATTAGTAAAAATAGCGTGTATTTTTTCATATTAAAAACAGTTAATAGTTTTATAAACAAAGGCTAAATATAGTCAATACTTTTTTATATTTTAGCATCCAATAAATTAATAGATTTAAAAAGATTATGGCAGAAGACAAAGAAAAAGTTGCAAAATTAAAGGCATTACAATTAACACTAGATAAATTAGATAAAGCCTACGGAAAAGGAACTGTAATGAAAATGGGTGATGTTGCTATAAGTGATATTGAAGCTATTTCAACAGGATCTTTAGGTTTAGATTTAGCTTTAGGTGTTGGAGGGTATCCAAGAGGTAGAGTTATTGAAATTTATGGACCAGAATCTTCGGGTAAAACAACGTTAACATTACACGCAATTGCTGAAGCTCAAAAAGCAGGTGGTATTGCCGCTTTTATTGATGCTGAACACGCTTTTGATCGTTTTTATGCTCAAAATTTAGGGGTAGATATTGATAATTTAATTATTTCTCAACCAGATCACGGTGAACAAGCATTGGAAATTGCTGATAATTTAATTAGCTCAGGAGCTATTGATATTGTGGTAATTGATTCAGTTGCCGCCTTAACACCTAAAAGTGAAATTGAAGGTGAAATGGGTGATTCAAAAATGGGATTACACGCACGTTTAATGTCACAAGCTCTGCGTAAACTAACAGGAACTATTCATAAAACAAATTGTACGGTAATTTTTATCAACCAGTTGCGTGAAAAAATTGGTGTTATGTTTGGAAATCCTGAAACTACAACAGGTGGTAATGCATTAAAATTTTATGCATCAGTTCGTTTAGATATTAGAAGAAGAACGCAACTTAAAGATGGTGATAGAGTTATAGGTAACAGTACCAAAGTAAAAGTGGTTAAAAATAAAGTAGCACCACCTTTCCAAATTGCAGAATTTGACATTATGTATGGAAAAGGAATTTCAAAAACAGGTGAAATTTTAGATTTAGCTGTTGAGTTTGGCATTGTAAAGAAAAGTGGTTCTTGGTTTAGTTATGGCGAAACAAAATTAGGTCAAGGGCGTGATGCTGTGAAAGGATTAATTTTAGACAATCCAGAATTAGCTGAAGAATTAGAAACAAAAATTAAAGATTTTATCAATAATCAAGAAGATTAAAAATGATTATTAAATACCAATCTTTTATTAATTTAAACCTACTAATTGTTAGATACGAAGGTAATTTTTGTATTGACAGGTATAAAGCACAGGTGTTGGATATGGTTCAACAACCTGAATGGGAATTTATTGATAAAGTGTTGGTAGATTTAAGGTCTTGTAAAGTTGATATGCAGCTAGAAGATGTATCAAAACTTGCAGATATTAAGAAGAATATTATTAAAAAGAAACATAAATCTGTTCAGCTAGTTGATCAACCTATGATTACTGCTCTAATTCATATATTACAAATTGAAATTAAAGACCACAAATCTTTTGATACTGAATATTGTTGTACCGTTGAAAAGGCAATTGATATTTTAGGATTAAATTTTAATACTGCTGATCTAGATAAGATTCTTAATAATTTAGAACATACATTTTAGTACACAAGATTAGACTTATACAAACAAAAACGTCTTAATCACTTAGTTAAGGCGTTTTTTTATTGAACAACAATTGCGTTATACTTTTTAAAATATTACATATTATTTTAGTTTAACAATTTTTTGTTTTTATTAGTTTAATTTTGAACGTTTGTAACTAACACTTTATTTTTTGAAAACGAACCCAATAAAAATACTACTTGGCAGAACCGATATTGTTGATTTTCCTAAATTAGAATTATTTGGAATTGATATTAAGGTTGATACTGGAGCGTATACTTCAAGTTTTCATTGCCATCATATTGAGATAGTTAATAATGTATTAAAATGTCAATTTTTAGACCCAAAACACGATAAATATCACGATAAATACTTTACATTTAAAGAATTTATTCAAAAAAACGTAAAAAGTTCAAACGGAATTACAGAAAGTAGATTTATAATAAAAACTGATATTCTTATTTTTAATGAAATTCATACCATTGAATTGTCATTAACAGAGCGTGGATCAATGACGTACCCAGTTCTTTTAGGAAGAAAATTTTTATCAAAAAAATTCATCATAGATACCGCTAAAAAAAATCTATCATTTAAAAATTTAAACAAAAAAAACGATTAAAATGAAAATTGTTGTTTTATCAAGAAATCCAAATTTATATTCTACAAAAAGATTGATAGAAGCTGGAAAAAAAAGAAATCACGAAATGTTAATTGTAGATCATACCAAGTGTGATATTATCATTGAAAAGAAAAAACCAGCCATACGTTACAAACAAGAATTATTAACAGGTGTTGATGCTGTAATACCAAGAATTGGTGCTTCTGTTACTTTTTTCGGAACTGCAGTGGTTCGTCAGTTTGAAATGATGAAAGTATTTACAGCGGTTGAATCTCAAGCTTTAATGCGTTCACGAGATAAATTAAGAAGTTTACAAGTATTGTCTAGAGCTGGTTTAGGATTGCCTAAAACCGTTTTTACAAACTACTCAAAAAATGTTGAGGATGTTATAAAAAGTGTAGGAGGAGCACCTTTAGTTATTAAAATTTTAGAAGGTACTCAAGGTTTAGGTGTGGTTTTAGCCGAAACACACACTGCAGCAACTTCAGTATTAGAGGCTTTTAACGGCTTACAAGCACGTGTAATTGTTCAAGAATTTATCAAAGAATCAAAAGGAGCTGACATTCGTGTTTTTGTAGTTGATGGTGTTGTAGTTGGCGCTATGAAAAGACAAGGAAAAGAGGGTGAATTTCGTTCAAATTTACACAGAGGAGGTTCTGCTGAAATTGTGAAGCTTTCTATAGATGAAGAAAATGCAGCTTTAAAAGCTGCCAGAGTTATGGGCTTAGGTGTTGCTGGGGTAGATTTACTCCAGTCTGCGCGCGGACCATTAATTTTAGAAGTTAACTCTTCACCAGGTTTAGAAGGTATAGAGGAAGCTACAGGAATTGATATAGCAGGTAAAATTATTTATTATATTGAACGTCATGCCGAGTGAGTTTAAAATTCTCAATAAAAAGGTTGAGTTAGGAGAAACCGTTACAATTAATATGGATATTGCGCGTTTAACTACACGCTCTAAAATTGACATACCTGTTATTGTTTCAAGAGGAATGGTTGACGGACCTTGTTTATTGTTAATTGGAGGTATTCACGGCGATGAAACCAATGGAATAGAAATTATACGTCAGCTCATAGCTTCGGGGCTACACAAACCCGATAAAGGAACTATTATATGTATTCCATTGTTAAATGTTTTTGGATTTTTAAATCAAACCCGTGAATTTCCTGACGGAAGAGATTTAAACAGAATGTTCCCTGGCTCTAATACAGGTTCATCCGCAAGTAAATTTGCTTATTATTTAATGAAAGAAGTGATTCCGAAGGTAGATTATTGTATAGATTATCATACTGGTGGTGCACAACGTTTTAATTATTCTCAAGTAAGAATAAATGGCACCGATGAAGCAACCCTAGAATTAGCAAAAGTGTTTGGTGCTCCTTTTATTGTGTTTAGTAAAAGTCAGGAAAAAACGTTTAGAAATTCTATGGTTAAATTAGGTAAAAAAGTACTGCTTTTTGAAGGAGGTAAATCATTGAATCTTGATAAAAAAGTCACAAAATCTGGGATACAAGGAGCGCTAAATGTAATGCATTATTTAGGATTAAGGGAGCAAGCTACACAACTTCCAAACTTTACAGTAGAAAATCCACCAATTGTAATTCAAAGTTCAAAATGGATGAGGGCTACGCATTCAGGCATGTATAGATCCTATATTAGTGCAGGTCAACAAGTAGAGAAAGGGGCAAAATTAGGGAGTATTTCTGATCCTTATGGAGCCTATGAAAAGGTATTTAAGAACCCTCAAAAAGGGTATATTTTAAATTCAAATCATTCACCAGTTGTTATTCAAGGTGATGCTTTATTACACATAGGTTTCGAATAAAAGGTGTTAAAAGTTAACAACATATCATTTGGGTATACATCAAAAGAAGTATTAAAAAATATTAGTTTTCAGGCTAATAAAGGCGAGTACATTGCTATTGTTGGGGAAAGTGGTTGTGGAAAAAGTACCTTATTAGAAATTATTTACGGCTTATTACATATTGATAATGGTGCTGTTTATTGGAATGCAAAGAAACTTTTAGGTCCTAATTTTTACTTAATTCCTGGTGAAGATTTTATGAAATATTTACCTCAGGATTTCGATTTAATGCCCTACACCACTGTTGAAGATAATATTGGTAAAAACCTTTCTTATTTAGATGAACATAGAAACCAGCGCATCGCCCAATTATTAGAAGTTGTTGATATGGTTGAGTTTTTAAAAACGAAGGTTAAAAATTTAAGTGGTGGTCAAAAACAACGTGTGGCTATTGCTAAAGTATTGGCAAAAGAACCCGAAGTTTTATTGTTAGATGAACCTTTTAGTCATATAGATAATTTCAGAAAAAATAAATTACGTAGAAGTTTATTTAACTATTTAAAATCAAAAAATATTATGTGTTTGGTAGCCACGCATGATACTACTGATGCACTTTCTTTTGCGGATAACATTATAGTTTTAAAAGATGCTAAAATTGAAGTTATTGGTACGCCTGAAGAAGTTTATAAGAATCCAACCTCAAGTTACGTTGCTTCATTTTTTAATGAAATAAATGAAATTCCATTAGCAGCAATTGATAAGAATTCTACAAGTGTGGCAACAAAATTAGTGTACCCAAATCAACTTAAATTAGTTCAAAAATCTCATTTAAAAGCAACCGTACTTCATTCTTATTTTAAAGGAACCTTTTATTTAATTGAAGCTAATTTAAACGGAACTACTATCTTTTTTGAACATACTGAACAACTTCAAACAGGTGCAAGCATTTTCTTAAAACTTCATTAAAATTTACAAATATATGTACCTGTTTTAAAAATTATAGTATATTTGTTGAGTGATTACTCAATCTAAAATAGAAAAAAGACAGCTAATTTTGGAAACTGCTACAAAACTTTTTGTAGAACGTGGTTTTCATGCAACACCTACTTCTGCAATTACAAAAGAAGCTGGTATGAGCGCCGGAATTTTGTTTCATTATTTTAAAACTAAAGACGATCTAATTGTACAATTGTATGTAGATATAAAAAAGGAATTTACAGGTTGTGTTTTAAAAGATGTAGATACGTTAAAGGCTGGTGTAAGTAAGTTACGTTTAATATGGTTGAATTCTTGGAAATGGGGCTTAGAAAATCCGATGAAGTTCCAATTTCTAAGGCAGGCAGATAATTCTATTTATTATGATAAGATTAAAACGCACCCTGAAATTGTAGAAAAATACGAATGGCTTTCTAACTATATTGAAACTTACAAACAACAACGATTTATAAAAAATACCGATACCATTTTTATATTAAATATGATGTTTGGAATGATTATAGCCATGGTAAATCAACTACAATTAAAACCTGAATTAAAAACAGATGCATTGTTTTTAGAACAGGCATGGGAAATGTTCCATAATTCAATAAAACCTTAATAATTAAAAAAATTTAACTCAATTATTGAGTGAATACTCAGTCAAAAATTATAATTACAACTAAAATACAACTACATGAATAATACAGCATTAATTACAGGAGCATCAAGCGGAATAGGAAAAGAAATGGCCATTATTCACGCTAAAAAAGGTGGAGATTTAGTTTTGGTAGCACGTAGAGAAGATAAATTAATTGAATTAAAAAATGAAATTGAACAACAGTATCATGTAAATGTTGAAGTAATTTCAAAAGATTTAACGGATGTTAACGCTACTTCTGAAATTTATAACCAAGTAAAGAAAAAAGGGATTGAAATTAATTACTTAATTAACAATGCAGGTTTTGGTGGTATTGGTAAATTTCATGAACGTGCATTAGCTCTTGATTTGTCAATGATTAACTTAAATATTGTTGCCTTAACATCTTTAACCCGACTTTTTCTACCAGATTTTGTGAAACGAAATCATGGAAAAATATTAAATGTTTCTTCAACCGCAAGTTTAATGCCTGGTCCATTACAGGCAGTATATTTTGCAACAAAAGCGTACGTAACGTCTTTTAGCAATGCCATTGCTGAAGAATTGCATGATACCAATGTTACTGTTACTAATTTAATGCCTGGTGCTACTGAAACTGAATTTGGAAATATTTCGGGAATGGATAAAACCGAAATGTTTAAAGATACTGCTTCCGCTAATTCAGTAGCCTTAGCGGGGTATAATGGCATGTTAAAAGGTAAATTAGATATCATATCGGGACTTACGATACTGCAAAAAATAATGATTGGAAGCATTCCTTTTAGCCCTAAAAAAATGGTATTGAAAATGACAAGGCAACTACAAGAAGTAAAAAATGATTAAAAAACAGCTAAAGTTTATAAGAAAAATTATGATTGGAATGTTGTCTATAGTTGGTGTAATTACCCTTGTTGGTGTTACTTTTATCAATGTGAGTCCACAATTTGGTGCTGGTGCAAAAGATGTTAGTTTAGATCGTATTCGTAAATCGTCTCATTTTTTAAACGGCGCTTTTAAAAATACTGAACCAACATTGCAAAACACAGGTTTTAAATGGAGTACAATTCCGAAATTTTTTACCGAAGGAAATAATAAAGTTCCTACTGCTGAATTACCGATTAAAAAATTAACCAAAAGTTATTTTAAAAATAAACCTGCAACACCTAGAATCACTTGGTTTGGACATTCAGCTGCTTTTGTAGAACTGGAATGTTTGAATATTTTTATCGACCCAATGTTAGGTGATGTTCCTGCTCCTCACCCATTTTTAGGCTCAAAAAGATTTCAGAAAGAATTGCCGATTTCCATTGATTCTTTACCAAAAATTGATGTAGTCTTGATTTCTCACGATCATTACGATCACTTAGATTATGGTTCAATTGTACAACTAAATGGCAAAGTAGGTCAATTTTATGTGCCTTTAGGGATTAAAGCACATTTGACTTCTTGGGGAGTTGCTGCTGATAAAATTACGGAGTTTGATTGGTGGGAGAATATCAATTTCAAGGGAGTTGAATTTGTATCTACACCTGCACGTCATTTTTCAGGTAGAGGTGTTACCAATAGAAACAGCACTCTATGGTGCTCTTGGGTGCTAAAATCTGAAAACACATCTATTTTCTTTAGTGGAGACAGTGGTTACGGAACACACTTCAAAGAAATTGGGGACAAATACGGTCCGTTTGATTTTACAATGATGGAATGTGGGCAATACAATGAGCAATGGTCACAAATTCATATGACCCCAGAAGAAACCATACAAGCAAGTATTGATGTTAAAAGTAACTTAATGATGCCTATACATTGGGGAAGTTTTAAACTGGCGTTACACAGTTGGGACGACCCAATTGTTAGAGCTACCGCAAAAGCAAATGAACTAAATGTGAAAATTACCACTCCAATTATTGGTGAAGGTATTGTTTTAAATCAGGACAATTTCCCATCAAGTACATGGTGGGTTTCAAAAAACAACAAATAAGATATGCGCATTTAAAACAACGATTTATAGCTTTTATGTTCAAGTTATAGATTCCTGTTTTCATAGAGACCATCAGGTTTATTAAAACTCAAATTTCAATTGTACATCAATAGGTTTTTCAGGTTTCTTTTTAGAGTGAATATTTAAATTGCTTACTGAAATGCCTAATAAACGTACAGAATTCATCACTTTTTCTTGAAACAATAATTCTTTTACGGTTTCTAATAAAACACTCTTTTCTTTTATAAAATAGGGTAAGGTTTTGCTGCGTGTTTGTGTGGTAAAATCGCTGTATTTTATTTTTAACGTAACTGTTTTTCCTGATACTTTTGACTTGGATAATCTGCGTTCTAATTCTTCAGAAATTTTGTCGAGTTTTTCTAGCATAAAAATTTCAGAAGTCAAATTGGTGATAAACGTATGTTCTGCGGCAACAGATTTTCGTTCTCTGTTTGGCTTTACTTTACTGTGATAATTACCGCGCACTAAATTGTAATAATGGGCTCCAGAACTTTTAAAATGTTGAATTAAAAATGCCTCACTTTTCAATTTTAAATCTCTTCCTGTAAAAATTCCTAGGTTGAACATTTTAGCTGCGGTAACTCTTCCAATTCCAAAGAATTTTTCAATGGGTAATGCTTCTAAAAAGTTGATAACTTCTTCTGGCGGAATTGTTTTTTGTCCGTTAGGTTTGTTAATATCCGAAGCAATTTTAGCCACAAATTTACTGTTTGAAATTCCTGCGGAAGCGTTTAAATGTAATTCATTTGCAATGCGTTGTCTAATTTCTTTAGCAATTAAACTAGCTGAAGGATTCCCTTTTTTGTTTTCGGTAACATCTAAATAGGCTTCATCTAAAGAAAGCGGCTCCACCAAATCGGTATAGTCAAAAAAAATGGCTCTAATTTTTTGTGAAATTTCTTTGTAGCGTTCAAAACGTGGTGGCATAAATATTAAATGCGGACATTTTTTACGCGCCAATACGCCACTCATTGCAGATCGTACACCAAATTTTCGCGCTTCATAACTTGCTGCCGATACAACACCACGTTCACTTTCACCACCCACAGCTAAAGGTTTTCCTTTTAATTCTGGGTAATCTAATTGCTCAACTGAAGCATAAAAAGCATCCATATCTACATGAATTATTTTTCGATAGGTATATTCTTCAGTCATAAATTTATAGCTATCTTTTTGATAGCTGCATTAAATATAAAAAATTTGTACATTAGCCTACTATCAATACTAATTAAAAATTACAATTATGAAAAAAGGACTATTAATGATGACCATCGTATGTTTTATTGGTTTTTCAAATTCAATGAATGCTCAAAAATTACCGAGTGTAAAAATGCCAAGTACTACAGATGTAAGTGCAGCTCAAATGCAATCATTATTTGAATCTCCAGAAGTTCAAGAAAAAGTGAAAGAACAGCTTATGGAAAATTCTGAATTAAAAACTACAGCGATTGATTATTTAAAAAACAATCCTGATTCAGCTATTGAAATGGCTAAAGTAATTAGCAAAAACCCGACTTCCAAAAGTAAAATTATGAAGTATATTATGGATAATCCAGTGTTAACTAAAAAAGTGATGGATTATATTAAAGGCAATCCAGAATTACTTAAAAAAGCAATGAAGTTGGTAGGAATGTAATCTTAATTTCAATCAAATATAAAAGGGTGCAACTCAATATTGCACCCTTTTTTTTAATTTATAGTTATTATACCACACCTTGAGCCAACATAGCGTCAGCTACTTTTACAAAACCGGCAATATTTGCACCAGTAACATAATCTATATATCCATCGCTTTTTGTACCGTATTTAATACAATTTTCGTGAATATTTGACATAATTTTTTGTAGTCTTTCATCAACTTCTTCACGCGTCCAAACAATACGTAAAGAGTTTTGAGACATTTCTAACCCTGAAGTTGCAACACCACCCGCATTGGATGCTTTTCCTGGAGCGTATAAAATTTTTGCAGCTTGAAACGCGTGAACTGCATCAGGAGTAGAAGGCATATTAGCACCTTCACTTACAACAAAACAGCCATTTGCCAATAATTGTTTGGCATCTTCAATATGTACTTCATTTTGAGTTGCACAAGGCATTGCAATATCACATTTAATACCCCAAGGTCTTTCTGCTTTAAAGAATTTAGCTTTCGGATATTTAGTTAAGTATTCGCTAATTCTAGCTCTTTTTTTATTTTTAAGCTCCATTACAAACGCTAATTTATCAGCATCAATCCCTTCTTTGTCATAAATATAACCTGAAGAATCAGAGAGTGTTACCACTTTAGCTCCTAATTGGGTTGCTTTTTCACAGGCATATTGTGCCACATTTCCTGAACCAGAAATTGTTACAACTTTGCCATCAACGGTATCTTTTCTAGTTGTCAACATGCTTTGTGCAAAATATACCGTACCATAACCTGTAGCTTCAGGACGAATTAAGGATCCACCCCAAGACATTCCCTTGCCTGTTAAAACTCCTGTAAATTCGTTTCTTAGTTTTTTATACATGCCAAATAAGTAGCCAATTTCTCTACCCCCTACGCCAATATCTCCAGCCGGAATATCGGTATTTGGACCAATATGACGGAATAATTCACTCATAAAACTTTGACAAAATCGCATAATTTCACCATCAGATTTTTCTTTAGGATCAAAATCAGCGCCACCTTTACCACCGCCCATTGGCAATGTAGTTAAGGCGTTTTTAAACACTTGTTCAAAAGCTAAAAATTTTAAAATGCTTAAATTTACAGTTGGATGAAAACGCAAACCACCTTTGTAAGGTCCAATTGCCGAATTCATTTCAATTCTAAACCCCCTGTTTACCACTATTTCTCCCGTATCATCAATCCAAGGAACTCTAAACATCAATACTCTCTCTGGCTCACACATTCTTAATAAAATATTTTTGCCATTGTAAATTTCCTGACTAGCAATATACGGTATTACTGTTTCGGCTACCTCTACCACTGCTTGTAAAAATTCTGGTTCAAATTGGTTGCGTTGCTTTACCAAATTCATGAACTCTTTTATTTTTGATTCCATAATTTATAATGTATTATATTGTTTTTTTAGATAATTTACTAAACAAATATACCTAAAATATGAAAAATCCTCAAAAATTAAAACAAGTATTGACGAAATAATTAACGAAAACTAAAACGTTTTCGCAATACATTGTAAATACAAATATGTTAAGTGATTTTAGTTACAAAAAATTTCTTTGTTTCTGAATTTGTTTCTGTAATTTAAATACCAATAAAAATGTGTAAATTTGCACCTTAATTTTACACAAAATGTTAGATAAAGTAAAAGAACTTATTGGTGAAGTATCTTCATTTAATGCTGGAACAAAAGAAGAAATTGAAGCGTTCAGAATTAAATATTTAGGAAGTAAAGGGTTGTTGAAAGACTTATTTGCTGAATTTAAAAATGTTGACGCTGCATTACGTAAAGATTTTGGGCAAGCGTTAAATACGCTTAAAAAAGCTGCTGAAGATAAAGTAGCTACGTTAAACGAAGTGCTTGAAAATGCTGTTGAAGATAAAGGGTTTTATGGTGATTTAACAAGACCATCTGAGCCTATTGAGTTAGGTTCTCGTCATCCAATTTCATTGGTTCGAAATAAAATTATTGATGTATTTTCAAGAATTGGCTTTACTGTTTCTGAAGGTCCAGAAATTGAAGATGATTGGCATAATTTTACAGCGTTAAATTTACCAGAATATCACCCAGCACGAGATATGCAGGATACGTTCTTTATTGAAACTGATCCAGATATTTTGTTGCGTACACATACATCATCAGTTCAAGTGCGTTATATGGAAAATAACAAACCACCTATTAGAACTATTTCACCGGGTCGTGTGTTTAGAAACGAAGATATTTCGGCGCGTGCACATTGTATTTTTCATCAGGTTGAAGGGTTGTATATTGATACCGATGTTTCTTTTGCCGATTTAAAGCAAACCTTGTTGTATTTTACCAAAGAAATGTTCGGAAAATCTAAAATTCGTTTACGTCCATCTTATTTCCCATTTACAGAGCCAAGTGCTGAAGTTGATATTTATTGGGGATTGGAAACAGAAACCGATTATAAAATTACGAAAGGAACAGGTTGGCTTGAAATTATGGGCTGCGGTATGGTAGATCCAAACGTTCTTAAAAACGCCAATATAGATCCTGAAACTTACTCAGGATACGCATTTGGTATGGGTATTGAACGCATTGCAATGTTGTTATATCAAATACCTGATATTAGAATGTTTTATGAAAACGATGTACGTTTCTTAGAACAATTTAAATCGGTATTATAGTTTGTTTAACGATTATTTAATTTACATAAAATAAAAAAATATGCCTACACCAATTTCAGAATGTTTGTATTGTCAAAATAATGAAACATTACATAATTTAATGATTAAAATTTGTGATTTAAAAGTCTCTCAATTATTTTTATTTAAAGAACAATCGCACAAAGGTCGTTGTAATGTTGTTTACAATAATCATACTGTAGAATTCCATGAATTAAGTGAAGAACAACGCAATTTATTTATGGAAGATGTTGCAACAGTAGGTAACGCTATAGCAAAGGCGTTTAATCCAGATAAGATCAACTATGGCGCTTATGCTGATACGATTTCACATTTGCATATGCACATTGTTCCAAAGTATAAAGATGGTTATGGTTTTGGAGGTGTTTTTGAAATGAATCCACAAAAAACTACACTTTCTGACACTGAATATGTTGAAGTAGTTGAAAAGATAAAAGCAGCGTTATAATCACCTAATTAAAGAGGTTGTCTTAAAAGTGTTAAAACCCGTTATTCTGAAATTATTTTAGATTGACGATAAGTTTACTTTTAAAACGATCTCTTTTTTTTACCTGTAATTATGAAGAAAGATATTGAATTACCAGAAGTTTCAAACGTTTTTATGGCAGTTGTAAAAGAATACAACAACGAATTTAAATGTGACGATTGGAATGCATATATTATCAACAATAAAACTGTTGATGTAGAAATGGTGCTTATTGTTTCTAAAGGGTATGATGAAGATAAATTACTTGAAACCGCAGTTTTAAGACATAAAATTGATAAACTACCAGCACAATCGTATGCAAAAGTAGAATTAATGCAGGAAGATGTTTTAAAACTTGCGAACTTTTTTAATGTTACTTTTTTTGAAGGTTCAAAAATGTACGACAAAAAATATTTGTTTGAAAAAGGAATTATTAAAGAAGGGAATTTACGCCATGTTCCTTTGTTAAATAAACGGGGTATCTTAATAAAATAAGGCTTATTAAGCCATTATTTCATCCTTTAGTAAATAGTTGAATAAAACGTCTTTTAGTTTACTTAAATCAATTGGCTTTGTTATAAAATTATCACAACCTGCATTTAAAGCAGTTTCTTTATCTTCTCTGGTTGAATAAGCTGTTTGAGCTACTATTGGCAAATTAGGAAATTCTTTCTTTATATTTTTTGTAGCCTCAAGTCCATCCATTACGGGCATATTAATATCCATCAACACAAAATCAATGGTGTTATTTTGACACATTTCAATAGCCTCTACTCCATTTTTAGCATGCAGTATATTACAAGCAAAGGATATTTTTTCAGTCAATAATATTTCAATAAACAAAAAGTTAACCTCTTCATCTTCAACAATTAATATGGTATTTTTTTCTTTAGTTGATACGTTTCTATTTTTTTCTTTTAACGTTTTATCAGCTGGGTTATAAGGTATAGAAATGATAAAAGTAGCGCCTTCCCATTTTTTTGATTTCACAGAAATTTCACCTCCTAATAATTCGGTATTTTCTTTTGCTATAGATAAACCTAAACCTAAACCACCTACATTTTGTGTAAGGTTTTTTTCTTCTTGAGAAAACCTGTCAAAAATAATTTCTTGTTTTTCGGGTACTATTCCAATACCTGTGTCTTTTACAAAAATTTCTAAGTTTGTATTTGTTAAGGTGTATCCAAATCTTATTTCACCTTTATTGGTGAATTTTAAAGCATTTTCTAATAAATTACTTATAATTTTATTGAGTTTGGATTTGTCGGTTAAAATGGTGCTTTCAGCATCTGTTAATCCCTTTGTAACGTACAGTGGAATTTTATTTTCTTTTGCTTTGATGTCAAAAATAGAGAACAGTTCAAGTAATAAATCGTTTAAACAAACAGGTTTTTCAATTACTTTTACTTGGCGTGTTCCTAATCTAGAAATTTCTAAAATATCATCAATAACACGTAATAATTGTTTTCCACTATTTTGAATAATATTTATAAAATAACTTTTTTTAGTATCTGAAAGTTCAGGATTATTTAAGAGTTCTGAGAAGCCTAAAATACCATTCATTGGAGTTCGTATTTCGTGCGACATATTGTTCAAAAACTCAGTTTTTAACCGGTTACTTTCTTCTGCTTGTTCTTTTGCATTCAACAACTCAACAGCTTGTTCTTCAAGTTTTAAAATGGCTTTTTTACGTACGGTAATGTTTCTGTGTGAACCAAATAACCGTATAGGTTTACCTTCTTCATTTAATAAAACTTCTGCCTTGGCTAAAATCCAAATATATTTACCACTTTTATGTAGTAATCTAAATTCAGAAATATATTGACCTTTTGGATTTTTTAAATATTCTTCAATATAATTGGTTGCTTTATCAAAATCTTCAGGGTGTAATAAGTTTTTCCATACATCAATCGTATTTTCAAGTTCATAAGGCTCGTAACCAAGTTGACGTTTGTAATATTTAGAATAATAAACTTTATTTGAAATAATGTCCCAATCAAAAATACCAACACCAGTAGCTGTATTTACCAACCGGTAACGTTCATCACTTCTTTCAGCTTTTTCTTTTGCTAATTTTAATTCATTTTCTGCTTTTTTAATGGCTGTAACATCAATAATAGAAACAATTGCTTTTCCATTTGTATCAATTTCAGAATTGATGATTACGGAAATAATAGTGCCATTTATTGTTTCAAATTCTGTTTCACTTGCGTAATCTTTCACATTTGAAATTACGGCAATCATATCTTTTCTAAGTTCTTTAATCCCTTTTTTAGTATGCGCTCGTCTTAAATGGATTGTAAATTCATCAATATTAGCTGCTCCAAAAAGATTTAAAGCACTTTCATTTGCGCTTTTTAAATTAATTTTAGTTAAGCATTCTTTAAAAAAATCATCATTATGTATAAAATAGTCATCTAACTCTTCTGGTTTAATACTTTTTTTTATAATGTGTTTTTTTACTTCTTCAAAATCGATTTCAAGAAGCGCAACCGGACTTTTTTCAAATAAATTTCGATACTTATTTTCACTAGTTACTAATAGTTTATTTTTTTGTGAAAGCTCTTGAGTAATTTCAGTTAATTCGCTATTCTTAGTTTCTAATTTTGTATGGGCATCTTTAATATATGAAATATCTGTTATTAAGGCAAAGGATCCAATTATTTCCTTGTTTTTATTGTAAAGAGGAGAGGGTTTTAATAGGCAAGAAACTAAAGTTCCATCGCTTTTTAATAAGTCTATTTCATAACTAGAAGCGAGGCCTTTTTTCCGTTTTTCTAATTCGGTTTTAAAGGTATGTTCCCCTTGTTTATTTACAAAATTAAAAATGGATTTATTAATTATTTCAGGTTCTTTTAAGTCTAATATTTTACATAATTTATCGTTTACACTTATGGTAATACCTTCTTTATTAATAATCCAAAAGCCTTCATTAGCTGTTTTTAAAATTTGGCGTAAATAATCTTCCTTATCTTTTATGGTGTTATAAGCTTTTTTAAGATTATTTTCTGCGTTTTTTCTCTCAGTAATATCTTCTTTAATGGCTAAGTAGTTAATAATTTCACCAAACTTATTTTTAATTGGGGTTATGGTTGCATTTTCCCAGAAATGTTTGCCGTTTTTAGTTTTATTTTCAAATTCACCTTTCCAAATATTTCCGTTTGAAATAGTATGCCACATTTTTTTATAGTATTCTTTTGGTTGATTTTTAGAACCTAAAATACTAGGGTTTTTACCCATAACTTCATTTAAACTGTAACCTGTTAATTTGGTAAATTTTGGATTTACGTACTCAATTTCTGCGTTTAAATTGGTAATTACAATTACACTTTCACTTTGTTCTACAGCTGTAGAAAGTTTAATGTTTTCATCTTCTCTCTTTTTTCTTTCTGTAATATCTCTAGCGAATCCAATAATTATAGATTTCCCGTTATATTTTGTATGTCTAGTTCTAAGTTCAACAGAAAAAACGGAGCCGTCTTTGCGTTTATGTTTGGTTTCAATAGTAATTGAATTTTCTAAAGGTAGATTTTCCCAAAATTGTTGAAGATCTTTTAATTTAAGTGTTTCAACATCTAAATCTACAACGTTCATTTTTAGTAATTCTTCTTTACTATATTGTGTTTGTTCTGACGTTATATTATTTACCTTTAAGATTTTTCCTTTTAAATCAGCAATGTATAAAGCATCTCCTGCTGATTCTATTAATGTTGTAAACTGTGCATTG
Organism: uncultured Lutibacter sp.; assembly: GCA_965365125.1. Classification (GTDB taxonomy): domain Bacteria; phylum Bacteroidota; class Bacteroidia; order Flavobacteriales; family Flavobacteriaceae; genus Lutibacter. The sequence goes on from CBDUAL010000009.1 coordinate 17,280, forward strand.
CTTTCAATTAGTTTACTTTCAACAGCTTTTTTTTGTGAAATGTCTCTTATAGCTGCTACTCTTTTTTTTCCATTTTTATAAGCTACATTTTTGGCTTCAATTTCAATAGGAAAAATTTCTCCATTTTTTTTTATTCCTTCAACTTCATACGGAGCAGAATACCCTTTTTTTGTTTTTTGTTGAATTAACTTCTGATATTTTTTTGGAAATAACAGTGTAATTATATTTTCACCTAAAAGTTCCTTTTTTTTGTACCCAAACATTTGTTTAAATGCCTTGTTACAGTCAAATACGATACCGTTATTATGAACTAATATACCTTCAAAAGTTAAATTGGCTAATTCATGAATTTCCGCTTCTTTTTGCTTTTTTAGTTTTTTAAAAATGAAATTTTCAAGTATTTTTTCAATTTTAATAGCAAAAATTTTAATAATTACCTCAATGGTATCTAAATTTTTAAAAGGTTTACTATTCATTAAAACTATAAGTCCAATTTTTTTATTATTTGAGCCCCATAAAGGATACCCAGCATAGCTATTAATTTCATTTTCGGTTAAAAATGCATTGTTCGGAAATGTTTTTTGAATGTTTGTTGAAAAATTACAGAAGCCCTTTTTATTCACATTTTTACAAGGCATATTTTTTAAATTCAACGAAACATCGTTAATTAAAGTTCCTTTTTGGTAGTAGGAAACTGCATTGCCTAAATTGGGGTTTTCTAAAGAAATATTTTGAATTAATACATGTTTTATATGTAGCAGTTCAGCTAAAAAAGTAGTGATATCATTAAGTAGTTCAATGCCTGAAGGTTTAGAGTTATTTGAAGCTAAAAATTCTAGTGTTTCATCTATATAGTTTTGTTCTAGCGGCATTGTTGAGGTTTTGTTTTTAAATAAGCTTCAAAAAAATGAATACGATGAAAGTTTAACTCTTAAAAATTTAAAAAGAGTTACTCAAATGTAAACTTTTAAAAATATATATTGAATGATAATTGTCATTGTATCAACCTTATGATTCAATAAATATAACAATTTAACCTTAAAATTTTAGGTTTTAATAAGTATCATCAATATTATTTTAAACTAGCGCTGTTGATTTGTATCAAATTAAGTATTTTAGCTTTTAAATACTAGCTTTTAATTATATGAAAACTATCTTCACTTTTTTATTTGTGTTTTTTATGCAAGTAGTATCCGCTCAACATATTCCACTTTATGTAGGTACCTATAACGAATCAGAAAGTAAAGGAATTTACTATTACGATTTTAATAGCGAAACAGGTAAGTTAACCAATAAAAAATTAGCAGTAGAGGCCCTAAATGCTTCCTTTTTAGCTATTTCATCTAATAGAAAGTATTTGTATAGTACTAGTAAAACTGAAGATCAAAAAGGGTTTATAAATGCGTATGCTGTACAAGTTGATAATTCATTATTATTTTTAAATTCAGTAAGCAGTAAAGGAGATGGGCCTTGCCATATACAGTTAAATGAAGCCGATACAAAGTTGGTAGTTTCTAATTACGTTGGTGGTACTATTGCAGTTTGTGCTATTAACCCAAGCAATGGAAATGTAGAAGATGCCTTTCAGGTAATTAATCACAATATTCCAAGTATTAAATCACATGCGCATTCAGCTAAATTTTTGAACAATAAGTTATTTGTAGCTGATTTAGGTCGTGATTTTTTAGCGCAATATACCGAAAATGAAGGTTCTTATTTATTGAAAAAAAATTATGATATGGCACCTAAAGCCGGCCCTAGACATTTTGATATTTCAAAAAATGGGAATTATATTTATGTAATAAATGAGTTGAATTCTACCATAACCGTACTAAAAATAGGTGAAGCAGATACGTACACCGAAATTCAAACAATTAGCACGTTAAAAGATGGCTATACTGGAATGAATTCTTGTGCGGATATTCATTTATCAAAAGATGAGAAATTCTTATACGGTTCAAATAGGGGAGAGAATAGCATTGTTGTTTATAAACGTAATACAGAAAACGGTATGCTTCAAAAAATTCAATCAATATTTGTTGAAGGAGATTGGCCACGTAATTTTACATTAGCTCCTAATGGTAAATTTTTATTAGTAGCCAATAGACGAAGTAATAATATTAGTGTGTATAAAGTAGGTGAAAATACGGGTACATTAACCTATTTATATAGCGAAACTACTTCAGCGCCAGTGTGTTTATTGTTTTAATTTAAAGTAATAAATATTATCATTGCTATTATACCTAAAAGAGGTTAAATAGCCACTTTTTTCTGAATCAAAAACAACACCTAATTCGTCAAATTCTGAATTAAATTCGTTAGCCTTTTTAGGATATGTCCACCCGCCATTAATTCTTTCAATTTTATAGATATTAAAATCACCTACACCTCTTACAGCTTTTGTTATATATGTTTCTCCAGCTTTAATAACAGTATAGTTTACAGGTCTATCTTTATTAGTAGAAAGATTAGATGAAAAATATAGTGTGTTTTCATCAAAATAGGTTGGATTTATAATATCAAAATCGGGATGTGAAATATAAACCACTCCTTTTTTAATCCATTTACCAAGGTCGTTTTTTACGTATTCCATAATATGAATGGTTTTTCTTTCGGTGCTAACAACAATTAAGTGGTTTCCATCTTTTGAAATACAAGGATCGGTATATGAATAATTTTTATTGCAAAAAGGCAAACTTTCAATGCTAGCTACTTTTTGATTCTCAATAATTCCCTTATAAATGGTTGAATTGTAATAACCTGTGCTATCCCTTTTTTTAGAGATTCCTGTAAAGTAAATTTCATTTTTGAAGGTTGAAGCAGCACCAAAATCAAATTTAGTTCCTAGGTTTATTTTTTTGGATTTTGATTGTAAATTAGAGTAGTATAACCTGTAGGTTTCAGCTTTATAGTCTGAAACGTAAATTAAGCCATTTTTATAGATGCTTGGAAAAACATTTCCTGCTGATGTGTTTGATAAATAGGTTTCAAATAATTGTATACTATCAGTTTCTTCAATTAAAAAACGCTCTTGAGCTTGGGAAATAAAAACAAAAAAAAGTGCAATGATGCAAGTATATGTTAATTTCATAGAAGGACTTTAATTACATGAACTTCAAAGATACTAAACATTTATGTTGATTTATAATTTACAAACTTGTTCAGCAAAAGCAGTAACTTTTTCCCAGTTTGTATATTCAATCTTCGTATTTTTATCTGTTGGTCCTTTGGTCATCCACATAATAAACTGAATCATAATTCTATCAAAAGGTTTGTATTTTTTATAATCTAACATCCCTGCAAAAACAGTTTTGATTGTTGGCTTCCAATCAATTTTTTTGAAGAATTTAATTACATACGGATTGGTATTTGCCTCGTTTTTTTCAGGCTTTCTAGCCACTAAATTTACCGAGAAAAAAGCGGTTTTAATCGTGTCAAGTTGGTCTTTGTTTGCAGTTATAAAGGCTATTATTTGTTCGTTATGCACACCGTATCTAATACTCGATCCAATAATTATTTTATCATAATCAGGTATTTTTTTATTAAATTCTTCAATAGAAAACAGGTCAATAGCAACATTATTTTCCTTAAAAACAGTAACAATGGTATTGCATATTTTTAATGTTTGACCATCAATGCTTGCATACAAAAGAGCGGTTTTAGTAGCCATAAATAAAATGTGCTAGCGTTTTAGGATAGCAGCACTTTAAAATTAATAAATTATGTGGGTGTTTTGTATGATATATGTCAACTAAAACAAAAGTAAAAAGCATAAAAAAAGCGCACCTAACAAGGAGCGCTTTACTTTCTAAAAAGTTTTAAATAATATACTTATATTACTTTTACATTTACTGCGTTTAAACCTTTTTTACCTTCTTTAAGTTCAAATTCTACTGCGTCACCTTCTCTAACTTCATCAATTAGTCCTGAGATGTGAACAAAATAATCTGTGCTTGATCCGTCTTCAATAATAAATCCAAAACCTTTAGATTCATTGAAAAATTTTACTGTACCTTTTTTCATTGTTAAATAATAATATTATACTACAAAGGTAGTATTATTTGAATTGAATGCACATTTTAATTCAAAAAAATTAAAAATCAATGTTTAATCTACTAATTCGGTCAATTTTTTAAAGATTTTTTTTGGATTTTTATTTTGATATAAAATTGCATAAACAGCATTAATAATTGGGGTATTTGCAGGATTTTTTTCATTTAATAAATACGCACTTTTTGAAGCATAGTAGCCTTCTGCAACCATACTCATTTCCATCATAGCGCTTTTAACAGTGTATCCTTTACCAATCATATTACCAAACATTCTGTTTCTACTAAAGATAGAATATCCGGTGACCAATAAATCACCTAAATAGGCTGAATTATTAATGTTTCTTTTCATTTTATGACGTTTTTTAATAAAACGTTTCATTTCACGAATAGAATTTGACATTAATACCGACTGAAAGTTATCTCCATAACCCAAGCCGTGCGCAATTCCAGCAGCAATGGCAAAAATATTTTTTAACATGGCAGCATATTCAATACCAATAATATCGTCAGAGGTTTTTGTTTTGATATAATGACTTGATATATAGTTGCTCATTAAAGAAGCTTTGTCTAAATCTCTACAAGCAATTGTTAGGTACGATAATCGTTCCATAGCAACTTCTTCTGCATGGCAAGGCCCTGAAATTACTCCAATATTGCTAAACGGAATATTTAATTTTTGGTTGAAATGCTCACCAACTATCAATCCGCTTTCAGGAATAATTCCCTTAATTGCTGAAAAGATAATTTTTGAAGAAAAATCTACCGTTATTAAATCCAATTCTGTTTTTATAAAGGCTGAAGGAATGGCGAAAATTAAAATATCAGCATAGCTAACAGTTTCATTTATATTGCTCGATAAAAGAAGTTTATTTACATCAAATTCCGCAGAACTTAAATAATTAGGATTGTGTTCGTTTTCTTTTATATAATCAATGGCACTCTGACTTCTCATGTACCATCCAACTTCATCTAAATTTTCACAGAGCATTTTTACAATTGCAGTAGCCCAACTTCCTCCTCCAAAAACGGCAATTTTAGGGTGTTTACTCATGATATATTACTTTTTATGGGGCAAAAGTAACTATTTTGGACTAATAGCGTTCTTAAAATTTAGTTATAATAGCTTCTATGCTTCCTAAGTACGATTTTCCAAAGAGGTTTAAATGCACCAGTAGTGGGTACAAATTGTAAAAGTTATTCCGAAGGTTAAAGCAAGGTGCTAACGGTAAAATTTCTTGATAATTATGATAAAATTCTGTAGAAAAGCCACCAAAAAGTTGAGACATAGCAATATCCATTTCTCTATGTCCATAGTACACTGCCGGATCAATTAAAGCTGCCTTTTCACTTGGTGTGCATATAAAATTACCG
>CBDUAL010000010.1:0-22571 GCA_965365125.1 uncultured Lutibacter sp.
TAACCCTTGAATAGGTTTTTAATGTTTGAGCAACAGCTTTTGTAGAGTAATCGCCGTACAAAGGATTGGCTTCTTTTGAATAATAAGAATAAGCCATTACAGTTCTTCCGTTAATATTTACCGCCATAGCATCCCAAATAAATTTTCTAGAAGTTGCAAAAGCATAATCCCGTACATTCTCAGCAAAGAATTTCCAAGTTTTGGTTTTTTGAGATTTGTTTTGTTCGGTTATAATGGCTTCTTCCTGATTTACAATTAAAACAGGATTGTTAAACGTAGTTCTAGCTTCAGTCAATCTTTTTTGTTGAGTTTTTGTTAGCACCTCTTTTTCATTGGTTAAAACTCCTGTTGCTCCTAAAATATGATCGGCTGGTGTGGTGATTGAAACTTCATAGTCTCCAAATTCTAAAGCAAATTCACTTCTTCCCCAAAACTGATCATTTTGCCATCCTTCAACATTATCATACACACATAGTCTTGGAAAAAACTGCGCAATTACATAACTGTTATTACCATCGGCAGGAAAATGTTCATAACCAGATCTTCCTCCTTGTTTAATGTGATCGTTAATATTATACCACCATTTAATTTTGAATGCATAGGTGTCTCCAGAAGCTAAAGGTTTGGCTAAATTAATTCGCATCATTGTACGATTTATGAGGTATGAGATAGGACTATTATCTACTTCTTTAACATATTCAATTTTGAAACCACCATTAAATGGCTCATTTATAAACTGCTTTGCAAATTTTGAAGGAGCATACAGTACATTAGCTTTTGTACTTTTTATAAGTGGTGATTTAGAATCTGCAGCACGGTTATTTTGATCTAATTGCAACCACAAATAGTCTAATTGATCTTTAGAATTATTATGGTAGGTAATGGTTTCTTCTCCATAAATTCGCTGATGTTCATCATCTAAAACAATAGCCATTTTATAATCAACTTGTTGTTGAGTATATTCATAACCAGGTGCTCCAGACGCAGTGTGCTGCTTGTTAGGAGTTGGTAATTCTTCGTTTAATTGCTTAAATTTACTAGTGTTGTAATGAGCTTTTTGAGTTTCTGAATTTTGAGAAAAACTAATAGTAGTTATTAAAAATACAAGAATGGAGGCGAATACTGTTTTTTTCATAATTAATGATAGTGTGTATGCTTGTTATTTACTTAAAAAAGCCACTTTTTTAAGTGGCTTTTTTAGTATTATCCTTTTATTTGGTTTTTTTTGAATTTATTAAATTCAGTTTCTGTTGTTTTTGGCCAACTGTTGTTGCTGGTGTCAACATCGGCTGTTTGTTCTTCTGGATCTACCGTGATTTTAACAATGGTTTTAGTTGAAGGAATTACTTTGGTTACTTGAGCATCGCTTTTTCTCCAAACTTGTGCCGGGTATTGTTCACGTTTTTTTGAACCATCTTCATATTCAAATTCAACAATAATAGGCATTACCAACTCTCCAGGTTTTTCAAAAACGACTTCGTAAAAGTATTTTGGGATTTTTAAATTTGTTTTTTCTTCAGCAGAGAAATTTTGTTTGATGTAATCATTTAAAACCGCGTAATCTTCAGGTTTTTTGTTTTTTAGTTCTTCGGTAAAGTCATTGCTATCTTCAGCAACTAAAAACAATGAAGGAGGTAATCTGTCAACTGTAGTTCCGTAACGTTTTGCAATATTTTTAGCTTGTTCCGTTGGTGTATCGGTAACATAGTATTTTTTAACTTCTTTAATACCAATATCATTGGTTCCTGTTGTATAAAACCAACCTCTCCAAAACCAGTCTAAATCCATAGCTGAAGCATCTTCCATAGTTCTAAAGAAATCGGCAGGAGTAGGGTGTTTAAAAGCCCAACGCTTTGCGTATGTTTTAAAAGCGTGGTCAAATAATTCAGGTCCCATAATGGTTTGTCTTAATATAAATAAACCAGCAGCAGGTTTTGCATAAGCGTTTGCACCAAAATTATATACATTATCTCCTTGTGACATAATTGGAGCTATTCTGCTTTGGTCTCCTTTCATATAACGTGTAATATCTTTTGGTTGTTTTCCCATTGGAAACATTTCAGGATCATATTCATATTCGGCTATAATTTCAACAAAAGAATCTAAACCTTCATCCATCCAAGTCCATTGGCGTTCATCAGAATTTACAATCATAGGAAAAAAGTTATGACCTACTTCGTGAACAATTACACCAATCATTCCTTTTTTAGTACGTTCGCTAAAATTACCATTGCGGTCTGCTCTTCCAAAGTTAAAGCAAATCATAGGATACTCCATACCCATTTGTACGTTTACCGAAGTGGCGTGTGGGTAAGGATAATCAAAAGTGTGTTTAGAATAAACTTCTAAAGTTTTAGCAACTACTCTTGTAGAATGTTCTTCCCATAATTTGCCACCTTCTTTTGGGTATAATGAATAAGCCATTGCTGTTTTGTTCTCTAATTTTACAGCCATAGCATCCCACATATAGTTACGTGAAGTTGCAAACGCAAAATCACGCACATTTTCGGCATATAATTTCCAAGTTTTTGTTGTGTTGCTTTTTCCTTTTGAAGCTTCTTGTGCTTCTTCAGGAGTTACAATAAACATTGGTTTATCAAAGGAAGTTTGAGCTGTTTGGTATGCTTTGTATTGTGTTTTTGTTAGTACGTCTTTTGGGTTTTTAAGTGCTCCAGTACCATTTAAAACAAAATCGCTAGGCGTTGTAATGTTTACGTTAAAGTTTCCAAACTCAAGCGCAAATTCACTTGAACCCCAAAACTGCATATTTTGCCAACCTTCAACATTGTTGTAAACTGCTAAACGAGGATAAAACTGAGCAATAGCATAAGCAGCGTTTCCATCTTCAAAAAATTCAAAACCAGACCGACCTCTATCTTTTAAATAATTATTAATGTTGTACCACCATTTTATATTGAAAACAAAAGTTTGTCCGGCTGCAATAGGTGCTGATAAATTAATACGCATCATAGTACTATTAATCATATAGTCAATTGGGTTTCCATTTGCATCCTTAATATGATCTATGTTAAAACCACCTTGAAAAGTTTTTCCCATAAAGCTATTCGCAAATTTTTCAGGAGTATACAATGCACTAGGTCCGTTTCCTTTTATAAGTGGAGTTTTTGAATTTGGGGCGCGCATATTTTGATCTAACTGTACCCACAAATAATCTAAGTTATCTGTTGAATTGTTGTGATAGGTAATAGTTTCTTCTCCATAAATCCGTTGATGTTCATCATCTAAAACAATATCCATATCGTAATCAACTTGTTGCTGTGTGTACTGGTAACCAGGCGCTCCAGAAGCTGTATGTTGTGTATTAGGAGTAGGTAGCTTTTCGTTTAGCTGCTTAAATTTACTAGTATTGTAATGTGCAGGTTCTTTTTCTTTTTTTGAAATCTCTTGAGCAAAAAATGGGGTGGCTGAAAATAGTACGGACAGCACTACTAATAGGGTTTTTTTCATTTTTGATGGTTAAAATTAAAACAAGCATCGAAAATAATTATTTTTAACAAAGTTTAAGGCTTTTTTCTAAATTTTTAACAAACAATTAGTATTATTTTTGTTTAAATAAAATGTTTTGTGAAGTTTGTTTGTTTTTATTTTAATAATATTTTGTTGATCTTCAAACTCTTTGGTAAGGCAGTTGTTGAAAATTTCAATAGATTGTAGTTGTTCAATACCTTGTATTTCAAGATAAAAGCGAACAATATCATCATCGTATTTTTTACCTATGTATTGATACTGGCTTAATTGATTATTGGTAATTACCTTAAAATGACTGTTTAAATATGATTCATAATAGGCATCAGTTTCTTTGGCTTCATTCTCTGTGCCTAAGTTTAATTTTAGTTGATGTTCTTTATTTAAAACAACTTCAAGATCATCAATAAAAATACCCAATATAATTTGAATTGATTGTTGTTCTTCAACATATTCAATTTCACACAAACTTAAATAATATTTATGTAGCGTGAAGGCAAATAAAGGTACTAAAAGTGCTACAGATAGATATTTAAGAAGCTTCATGAGTTAACTTTAATAAATTAAGTATAAACTTAAAGCTATTTTTTTAGTTTTAGATATTCATTACTTTCTAACACAAGAAAATTTTTCACAATAAATTCGTTACTTTCATAAAGTTCTCCCAAACCATTTTCCTGACAAAAATCTAGGAAAAGATTTATTTCATCAGCAGGAATGTATAGCCATTCAGTAAAGAATTCGTCGCCATATTCGGCTTTTATTTTAGTAGGAAATTCATTTTGTAGGTGTGTAATTTGATTTTTCTCGTCGTTTTCACTTCGTTTTTTAGCTCTTGCCTTTTGGGTAATAGCTTTATAAATACTTGTTAAACTTACACCGTTTGTTAATTGTGTGTTATAATCAAATGTTTGTTGCACATTTGGAGCCGAATTTACTGAAATTTCATCGGCATCTAAAACGGCTCTTTGATCCACCGCTACGTTGTTAAACTCTAACCTCACTTTTCTTAAAATTTCAACCTCATCTAATTCATTAAAACCAGGTTCAAGATACACAGTCATTAAATGATCTTGAATATGGTGTTCTGTAATAACAATAATTCGGTTTTGATAAGCTACCGAAGAAAATAGTATAGAATCGCCTTTTACTGCTGGAATAATGAAAATTCCATGAGAATTACTTGAAGTTCCTAAATTACTTCTTAAATTTATAATATTGATATCTTGTAAATATGATTCTTCAAATTTAACTTTACCTTGAATTATTGTAGCTTCTTCTTGCGCATACAAAAAAGTTGTTCCAAAACTAAAAAGTAATAGAACTACAAATGTTATTTTAACGTTTAATTTTATTATATGTTTTACTTTCATCTTTTAAAATTTGGATAACTTCTAATATATTATTGTTGTAATATTTCTCAAAAATTTTAAAATATTCACAATATGCTAAGAAATTATTTATTTGTGTTTCTTTAATTTTTAAATCGTTTGTAAAATACTCAATTCCAAACTCATTTTTTAACTTTTCAGGAAATTTTTTTCGCAAGGCTAATTCTCTTTTTCGTTTTAACAAGGCTTGGTAGCGTCTATCGGGTAAACCTGTACCACCAGTTAAGGGACCTAGCGGATCTGTTATGGATTGTGCATCAGGACGTTTGGATTTTTCATAGCTATCTGGTGGTAATGCTTTGTATACATCTTTTTTATGGAATACATATCCAATTTTAGGGGTGTTGTCTTTGGGTTTGTTGGCTATATCAGCCTTTAAATTCCCTGTTAAATGTCTTAAAAACACTTCGTCTAACTCATTTACAACTGGTATTAGCTCAATTGCCAACTCTTTTGTGTCAATATTTATAGCGGTTACAACTACTGTTGTTTTTTTATATTGAAGAGATGATACGTATAAGGTATCTTTTAAAGATGCATTTATTTGAAATGTACCAAGATCAGTTGTTACTGAGCCTATTCGTTTGGTAATATTATATACATGTACATTTTCAATTACTTTAGAATTACTTGTAATTGTGCCATTTAGTTCCACCGTTTTTTCTTGAGCATAAGATGTAACTATGACTAAATATAAAAGAAAGCAACAAGTTGGTTTGAGTTTCACAAGTACAAATAAAGAAATTGAATTCATAAAAAACTATTAATGCTATTGTAAACTTTTGTTAAAGCATCTAAAAGAGTACCTTTGATGAAACTTGAATATTTATGAAAAAATTACTGATTGCGAGTACTTCAACGGTTCATGGAAAGGACTATTTAGAATACATTTTACCAGAACTATCTGAACTTTTTAAAGGCATTCACGAAATTTTATTTATTCCTTATGCGTGTCCAGGTGGAATTACTTACGACGAATATACTGCCATTGCTCAAAAAGGTTTTGATAAAATAAATATTAAAGTAAGAGGAATACACGAATTTAAAAACCATTTTGGGGCTGTAAATAATGCTAAGGGAATTTTTACAGGCGGTGGAAATACTTTTTTATTGCTGAAGAAATTGTATGAGATGAAATTAATTTCGTCTATTAAAAATGTAGTTGAAAACGGAACTCCTTATTTTGGAACAAGTGCAGGAAGTAATATTACTGGTTTAACCATTCAAAACACCAATGATATGCCAATTGTATATCCGCCAAGTTTTGATGCTTTTGGATTTATCAATTTTAATTTGAACCCGCATTATTTAGATCCAGACCCAACTTCAACACATATGGGTGAAACTAGAGAAACGCGTATTAACGAATTTCATACTTTGAATAAAATACCGGTGTTAGGCTTAAGAGAAGGTAGTTGGTTAAATGTGAAAGGAAATAAAGTGTTGTTAAAAGGTAAATTAAATGCCAGGTTGTTTCAAAAGGCAAAGTCTCCTGCGGAATTACCTCCAGAAACAGATTTAAGTTATTTAATGAAGCTTTAGTGTTTTAGCAACTAATGTTGCGTCAGGTGCATTTTTAACTTTTGTTGAAAGCATTTTATAAGCGTTCATAATTTTAACAGTATCAGCTGTTGAAGCTTTTAGTTGATCGCGTAAAATCATACCAGAAACATAAGAGTTTGCATTATTTTCAATAAATTGAAAACTAAAATCACTAAATTCTTCTTCAATAAGCTGCATTTTTTTTCCAATTTCAGCAAGTTCATCAGCATCATTTTCTAAGCGTGCTTTTTGAAATTTAGGAAACAAATAATCTATTTTTTTGAAGATATTTTTTGAATGTGTTTTGTACGCATTCAATTTAAAATTTAAAGGAGAATTTAGTATTGTAGGGTCTTGTAATTGAGTTGGTTCTAATTCAATTTTAAAAGTGGTGTTTTCAAGTATAAAAATAACGGGTGTGGCGTAATTGTTAAACGTCAATGCGAAGCGTTCAGGATATTCAACTACTCCTTCAAAAATAAATTGATTGTTAATAATAGTTGATGAGTCTATCGGATAAAGTTTGTTTTCAAGTATTTTGTTCAAATATACTTTATCTGATATATTGGTATGTAAGGTTCCGTTTAATACAAACTTGTTTGTAACGGTTGGATTATTTTCTTGTATTGACTTCTTTTGAGGAGTAGTGCAACTGAAAAAAATAAAGAGAAAGCTACCAAAAACTAAAATTATTTTTTTCATAATTCAAACAACTAAAATTAATAAGTTACGTATTCAAAAATTTCAAGTCCATAACCTGTCATGCCAACACGTTTTCTATAGGTTGTAGCGTTTGATAACACGCGTAATTTTGTAATGCCTATTTCATGTAATATTTGAGCTCCAATACCAAAGTCTTTTTCGTCCATTTTTAAATTAGGCACATAGGCCTCGTTTTTTGCCTGACTTTCTTTTAAAATTTTTAACCTAGCTAATAAGTTAAATGATTGATTTTCTTGGTTTATAAAAACAATAGCACCTTTTTCTTCCTTATTTATAGCGTCAAAAACACCTTTTAATTTATCGTCAGGGTTTTTGGTTAAGGTTCCTAAAATATCATTATTTACGAGGGTTGAATTCACTTTTACCAATACTTGTTCATCGGCTTCCCAAGTACCTTTGGTTAGTGCTAAATGTACTTGTTTGTTGGTTGTTTGTTTGTAAGCACGTAACCTAAATTCTCCAAAACGGGTGTTGATATTGAAATCTTCAGATAATTCAATTAAAGAATCGTGTAACATTCTATATTCAACTAAATCTTCAATAGAAACAATTTTAAGGTCGAATTTTTTCGCAATTTTTAATAATTGAGGTAGGCGCGCCATGGTGCCGTCTTCGTTCATAATTTCAACAATTACTCCAGCCGGATTTAACCCTGCCAAGCGTGCCAAATCAATACTAGCTTCCGTATGTCCAGTTCTTCTTAAAACACCACCTTCTCTTGCTTTTAAAGGGAAAATATGTCCCGGTCTGCTCAAGTCGTGAGGTTTGGTTGTTTTATCGGTCAATGCTTTTACGGTTATAGCCCTGTCGTTTGCCGATATTCCTGTGGTAACACCTTTTCCGTGATAATCAATTGAAACGGTAAATGCAGTTCCAAGCGGATCGGTATTTAAACCTACCATTAAATTTAAATCCAACTCTTTCCATCTGCTTTCTGTGATTGGTGCACAAATTAACCCTCTACCTTCGGTAGCCATGAAATTAATCATTTCAGCAGTTACCATATCTGCAGCTGCAACAAAATCACCTTCATTTTCTCTGTTTTCATCATCAACCACAATAACAATTTTACCATTTTTTATGTCTTCAATGGCTTCTTTTATGCTATTCAATTGTACAGCGTTTTCTGATATATTCATTGGTTATTTTTTTGAAGTTTTATTAAATTTTAGAGACAGTTTTTTAACACTATCGAAAAGTGCATCAATATTAAAAATACCCATTCCTTTTGTAGCTCTTCTGGTAAGTAATATTCCAAAAGGTAGTAAAATAATTGTTGAAATCCAACTACCTAAAAAGGCTGAGATAGCACTTTCTTCGGCTAAATTTTTTCCAAATTGAGATATAAAAAAGTAGATTACAAATATAAAAATAGCCATAATCATTGGCAATCCAAAACCACCTTTTCTAATAATGGAACCTAAAGGAGCACCTATAAAAAATAGCACCAAGCATGCAAGTGCAAAAGAAATTCGATAATAGAATTCATAGTCGTATAAATTCAATATTTTACGTTGATCTTTAAAGCGCTTTAAATTATTCTGATTTCTTTCAGTAAGTCTTTTTACATTTTGAATGGCATCGCTAATAACAATGCCTTTATTATTTAGGATGAAATTATCAAGTATTTCAGGTGAAAGAAGAGAATCTATTAATGAATCTTGATATTTATAAAGTTTATTGCCATTAACCGACAAATAAAATGTACGGGCTTTGTCAGTAAGGTATTTAGCGTAATCAACTTTTTTTATTTTTGAAATAGAATCAAGCTGAACAACACTTAGCATTCCGTGGTGGAATTTAAGTTTCTCTTCTTTTAAACTATCGTCATCATTAAACGAAGAAATATCAATATTTATCGTGTACTTGTCAAATGTAGCTTGCGATGCAGGCATTTTTTCACGATCTTTTTTTCGATTTATTCTTTTAATATGTTCTTCGTAATAATTACCATCTTCCAAGGTAAGGGTCATGTATTTACTTCCTTCATCACTTGAAATAACTCCCTTTTTAGCAGTAATTACTTTTATTTTTCCATGACCAGCAGTTATGTCAGCTATTTGAACATTTTTAAGTAAGTTTTCTTCTTCACCATATTTTTCTTCAAACTTAATGTTAAATCCAGGTATATCAGTATTAAAAGTTCCTGGCACCAATGCAAGTGCTGGCTTTTTCTTTTTCATATTTAAATACAAATTCTTTTGCTTAAGTGTTGCCCAAGGATAAATGTTATTTAAGAATATAAAGTTTAAACCACTCAATAAAATAGTTAAAATAACCAAAGGTCTTATAACTCGTTTTAAAGAAATTCCTGCCGATTTGATAGCTGCAAACTCATAATTCTCTGATAAATTACCGAGCGCCATAATTGAAGACAATAAAATTCCAATTGGCAATGCAGTAGGAGTAAGCATTAATGCCAAATACCATAAAAATTGTAGAATAAAAAATAGGTCTATTCCTTTTCCTGCAATTTCATCAAAAGCCAGCCAAAGCGCCTGCATTACTAACACAAAAAGAACTACAAAAAAAGTAGCTAAAAATGGTTGTAAAAAGCTTTTTAAAATATATTTATCAAATATTTTCAACGCGACTAGTTTGGTTCAGAGATGGTGTAGTTTTTTTGATTTTTGAATTTTTCTAAATCAAATTTGAAAAGATTTTCTGATATTGGTTGGTTGGTTTTGAAGGTTCTAACTTCTAAAGTAGTTACCGTATTGTTTTCTCCAGTTTCAATAATGTTATAAATGTGTTTTGTTTTTACATCAATACCAACAAGTATTTGCTTAATTTCAGAATCACTTTCAAGAGGCGTTAATTTTACATATTGAATTTTTACACCTTTAATTGTTTTTAATTCATCCATTTCATAAGCAAATCCATTTTTATAAAAAGAAAACATTTTTGAAGGAGTTAACGTTTCTTCTTCAGTGGTTGAAGGGTCTTGAATAATTACTTCTTCATCTTCATGTATAATTAAATAGATTTTATAACCATCAAAAATTTGCTCAGTACCCATATAATTTAAATGGTATAAATTGCCTTCTAATGATACATTCCCTCGCGTTTGTTGATGCACATCAGCATCATTATTGTCTAACTTATGAATAAATTCAAGTTGAATATTTTCATAAGTTTCAACTTTAGAGGCTACTTCATCGAGCAATGATTTTGCTTCTTGAGAATTTTGACCAATGATTGGAAAACTTAAAAATACAATGCTTAATACTACTATTATTTTTTTCATTTTAACTATAATTCTTTTAACTATCAGTGTTTTTTTCGCCGTCTAATAAAAGGTTTAAAGATAATTCATCAGGAACTAAAACCTGACGTGCTTTACTTCCTTCAAACGGACCAACTATACCTGCTGCTTCCAATTGATCAATCAATCTACCCGCTCTGTTATAACCTAATTTTAATTTTCGTTGTAATAAAGATGCTGAACCTTGTTGCGCATGTACAATTAATAATGCCGCATCTCTAAATAAAACATCTCGTTCGCTAATATCAATATCAAGACTTGTGCCAACTTCTTCGCCACTATACTCTGGCAATAAATGTGCTTCAGGATATGCTCTTTGCGAACCAATAAAATCGGTGATTTTTTCAACTTCAGGAGTGTCAACAAAGGCACATTGTAAACGAACAACATCATTTCCATTTGTAAATAACATATCTCCTTTACCAATTAATTGATCGGCACCTGAACTGTCTAAAATTGTTCTTGAATCAATTTTTGAAGTTACTCTAAATGCTGCTCTTGCAGGGAAATTAGCTTTAATAATACCTGTAATTACATTTACTGATGGTCTTTGAGTAGCTACAATTAGGTGAATACCAATGGCTCTGGCAAGTTGAGCTAAACGCGCAATAGGTGTTTCAACTTCTTTACCAGCTGTCATAATTAAATCGGCAAATTCATCAATAACTAACACAATGTAGGGTAAAAATTTATGACCGTCGTTCGGATTTAATTTTCTTGCTTTAAATTTAGCATTGTATTCCTTAATATTTCGCACCATTGCTATTTTAAGCAAATCATAACGAGCATCCATTTCAATACACATAGAATTTAGTGTATTAATTACTTTTGTAGTATCGGTAATAATGGCATCTTCAGTGTCAGGTAGCTTGGCTAAATAATGTCGTTCAATATGGTTAAATAAGGTCAATTCAACTTTCTTAGGATCAACCAATACAAATTTTACTTCAGCAGGATGCTTTTTGTACAATAATGAGGTTAAAACAGCATTCAACCCAACAGATTTTCCTTGACCTGTAGCTCCTGCCATTAATAAATGGGGCATTTTCGCCAAATCAACTACAAAAGTTTCGTTTGAGATAGTTTTACCTAAAGCAATAGGCAATTCCATTTCTGAATTTTGAAATTTGGTTGAAGAAATTACAGATTTCATAGAAACCATTGTTGGTTTTTTATTTGGTACTTCAATACCAATGGTTCCTTTTCCTGGGATTGGCGCAATAATTCGAATTCCTAAAGCAGAAAGCGATAAAGCAATATCATCTTCTAAATTTTTAATTTTTGAAATACGAATACCCGCATCGGGAACAATTTCATACAAAGTTACTGTTGGTCCTACGGTAGCTTTTATTTTAGCGATACCAATTTTATAATTGTTTAAAGTTTCAACAATTCTATTTTTATTGGCTTCTAATTCTTCTTGATCTACCGAAATGGTCTCATTGTAATCTTTTAATAAATTAAGTGTCGGGAATTTATAATTGCCCAATTCAAGGGTTGGATCAAACTCCCCAAAATCTTTCACTAATTTATCTGATAAATTTTCTACTACGTGGTTTTCTTCAACACTTTGTTCAACTTCAATTGAAACTGCATCATTTTCCTTAGTGTTTTCAACAATTAAAGTTTCAGTAATTGTGTTTTTTTCAATAACAGGTTCAACCTTTTCAAGAGATAATTCAACTGCAGGAATTTCTTCAGGTTCAGTTTCTATAATTGGAGTTTCTTTAATCTCAGTATTTATTGTTGTTTCTAGATTTTCAGAACTAATTAGTTTTTCCTTTTTAGGTAAACTTTCCTTTATTTTTTCAGGAGTTAATTTAAAACGTATGATAAAGTAGGATATAAACAAAAACAACAAGGCTAAAAACAAGCCTGTTTTTCCTAAAAACTGCTGTAAATAGTTATTCAATTCAAAGCCTACCACACCTGCTAGTAAAGCATTTTTATGTGCTAAAAAGCCAAATGCAATTGAAAACCACAAAATACCTAAAATTCCCCAACCCCAAGAATTTCTAATTTTAGTTAAGCTACCTTTCATAAAAATAAGTAAGCCAGAAAAGAAGACTAAAACAGGAATATATAGTGAAACAAAACCAAAACCATCATAAATAAAAAAGTGACTAATGCTTGCGCCTATTTTACCTAATAAGTTTTTAACGCTTACTTTTTTATTGGTGAAATCTTGAAGCTGACTTTGGTCATCTTGCCAGTTAAAAAGGTAGGAAACGAAAGAAACAAATAGAAAAATTGCAAACAGCATGATAAACAAGCCCAAAATTGTTTGAGTTTGTCTATTTCCAAAAAATGCTTTTATTTTTTGAAACCTTGGTGCTCTGGGTGTTTTAGTAGTTGATTTTTTCTTTTTCGTCATGTACGTAATTATGTCACAAAAATATAAAATTAAAGTGATTGAGGTTAATTTACAAAATAAATTTAGGGATGTAAATTATTAAACCAATAATTACGGCGAAAATAGCAGCAAAAAAAGCAGCGCCTGCAGAAATATCTTTAATACGACCAATTTCTTTATGATATTCAGGATGTACAAAATCGGCCAATTTTTCAATCCCTGTATTTAATGATTCTGCTACCAAAATTAAAGCTATGGCAAGAACTTGAAATAGCCATTCGGTAGCAGAAATATTCATTATAAACCCAAATATGGTAACAATTAAACCAATAATTACTTGGGCAATAATGCTATTTTCAGAAGTAATTAAAATCCAAAAACCTTTTGCAGCATACTTAAATGCTTTTATTCTATTCAGAAAAAAATTACGTTCTGTATTCATTTATTTTTATAATGCTTTTAAAGCAGCTTCGTAATTTGGTTCGTCAACAATTTCAGGAACTTGTTCTGTATAAATAACATCACCTTTTTCATCAACAATTACAATTGCTCTTGAATGTAGATTT
The DNA here is from genome assembly GCA_965365125.1 of uncultured Lutibacter sp. GTDB lineage: Bacteria > Bacteroidota > Bacteroidia > Flavobacteriales > Flavobacteriaceae > Lutibacter. The sequence goes on from CBDUAL010000010.1 coordinate 13,327, forward strand.
GCTAAAGGTCCGTTTTCAATTGTTAAACCATACGCTTTTCCAAATTTTCCTGAAGCAAAGTCTGATAAAGTAATTACGTTTTCTAAACCTTCAGCTCCACAAAAACGAGCCTGCGCAAATGGTAAATCTCTTGAAATACATAGTACTTTAGTGTTTTCTAATTTTCCTGCTTCTTCATTAAATTTACGAACTGAAGCAGCACAAGTACCTGTATCTAAACTAGGAAAAATGTTCAAAATCACTTTTGATCCTTTAAAATCTTTTAATTTACTTTTTGATAAATCAGCAGCAATTAAAGAGAATTTAGGTGCTTTTTTGCCTACTTTAGGTAATTTTCCAACGGTTTTAAAAGGGGTACCTTTCAATGTTATTTTAGCCATAATATTTTTTTGTTTTTTAAGATTATCAAATTTAGTTTAAAAATAAAAACTCTCGAAACAAATCGAGAGTTTTTTAGCAATTTAATTTTAGTTAGTATTAGTAGTACTTTAATTTTTTGATAAATAGTCAGCAACACCTTCGTGAGTTGTTGTTAAACCTTCTTTTTCTGGAGTCCAGTTTGCAGGGCAAGCTTCTCCGTGTTCTTCGTTAAATTGTAAAGCGTCAACCATTCTTATTGCTTCATCAACATTTCTACCTAAAGGTAAATCATTTACAACTTGGTGACGTACAATTCCATCTTTGTCAATTAAAAATAATCCACGGTAAGCAATTAATTCACCACTAGCTTGTAACTCTTCATTGTCATCGTAAAAATAATCACCTGCTAAAACATCATAGTTTTTAGAGATTGTTTTGTTTGTATCAGCAACTAAAGGGTAAGTAACGCCTTGAATTCCTCCTGCGTTTTTCGCCATTTGTAACCATCCCCAGTGAGACTGCTCAGTATCAGTAGATACTGCAACTATTTGCACATTTCTTTTTTCGAATTCTGCTAATTTATCTTGGAAAGCAAAAAGTTCTGTAGGGCAAACAAAAGTAAAATCTTTTGGGTAAAAGAACAATACCACATATTTTTTACCTTCAAATTGTTCTAAAGAATAATTTTCTACAAACTCCATTCCATTAACTACTGCTTGAGCGTTAAATTTTGGTGCTTTTTTTCCAACTAATACAGCCATTTTTATAATTTTTTAAGTGAATATTTATTTTTGTTTTACAAATATACGCTTTTAAATAGGTATTTAGAATGTTGTTTATTTTAATAGTTTATTCCGAAATAGATTTTATTTATATTGAAGTAATAACACATTAAAAATCAATTTTTTTGATAAAATAATGTATTTTTGAAACTTTAATAATTAACATAAATATAATGAAAATACTTGCTATAGGCAAAAATTACGTAAACAATATTGAAGAAGTAGCTTCAAATAAAAATGGTCAACAAATTATTTTTTCAAAACCTGAGTCTTCTTTGGTTACTGGTAATAAAGATGTTGAATTTCCTTCATTTACAAATGAATTGATTTACGAAGCTGAATTGGTTATAAAAATTGGTAAAAAAGGTAAAAATATTTCAGAAGCGGATGCTGTTTCTTATATTTCTGAACTAGGAATAGGTATTGATTATACGGCAAAAGATGTATTAACAGCTTACCGCGATGTAAAAGGGCCTTGGGATTTAGCGAAAGGATTTGATGGTGCTGCGCCAATTTCTTCGTTCAAACCAATTTCAAATTTTTCAGATTTGAATAATATCAATTTCGATTTAAAAATTAACGGTGAACAGTTACAAACTGGCAATACAAGCTTAATGATTTATAACTTTGCTGAAATTATAAGCTACGTATCTGGTTTTATGACTTTAGAGCCTGGAGATTTAATATTTACAGGTACTCCTGCACACGGAACAGGTAAGATTTTTAAAGAAGATCGTTTACAGGCTTCCATTGAGGGTGAATTATTGCTAGATTTTAAAATGGTTTAAATAGGTATTTAATCTATTTTTTAAGAGACAAACTAAAAAGAAAAACTTCTTAGTTTGTCTCTTTTTTGTATAACATTATTAAGAATGCTTTTTTAAAACGTGTATCTTCGCAGCCTAATTAAGGTTAATTGAATTTAAAAAGGTACACATCAGAGTTTAAAAAGAACTTAAAAATAGCTACACCAGTTATGATTGGTTCATTAGGTCATTTAATGGTTGGCTTAATTGATGATATTATGGTGGGAAGACTGGGACCTGTTGAATTAGCCGCAACTTCATTAGGAAATAGTGTTTTTTTTATAGCCATTTCAATAGGTATGGGGTTTTCTTTTGCAATTACACCTTTAATTGCAGAATCTGATAGTGAGGGAGATGAAAAAAAAGGACGTTTAATTTTTCAACATGGATTGGTGTTAACAACTATTATTGGAGTTGTTATGTTTGCCGTATTGGTTTTTATAAAACCAATACTGTATCATTTAGATCAGCCAGAAGAAGTGGTGGTTTTGGCAATTCCTTATTACGAAATTGTTGCATTTTCTATGCTTCCTTTAATGATATTTCAAGGGTTTAAACAATTTACAGATGGCTTATCTCAAACAAAATATGCGATGCATGCCACCATTGTAGCAAATATAATTAATGTATTGTTGAATTTTGCTTTGATATATGGAATGTGGATTTTTCCGAGATTAGAAATTGTAGGTGCGGCAATTGGCACACTAATTTCAAGAATTGCAATGGTATTCTTTATGTATATTGTTTTAAGTAACAAATCTATATTTACGGTGTATTTAAAGCGTATTCATTTTACTGAAATTAAAAAAGAAATACTAAGAAGAATTATAAAACTAGGTTTTCCTACAGCCTTACAAATGTTGTTTGAAGTTGGTTTATTTACTGCTTCAGTTTTATTAGCAGGTACTTTTGGAGCCTATGCGCAAGCTTCGAACCAAATAGCTTTAAAGTTAGCTACAACCACTTTTATGATTGCGGTGGGAGTAGGTGTAGCTGCTACGGTTAGAGTTGGAAATCAAAAAGGACTTAAAAATTATGTAGAATTAAGAAGAATTGCTTTTTCTAATTTTTTATTGGTATTTATAATCATGTTTTGTTTCTCCATAGGTTTTATGCTTTTAAAAGATATTTTACCCTGGATGTTTACCGATAATTTAGAAGTAATTGGAATTGCTTCAAGCTTATTAGTTGTTGCTGGATTTTTTCAATTATCCGATGGAATACAAGCGGTGGTACTTGGAGCGTTACGTGGATTACAAGATGTAAATATTCCTTCAGTACTAACATTTATTGCTTATTGGGTTATAGGTTTTCCGGTGTGTTATTATTTAGGCACAATTTTAGAAATGGGACCCCTAGGAATTTGGATTGGACTTTTAACAGCCTTAACATCTTCAGCAATTTTATTATTACTTAGATTTAATTACTTAACAAATAAATTAATACAACAGAAAAATGGAACTACCTAAATTTTTATTAGGAGACAACACTGATTGTCCAGACGATATTTTTGTAATTCATACTGAATTTCCAAGATTTTTAATCAATTTAGTTGATGATGAAATTGAATGGTGGGAAGACTTTCAGGGTGAAGATCAAACTGAACTAGAAACACAAGTAGCTGTGCTTATAGAGCAAGCAAGCGAATTTTATGATCGTGAAATGGAACGCTATCAGGAAGCTTAATTATTTTTTTGCAGCCTGTACCAGTTCTAATTTATTTAGGGTAGTTTTTGTAGTAAAGAAACCGTAATTGATAAATGCGTTTTTCTTTTCAATTTTTTCAATAATACCTGTTGAATTACTATCCATAATTTTAACGCGATCACCAACTTTAAAAACGTAGTCAGCTTTTTGCTTGGCTACTTTTTTTGCTTCAATTTCTTTAACAACTCTTACTTTTTCAACAGCTACAACAACTTCTTTTTCAATAACTTTTAGTTTTTCTTCCACTTTTTTCTTTTCAACCTTTACTTGTTTTTTTTGAGCTTTGGTTTTAGGTTTTGGCGGATTCTTTTTTAAATGTTTTGTTTTTTCAATAGCAACCCATTTATTAAGATCGGCAGTAAACGCCTTTTTATTGTTGGTTTGAAAATATTTGTTAACTAGTTCATTAAATTTTCTACCATAATACAGCATTTTCTGATTACGGTCATACAATTCTTGAAAGCCTTCTAGTTTTTCCTGAATTTTTTGTTGTTTTTCAGTCAAATTGTCCGTTTGTTCAACTGCTTTTGATTTTTCTTTCTCTAAAGTTTCAGAAGTATGTTGTAACTTGTTTCGTTCTTTTTGAAGTTTAGAAATGGGTTTATCTAATCTAACTTTTTCGCCTTCAACACGTTTTTTAGCTTTGTTAATTAAACTAAAAGGGATGCCGTTTTTTTGTGCTACTTCAAAAGTAAACGAACTACCAGCCTGACCGATAAATAGTTTGAATAAAGGCTCTAGTGTTTTTTCGTCAAAATGCATATTGGCATTGGCAACATTTTCTAATTCACTAGCCAGTACTTTTAAATTGGCATAATGTGTTGTTATAATACCAAAAGCTTTTTTGTAATAAAACTCTTCTAAAAATATTTCAGCCAAAGCACCGCCCAGTTCGGGGTCACTTCCTGTTCCAAATTCATCAATTAAAAACAGCGTACTATCATTACAGCTTCGTAAAAAATTACGCATATTTTTTAAACGATAACTGTAAGTACTTAGTTGGTTTTCAATAGATTGGTTATCTCCAATATCTGTTAGTATTTTTTCAAAAAAGTACGTTTCAGAACGTTCGTGTACCGGTATTAAAAAACCACTTTGTAACATAACCTGTAATAAACCAACGGTTTTTAGGGTAATACTTTTTCCACCGGCATTAGGTCCCGAAATTACAATAATCTGTTGTTTTTCGTTTAATTCTAAAGTTTGAGGAACGGTTTTTAGTTGTTGTTCGTTGTTTTTTAAAAATAAGATGGGGTGATAAGCATCACGGAAAAACACTTTTTTTTCAGAAGTAATTTTTGGTAAACAAGCATTTATTTTATTAGCATAGGTTGCTTTTGAAGCAATAACATCAAGTGTTATTAAATAATGTTGAAATTGATTTAAATTAGGCACAAATTCACGAAGCGAGTTGGTCAATTCTTTTAAAATTCGAACAATTTCTTGATGTTCTTCATACGCAAGATTCTGTAATTCTCGGGTGAATTGTAGCGTAGCTTCGGGCGCAATATAAACAATGCTACCAGTTTTAGAGCTTCCAACCAAGCTGCCTTTCACTTTTCGTCTATGCATTGCCATTACGGCAAGTACTCGCTGATTGTCTATAACCGACTCTCTAATATCGTCTAAATATCCAGCGCTGTTGTATTGGCTTAATGCACGTGTAAAACTAGCACCAATTTTTGCTCTTATTGCATTTATTTCTTTTCGAATACTTTTTAAAAGCGGTGACGCATTTTCGCTTACCTCACCATAAGAAGTTATAATTTTATTGATATTTTCCGCAATTATTTTTTGATACTCAATTTCTTCGGAAGACATAAATAGGGTAGGGTAAATGTCTTTAAATTTTTTGAAGAATTTTAGAAGTTCAAAAATGGTATTGGTGTTGTTTACTATTTTTAAAAATGCAGCAGGTTCTAAATAACTGTTTTCAATTTTTAATAAATAAATTTCTTTCTGAATATCATCAAAATAATGATTTGGAATACGGTTGTCGTTTACAAAAGACGATAAATATTCGTTTACCTGATTCAATTCAAGTTGTGCTGCTGCTTTATGTTGAAAAGGTTTAATCTCTAGCGTAGCTTTTTTACCTAAATCAGAAATACAAAATTCACTTACCGTTTTTAAAATGGTAAAAAATTCTAAATCAATTAATGTCTTTTCTGAAATATTACTCATAAAAATTACTACTTTTGAAACATAAGCAAAAGTATAAATTTAAGACGAACTGATATAATGAATGTTAAAATTGATGATAGTTGGCAAAAACACCTACAATCTGAATTTGAAAAACCTTATTTTGAACAACTTACCCAATTTGTAGCGCAAGAATACCAATCAAATACATGCTACCCAAAAGAAGAACAAATTTATGAAGCCTTTAATTTATGTCCGTTTGAAGCAGTAAAAGTTGTAATTATTGGTCAAGATCCGTATCACGGAGTAAGGCAAGCCAACGGATTGTGTTTTTCGGTAAACGATGGAATTGCAAATCCACCTTCATTAATAAATATTTTTAAAGAAATTAATTCCGATTTACAGCTTCCTTTTCCAAAAACTGGAAATTTAGAGCGTTGGGCAAAGCAAGGCGTGTTGTTGTTAAATGCAACTTTAACTGTACGAGCTCACGAAGCAGGTTCGCATCAAAAAAAGGGGTGGGAAAAATTCACTGATGCAGTAATTACAACCATTTCAGAAAACAAAGAAAACGTCGTATTTTTATTGTGGGGTGGTTATGCAAAAAAGAAAGGATTGAAAATAGATTGTTCAAAACATACGGTGTTTACAAGTGGACACCCTTCTCCGTTAAGTGCAAATAGAGGTTATTGGTTTGGAAATAAGCATTTTAGTAAAACAAATAACCAGTTAAATAAAAATGGTTTAGTCGAAATTAATTGGTGATGAATATCAGTTATTATTTAAGTGATATTGGTTACATTTATAGAAATTTAATAGCATAGAAAATGAAAAATAAAATAAATTTAATAGTTGTTGTTTTTAGTGTATTTGTATTGTTTAGCTGTAAGGATAAAGCAGCCTATTCAAAAATGGATAGCGCACCTGTAGCAAATGAGGTTTCAGTTCATAAGGTTGTGATAACTGATTTTATGGAAGCAGGTACTTATGTGTATTTAAATGTAACTGAAGCAGGTAAAGAATATTGGATGGCAATTCCGAATACAAAAATTGAAAAAGGAGCAACGTACTATTATTCTGGAGGAATGGAGATGAGAGATTTTGAAAGCAAGCAATTAGGCAAAACATTTGATCGTATTATTTTTGCTGAAGGAATTAGTGCTTCTGCAACAGTAGTTTCAAAACCAAAAGTTGAACATTCTCATTCAGAAAGCGATCATAAATTAGAAGCAACTGAAGCTATTTCAATTGAATTACCAGAAGGTGGAGTTTCAATAAAGGAGCTTTATAAAAACAAAAACAATTTCAATAAAAAAGAAATTATAGTTAGAGGAAAAGTAGTAAAAGTAAATAAGAATATTTTAGATAAAAATTGGATACACATTGTTGATGGAACTACTTTTGAAGATAAAAAAGACTTAACTATTACAACCAGTGAATTGGCGCAATTAGGAGCTATTGTAACTTTTAAAGCAACCGTTGTTTTAGATAAAGATTTTGGAGCAGGATATGTTTATAATTTACTGTTGGAAAATGGTGAAATTATAAAGTAAAACAAAATCAATTAATAAAAAAAGCGCCTATGGGGCGCTTTTTTTAATTAACTCAAACATTATTTAAAATGAAAACAAAGCTAACAACTTCTTTGTCTTATTTGTTATAACGCAATTGTTATGCCGTTCATATTCAGTGAGTTGTTAATTAAAAGTTAAAGTGTTTTTTTGTGCAATTGTTCTTTTGGAAATGTGTAAAAATAAAAAAAGCGCTTATGGGGCGCTTTTTTTAAATAACTAACTCAAACATTTTTATATGAAAAACAAAGCTAACAACTTCTTTGTCTTATTTGTTATAACGCAATTGTTATACCATTCATATTCAGAGGATTGTTAATTAAAAGTTAAAGTGAATTTTAAGTAAAAATTATTATTCTAAGTGTTTTTGAGCCTTATAGGATGAACGTACCAAGGCACTACTTTCCACATGTCTAAATCCCATTTTTAAACCAATTTCTTTGTATTTTTCAAATTGTTCAGGTGTAATAAATTCTTTTACAGGCAAGTGTTTTTTGCTAGGCTGTAAATATTGACCAATGGTTAAAATATCAACTTTGGCATTGGCTAAATCCTGCATCGTTTCAATAACTTCAGCTTCTGTTTCTCCTAAACCAAGCATAATTCCAGATTTAGTTCTTCGCTGCCCTTGGTCTTTCATATATTTTAAAACTTCCAAACTACGATCGTATTTAGCTTGTATACGCACTTCTCTGGTTAAACGTCTTACCGTTTCTAAATTATGAGAAATTACTTCAGGAGCAACCGCTAAAATACGGTCAATATTTGTAGTGTTTCCTTGAAAATCAGGGATTAAAGTTTCTAAAGTTGTTTCAGGGTTTGTTCTTCTTATAGCATTAATGGTTTCAGCCCAAATAATAGAACCACCATCTTTAATATCATCTCTATCAACCGATGTAATTACGGCGTGCTTAATTTTCATTAATTTAATAGAACGTGCTACTTTTTCAGGTTCTTCCCAATCTACATTTTCAGGTCTTCCGGTTTTAACACCGCAAAAACCACAAGAGCGTGTGCAAATATTTCCCAAAATCATAAAGGTTGCTGTTCCTTCGGTCCAGCATTCACCCATATTAGGACAACTTCCACTGGTGCAAATGGTATTTAATTTATATTTTTCAACTACACCCCTAAGTTCAGTGTATTTTTTACCAACAGGCAGTTTTACTCTCAGCCATTTTGGTTTTTGAATTCGTTCTTTAGTAGTTTCTGACATTTTTTATAAAAATTGACTGCAAAAATACAAAGAATTTTATAAACTAATAAGATACCAAATACTAAAGCCTATTAAAAAAAGAATTCCAATCCAGCTTAGTGCTTTTAAACCGTTTAAAGGGCGGTGTTCTTTTGGTGTGTGTTTTCCTGATATCAATTTAAAATTAATAATTGCAAAAAACGGAGCTGTTAAAAAAGAAAGTATGGTAGCGATTTTAATTAATAAACCCATTTCCGACATAAAAAATAATAATATTGAAATGGTTCCTATAGCTAAAAATGTAATCCAAAACCAATAACTGTTTTTATACCATGCATCGGTTAATAAGTCAAAAGTTTTTGTCATTGCTCTTGGCGAAGCATCTAACGTAGTTAGCGTAGTGCTAAACATAGTTGTAAATGCAGCTATGGCAATAAAAACAGAAGCTTTGGTGCCTAAACTACTCGTGTATAAATTTATAAGTTGCTCTTAAAATACAATGAAAATAATCATTATAAAACAATGATTTTTTACTATCTTTCTGCCGAATTATAAAAAGGTTTAAAATGAACCGAATTAAAGAAGTTTTAAAAGACAAAGGAATTAGTCAGACTTGGCTTGCTGAAAAAATGGACAAAAGTTATCCAACCATTAATGAGTATGCTAGAAACAAAAGACAACC
>CBDUAL010000011.1:0-21445 GCA_965365125.1 uncultured Lutibacter sp.
TTAATTTATTAGATAAAGTTAGTAGTTATAATGATGAACTTATTTTAAGAAAAACCAATATTAAAAAGCAACAAATTTCTAATACAAAAGCACATTTATACAAGCAAATTTTGGTGAGTTTACGGTTCAATCCCGTGCATCAAAATGTAAAAGCTCAAATAAGAGAGCAATTTGATTTTGCTTCAATTTTATACAGTAAAGGTTTGTATAAGCAAAGTTTAAAAATTTTAGATAAAGCCAAGGAATTAGCTCTCGTTAATGATGAAAATAATTTAGCCTACGGAATTGTTGAGTTTGAAAAAATTATTGAGTCGCAATACATTACTCGAAGTATGAGTAATAGGGCTGATGAACTTTCTGAACAGGCAAAACAATTAAGTTTAAAAAATGTTAGAACCAGTAAATTATCAAACCTTTCATTGCAATTATATAGTTTATTATTAAAACAAGGATACGTTAAAGACGAATCAGATTCTCAACTTGTAAACGAATATTTTGAAAAGCGTTTGCCAAAGTATAAGTTATCTGAATTAGGTTTTATGGAGAAGCTTTTTTTATACAAAGCTCATTTATGGCGAAGTTTAATTTTACAAGACTTTGTTTCGAGTTATAAATACGCTCAAAAATGGGTTGATTTGTTTAATGATTCGCCTGAAATGAAAAAACAAAACACAGTTTTTTATTTAAAGGGATTGAATTATTTATTAGAGTCCTTATTTTTAATTCGACATAAAGAAAAATTTAAAAATGTTGTTGAAAAATTTAAATTAGACATTGACGAAGGGAAAGTGCTGTTAAACGAAAATACGTTAACACTAGCGTTTTTATACTACAATCAGAATAAATTGAATTCCTATTTTATAAATGGGCAATTTACTGAAGGCTTAAAGTTTATACCAATTTTACTGTTAGAATTAGAGCAATATAAAACAAAAATTGATCCTCATCATATTATGTTATTTTACTATAAAATAGGTTGTATGTTTTTTGGGGCTGGTAAAAATGAAGAATGCATTGTTTATTTAGAAAAAATAATTAATAATAAAGATTTAAAAATGCGAGAAGACTTATTGTGTTTTTCGCGTGTATTAAATTTAGTGGCACATTACGAAGCAGGGATAGATTATAACATTGAAAAACTAATAGTTTCAACCTATAAATTTTTGTTGAAAATGGATGATTTACATGATGTTCAACGAAAAATGATTGCATTTTTAAAGAACCTAAGTAATATTTATCCGCAAGACCTTCGTAAAGAATTTATAAAGTTACATAGTGAACTTATAAAGTACCAAGATCATCCTTACGAAAAAAGAGCCTTTTTATATTTAGATATTATTTCTTGGCTTGAAAGTAAAATACAAAACTTAACTGTTGAAGAAATAATTCAGCAAAAAGAAAAAAATAAAGTACACTAAAAAGTCTTTTATTTAAAATTATTTTACATATTTGTACTAATAAAAATGAAAAAATCAATTATCAATATCAATTCTATCTATGTCTTTGTGATTATTTCACAAAAAGCATAGGAATGTTGTTGAAATATATACATTACAAAACCTTCCTAATTTAATTTGGGAAGGTTTTTTTAGTTAAAAAATAATATGAAAGTAAACTTTAGATATTTAGCTATTTTAATCCAAGTCATTATAGTCAGTTCAAAAGATTGATACAAGTTTGTTGTGTAAGTAGCTTAAAAAAACCTGTATCATTTTTTTTGACACAGGTTTTTTTATTGTATAATCATTGTAAAAAAAAGAATGGTAACTATCAGTAAAACAATGGTATAGGTAGTATATTGAGGGGGTGGCTATTGTAAAAAAATCAAATGAAAAAATGCCAAAACAAATAGCTGAATTAAATTTGTGTCTTATTGTAAAATGAGAAAATAAAATGCAGTTATTTTAAATATAATTTAAGATAATTAAAAAAACGATAAAAAAAATGCAACTAAATAAACATAGTAAAAGAGTAACGCAAGATCCAACCCAACCAGCAGCACAAGCAATGCTATATGCTGTAGGCCTTTCTGAAGAAGATATGAAACTTCCACAAGTAGGAATAGCAAGTACAGGTTACGATGGTAACCCTTGTAATATGCACCTAAATGGGTTAGCTTCTCAAATTAAAGAAGATGTAAATCAATTAAATCAAATCGGGCTTGTCTTTAATACAATAGGTGTTAGTGATGGTATTTCTATGGGAACTTTGGGTATGAATTATTCATTACCTTCTAGAGATGTAATTGCTGATTCAATTGAAATAGTAATGAATGCTCAAAGTTATGATGCATTAGTAACTGTAGTTGGTTGTGATAAAAACATGCCAGGAGCTATTATTGCAATGTTACGTTTAAATCGTCCATCATTAATGGTGTACGGAGGTACAATTGCTTCTGGAAATTACAAAGGAAAAAAATTAAATATAGTTTCGGCATTTGAGGCCTTAGGTCAAAAATTATCGGGTGAAATTACAGAAGAAGAATATAAAGAAATTATCAAACGTTCTATTCCAGGAGCAGGAGCTTGTGGAGGAATGTACACAGCAAATACAATGGCTTCATCAATTGAAGCTTTGGGTTTTGCGTTGCCTTATAATTCTTCAATCCCAGCTGAAAATCCTCACAAAGAATCTGAAAGTGAAAGAGTCGCTGCGGCAATTAAAAATTTATTAGAATTAGATTTAAAACCGTTAGATATTATTACAAAAAAATCATTAGAAAATGCAATAGCTTTGGTAAATGCCTTAGGAGGTTCAACCAATGCCGTATTACATTATTTAGCCATTGCACATGCTGCAGGTATTGATTTCACTTTAGAAGATTTTCAACGTATAAGTGATAGAACTCCACTTATTGCAGATTTAAAACCTAGTGGAGAGTATTTAATGGAAGATGTTCATGGAGTTGGTGGTACGCCAGCAGTTATGAAATACTTATTAGATAAAGGGTTTTTACACGGAGATTGTATGACTGTTACTGGTAAAACATTGGCCGAAAATTTAGCAAATGTTAAACCATTGACTTTTGAAGAAGATCAAAAAGTTATTCACACAACAGACAAAGCGTTAAAATCTTCAGGAAACCTTCAAATTTTATATGGAAACTTAGCGCAAGCGGGTTCTGTAGCTAAAATTAGTGGAAACGAAGGTAATTTATTTGAAGGAAAAGCGGTAGTTTTTGATAGCGAACAAGAAGCAAACGACGGAATTGGAGCAGGAAGAGTATCTAGAGGTGATGTTGTGGTTATTCGTTATGTAGGTCCAAAAGGAGGTCCAGGAATGCCAGAAATGCTAAAGCCAACTTCTATGATTATGGGTGCTGGTTTAGGAAAATCTGTAGCTTTAATTACCGACGGTCGTTTTTCAGGTGGAACACACGGTTTTGTAGTAGGTCACATTACACCTGAAGCGCAAGCGGGTGGAAATATAGGTTTAATTAAAGATGGTGATATTATTGTAATTGATGCAGTAAATAAATTAATTAATGTGAACGTTTCTGAAGCTGAATTGGCAGAAAGAAAAGCGCAATGGGTTGAACCAACTTTAAAACATACGAAAGGGATATTATATAAATATGCAAAAACCGTTTCTTCTGCCTCAGAAGGTTGTGTAACGGATAAATTTTAAGAGTATGAAAACATTAAATGAAGAAGCTATGCAGCAAGAAGCTACAGCAACTGTTAAAATTTCAGGAGCTGAGGCTGTTATTAAGTGTTTGTTAGAAGAAGGAGCAGATTTAGCTTACGGTTATCCAGGTGGAGCTATTATGCCTGTTTATGATGAAATATACAAATACCAAGATAAATTTCACCACGTATTAACACGTCATGAGCAAGGTGCTATACACGCTGCACAAGGTTTTGCCCGTGTATCAGGTAAGCCAGGTATTGTATTTGCTACTTCAGGTCCAGGGGCAACAAATTTAGTAACAGGTATCGCTGATGCTCAAATAGACTCTACGCCTTTAGTGTGTATTACAGGTCAAGTAGCATCTCATTTATTAGGTTCTGATGCTTTTCAGGAGACTGATATTATTGGTATTTCAACACCAGTAACAAAATGGAATTACCAAGTCACCGATGCTTCTGAAATTCCAGAAGTAATTGCAAAAGCATTCTACATTGCAAAATCGGGTCGTCCAGGTCCAGTTTTAATTGATATTACAAAAGATGCTCAGTTTGGAGAATTAGATTTTTCATACAAAAAATGTAAAAAAATAAGAAGCTACAAAGCGGTTCCAGATTTAGAAATCGAAAAAGTGAAAGAGGCGGCAACGCTAATTAATAACGCTAAAAAACCATTAATTGTTTGGGGTCAAGGGATTATTCTTGGTGAAGCAGAACAAGAATTTAGAACGTTCATTGAAAAAACAAACATTCCTTCAGCTTGTACAGGTCTAGGTCTTTCAGCTTTAGAAACATCACATCCGTTGCATGTTGGAATGGTTGGTATGCATGGAAATTATGCTCCAAATGTTTTAACCAATTCTTGTGATTTGTTAATAGCTATTGGTATGCGTTTTGACGATCGTGTAACGGGTAATTTAGCAACGTATGCAAAACAAGCAAAAGTAATTCATTTTGAAATTGACCCTTCAGAGGTTGATAAAAATGTAAAAACTGAGGTTGCTGTAATAGCAGATGTTAAAGAATCCTTAAGTGAAATTATGCAGTTTGTAAATGAAGGTGAACATAAAGTATGGATGCAAGAATTTCAGAAATTGTATGATATTGAACATGAAAATGTAATCTACAACCAGTTAAATCCTACAAAAGAAGGATTAACAATGGGTGAAGTTTTAGGAGGAATTAACAAAGAAACAAATGGAGATGCTGTTATTGTTTCTGATGTTGGTCAGCACCAAATGTTCGCTTGGCGTTATGCCAATTTTAATAAAACAAGAAGCAATGTAACTTCTGGTGGTTTAGGAACTATGGGCTTTGGTTTGCCAGCGGCAATTGGAGCTAAAATGGGTGCGCCAGAGCGTGAAGTTGTTGCTATTATTGGTGATGGAGGTTATCAAATGACCTGTAATGAGTTAGGAACGATTCTTCAAACCAAAGCAGCAGTTAAGGTTGTAGTATTAAATAATAATTATTTAGGAATGGTGCGCCAATGGCAAGAATTATTTTTTGATAAACGTTATGCTTCAACTGAAATGATTAGCCCTGATTTTGTTAAATTAGCAGGCGCTTATGATATTGAAGCACAAAGAGTTTCAAAACGTGAAGATTTAGATGCGGCAATTCAAACGATGATAGCTTCAAAAGAAGCTTATTTCTTGGAAGTAATTATTGAGCAAGAAGATAATGTATTTCCAATGATACCAACAGGTGCAAGTGTTTCAGATGTAAGATTAAGTTAAGATGGAAGAAATAAAAAATTATACAATTTAAGTATATACAGAAAATAATGTAGGGATATTAAATCGCCTTTCAGCAATTTTTTTAAAACGTCATATCAATATTGAAAGTATGACCGTTTCAAAATCAGAAATTGATAACGTACATAGATTTACATTTGTGGTAAATATTAGCGGCAATCAAGCACATAAAGTTGTTGGTCAGTTAGAAAAACAAATTGAAGTAATACGTGCGTTCTTTCATACTGAAGACGAAATTATTTATAATGAAACCGCATTGTTTAAAATTTCTACAGAACATTTATACAATGAAGAAATTCAGGAAAGAATGAGAGCTCATATAATTGCAATAACAGAGCGTTTTTTTGTAATTGAGGCTTCAGGATTAAAAGAAGATATAGACAATATGTACGATAAATTAATGCCTTACGGTTTGTTACAATTTGTACGTTCAGGTCGTATCGCAATTACAAAGCCAAAAATGGCAATATCAGAATTATTAGCAGAATTTAATTAAATAGAATAAAGATAGAGAAATGGCAAATTATTTTAACACACTTTCATTAAGAGACAAATTAGATCAATTAGGAAGATGTAGATTTATGGATTCTTCAGAGTTTGGAGAAGGTGTAGAAGCTTTAAAAGGGAAAAAAATTGTAATTGTTGGTTGTGGAGCTCAAGGGTTAAACCAAGGTTTAAATATGAGAGACTCAGGTTTAGATGTTTCTTATACACTAAGACCAGCTGCTATTGCAGAAAAAAGACAATCTTTTTTAAACGCAACTGAAAACAATTTCGCAGTTGGAACCTATGAAGAAATGATTCCTACAGCAGATTTATTAATTAACTTAACTCCAGATAAACAACACACAGCGGTTGTTTCTGCAGTAATGCCTTTAATGAAAAAAGGAGCAACATTATCTTACTCTCACGGTTTTAATATTGTAGAAGAAGGAATGCAAGTTCGTAAAGATATTACCGTAATTATGGTGGCGCCAAAATCACCTGGTTCTGAAGTTCGTGAAGAATATAAAAGAGGATTTGGAGTACCAACTTTAATTGCAGTACACCCTGAAAATGATCCTGAAGGAAAAGGATGGGATTATGCAAAAGCGTATGCGGTAGCAACTGGTGGGCACACAGCAGGTGTATTAGAATCTTCATTTGTTGCTGAAGTAAAATCAGATTTAATGGGAGAGCAAACAATTCTTTGTGGGTTGTTACAAACAGGTTCAATTTTATGTTTCGATAAAATGGTAGCTGAAGGTGTTGATGCGGGTTATGCTTCAAAATTAATTCAGTACGGTTGGGAAACAATCACTGAAGCTTTAAAGTACGGTGGAATTACAAATATGATGGACCGTTTGTCAAATCCAGCAAAAATTGCTGCATTTAATGCTTCAGAAGAATTAAAAAACATTATGCGTCCGTTATTCCAAAAACATATGGATGATATTATGGAAGGTGAGTTTTCTAAAACAATGATGGAAGACTGGGCTAACGATGATGTGAACTTATTAACTTGGAGAGCAGCAACAGGTGAAACTAATTTCGAAAAAACTCCAGCAGGCGCTATTGAAATTTCTGAACAAGAATATTTTGATAACGGAGTATTAATGGTTGCCATGGTAAAAGCAGGTGTTGAATTAGCTTTTGAAGCGATGACAGAATCTGGAATTATTGATGAATCAGCTTATTACGAATCTTTACACGAAACTCCATTAATTGCAAATACAATTGCACGTAGAAAATTATACGAAATGAACAGTGTAATTTCTGATACTGCAGAGTACGGATGTTACTTATTTGATCACGCTTGTAAGCCTTTAATTGAAAATTACGTTAAAAATGCACCAAGTAATTATGTTGGTAAAGCTTTTAATGATGGTTCAAATGGTGTTGACAATAAAGAATTAATTGAAGTAAATGATGCAATTAGAAATCACCCAGTTGAAGAAATTGGAGAATTCTTAAGAGCTTCTATGACGGCAATGACCAAAATTGTTTAATAAGTTTAAAGCAATATTAAATTTTGAGTGAAACTATTAAAAATAGCCTTTCATTAGAGAAAATTTATAAAGCTCAACAGAGCATTAAAGGAGTTGTGCAAGCAACTCCTTTAGTTTTTATGAAAAACTTCTCAGAAGAGTATCAGGCAAATATCTACTTTAAGCGAGAAGATGTTCAAGTAGTTCGTTCGTATAAAATAAGAGGAGCCTATAATAAAATACAGAGTTTAAGTCAAAAAGAACTTAAAAACGGAATTGTGTGTGCTAGTGCCGGAAATCATGCGCAGGGAGTTGCTTTTGCTTGTAAAAAGTTAGAAGCAAATTGCACCATATTTATGCCCATAACTACCCCTCATCAAAAAATTGATCAGGTTAAAATGTTTGGAGGTGAATTTGTTGAGGTAAAACTTTTTGGAGATAGTTTTGACGATAGTCAAGCTGCGGCATCAGCTTATTGTGAAGCGCATAAAAGTACGTTTGTGCATCCTTTTGATGATTTAGATGTAATTGCTGGTCAAGGCACCATAGGTTTAGAAATATTAAACGATATTAATTCTGAAATTGACTATTTATTAATGCCTGTTGGCGGTGGTGGTTTGGCTTCAGGAGTAGGAAGTGTATTTAAATCTTTAAGTCCAGAAACCAAATTAATTGGAGTTGAACCAAAAGGAGCACCTTCATTAACAACTTCATTAAAAAACAATGAAAACACCACCTTAGATGAAATTGAAAAATTTGTAGATGGAGCTGCTGTTAAACGCATGGGTGAATTAACCTTTGAGTTTTGTAAACATTTTTTAGATGATACAGCTACCGTTTGTGAAGGACTTATTTGTGCTACAATTTTAAAAGTGTATAATGAAAATGCTTTGGTGGTTGAGCCAGCAGGAGCACTTTCAATAGCAGCACTAGAACAATTTAAAGAGCAAATTAAAGGAAAAACCGTTGTTTGTATTGTAAGTGGAGGTAATAATGATATTACCCGAATGGAGGAAATGAAAGAGCGTGCTTTATTATTTAGAGGTTTAAAGCATTACTTTATTATAAAATTTCCGCAAAGAGCAGGTGCGCTAAAAGAATTTGTGGTAGATGTTTTAGGGCAAAATGATGATATTACGTATTTTGAATATACAAAGAAAAATAATAGAGCTGAAGGACCTGCGGTAGTGGGTATTGAGTTGGCTGCTAAAAATGATTTTGAGCCATTAATTGCTAGAATGAAACAAAAAGGGTTTTTAGGTGAGTATCTAAATGACAACCCTGAGCTATTCCAGTTTTTAATTTAGGTAATTTATAATAAAAATTGATGCATATTGTTAATAAATGACTGCTCTATGTGAAAAATTGTTAAATAATAAACAAATGAGTGGTTGTATAGAATATTTAGCGTAATATTGTGGTAATGAAAAATTACAATTTAAATACTACAATTGTACGCCGCTTCACACGCCGCCCCTTACGGGCGTAATTTTCTATTGAAAACGGTGAGTCCGTTTTCGTTTCTCAAAAAAACATCAATAAATAAATTTTAATTAAAAAGTAATCAATGAAAGTTGTTATTGCTAATATATCGCATATTAAATTTGCTGAATTAATTTGTGAGACTATTAAAGAGTCTGCCAAAGTTAGAGGTACTGGTATTGCTGAAAGAACACCAGAATACATCACAAAAAAAATTAGTACAGGTGATGCTGTAATTGCTGTTGAAAACGGAAAATTTGCTGGGTTTTGCTATATAGAAACTTGGGATAATAAATCTTTTGTGGTAAATTCAGGGTTGATAGTACATCCCGATTTTAGAAACCAGGGTTTAGCAAAAAAAATTAAAAAGAAAATTTTAGACTACTCTCAAGAAAAATATCCTGAAGCTAAAATATTCGGAATAACGACAGGATTGGCTGTTTTAAAAATTAATTATGAATTAGGATACCAACCAGTAACTTTTTCAGAATTAACAAGAGATGAAGCTTTTTGGAATGGCTGTAAAACTTGTAAAAATTACGATGTTTTAATGAGAACCGATAAAAAAATGTGTTTATGTACAGGGATGTTGTTTGATCCTAAGCAGAAAAAAAATGCAAAAGAACATACATACAATTCAAAAACATTAAGCAGGTTAAAAAGAATAAAACAAGCATTATTTCTAAAGAAGAATAAATAAGAATATCATGGAAAAAGTTGTTGTAGCATATAGTGGAGGTTTAGATACATCCTATTGTGTAAAGTATTTACAAAACGAATTAAATTTAGAAGTTCACAGTGTATTGGTAAATACTGGTGGATTTTCAGCTGAAGAATTAAAAGTGGTTGAAGCGAAAGCTTATGATATGGGAGTAAAATCGCATACAAATCAAAACATTTTAGACATTTATTACGAAAAAGCCATTAAATTTATGGTGTATGGTAATGTATTAAAAAACAATACATATCCATTATCGGTAAGTGCAGAACGTGTTTTTCAGGCTATTGAAGTTGTTGAGTATGCTAAAAAAATAAATGCAAAATATATAGCTCACGGAAGTACTGGTGCAGGAAATGATCAAGTACGTTTTGATATGATTTTTCAAACATTGGCTCCTGAAATTGAAATTATTACGCCAATTAGAGATTTAAAATTATCTAGACAAGAAGAAATTGAATATTTAAAAAAACACGGGGTAGATTATCCTTGGTCAAAAGCTAAATATTCCATCAATAAAGGAATTTGGGGAACAAGTGTTGGTGGTGTTGAAACCTTAACTTCGCACCAAGCATTACCAGAAGAAGCCTACCCAAGCCAGTTAGAAAAAACTGAGCCAACCAATATTAAATTGCATTTTGAAAAAGGGCAATTAGTGGGAATGAATGATGAAATGGATTCTCCAGTAAATACCATTTTAAAGTTGGAGGAGATTGCTTCTAAATACGCAATTGGTAGAGATATTCATGTTGGAGATACTATTGTAGGAATTAAAGGTAGAGTTGGTTTTGAAGCTGCAGCTGCCACTGTAATTATTAAAGCACACCATTTATTAGAAAAGCATGTGCTTTCTAAATGGCAACAAAATATGAAAGAAGGTTTAGGTAGTACGTACGGAATGTTACTACATGACGGTCAGTATTTTGAGCCTGCAATGCGAGATATTGAAGCTTATTTAACCAACTCTCAACAAACGGTAACAGGAGAAGTTTATGTAACTTTAAAACCGTATCACTTTAGTTTAAACGGAATTGAATCTAAACACGATTTAATGAAATCTAAATTTGGAGAATATGGAGAAACTAATAAAGCTTGGACATCTGAAGATGCTAAAGGGTTTATTAAAATTTTAGGAACAGCAAATAAAATTTATCACAGCGTAAACTCATAAGTATGATTAAAGTAGGAATAGTTGGAGGAGCAGGTTATACAGCAGGTGAATTAATTAGATTGTTAGTAAATCACCCAAGTGCAGCATTAGATTTTGTGTATAGCACATCAAATGCAGGAAACTATATTTATCAAGTACACCAAGATTTATTAGGAGCCTTAGATTTAAAATTTACCAGTGAAATTAATCCAGAAGTAGATGTGTTATTTTTATGTTTAGGACACGGAAATTCAACCACATTTTTAGAAAATAATTCGTTTTCAGAAAACACAAAAATTATAGATTTAAGCAACGATTTTAGGTTGAATGCCGATATGGTTTTTCAAGGTAAAGAATTTGTGTACGGATTAACCGAAGCTAAAAAAGATGAAATTAAACAAGCCAAGCATATTGCAAATCCAGGGTGTTTTGCAACCGCAATTCAATTGGCATTATTGCCATTGGCAAACGCAGGCTTATTAAATAGTTCTATTCACATAAACGCTACTACAGGGGCTACAGGAGCAGGTGTTTCACCAGGAACAACAACACATTTTGCTTGGAGAGATAATAATTTTTCTGTTTACAAAGCTTTTACACATCAACACTTAGGTGAAATAGGTGAAAGTTTAGTGACACTTCAAGATAATTTCAATCAAGAATTATTTTTCATACCAAATAGAGGTAATTTTAGTAGAGGAATATTTGTTTCAATCTATTTAAAATTTGATGAAAGCATAGAAAAAGCTTTTGATTTATTTGAAGATTATTACAAAGATGCCTTGTTTACACATGTATCTAAAACGCCTATAAATCTAAAGCAAGTAGTAAATACAAATAATTGTTTTTTACACCTGCAAAAGCACGAAGGAATGTTGTTAATTACTTCAGAAATAGATAATTTATTAAAAGGAGCATCCGGTCAAGCCATTGAAAATATGAATTTAATGTTTGGACTGCATCAAGCTGAAGGTTTAAAGCTAAAGGCAACATCATTTTAAAACCAACAAAAAACTAACTATAAAGCCAAATTATAATGAAAATAGCAATTTTAGGAACAGGAAATTTAGGGTATTCAATAGCAATGGGTATATTAACTCAAGACGATTTTAAGGTTAAAAATTTATACTTAACCAAACGTAATATTGACTCTTTAAAAAAATGGGATAAGCTGCCAAATATTAAAATCTCAACAGATAATAAAAAGGCAGTTCGTTTTTCTGATGTCATAATTATTGCGGTTCAACCAAAACAATTACAAAGCGTTTTAGAAGAAATAAAACCTCAGTTAAACGCAAAACGTCATACCGTAATTTCAGTAGTTACAGGACGAAAGATAGATGAAATTGAAAGTATCATAGGTCATGATATTTCTGTAATTAGAAGTATGCCAAATACAGCTACTTCGGTTGGGCAATCTATGACTTGTTTAAGTGGAAATGTAAAAGGGATGGAAAATGCTGAAATTGCAAAAGCTATTTTTAATTCAGTAGGGCAAACTATGTGTATTGATGAAAAATTAATGCAAGCCGCTACTGTAATTTGTGCTAGTGGAATTGCTTTTTGGATGCGTTTAATCCGTGCAACAACACAAGGAGCTGTACAACTAGGTTTTGATGCTGAAGAAGCGCAAGAATTATCTATGCAAACTGCTTTAGGAGCTGCAAGTTTATTAATTAAATCTGGAAGTCATCCAGAGCAAGAAATTGATAAAGTTACAACGCCAAGTGGGTGTACTATTGAAGGGTTGAATGAGATGGAGCACCAAGGTTTAAGTTCGTCTTTAATTAGAGGTTTGGTAACCTCATTTGAAAAAATTAATCAGATTTAAAAAAATAAGTATGGAATTGTTTGATGTATATCCGCTGTATAATGTAACTCCTGTTGAAGCACAAGGGGTTTATGTTTGGGATGAAAAAGGTGTAAAATATTTAGATTTGTATGGAGGCCACGGCGTAATTTCCGTAGGACATACACACCCTAAATATGTAAAATCAATTTCAGATCAATTAAATAAAATTGGGTTTTATTCCAATTCAATTCAAAATCCATTACAAAAAGAATTAGCGGAGAAGTTAGGTCGAATTTCAGGTTGTGAAAACTACAACTTATTTTTATGTAATTCAGGTGCCGAAGCAAATGAAAATGCCTTAAAATTAGCATCATTTAAAACAGGTAAAAGTAGAGTTATTGCTTTTAGCAATGCTTTTCACGGGCGAACTTCAGCAGCCGTAGCGACTACAGATAATAAAAATATAAATGCACCAATAAACTTGCAGCAAGAGGTTACTTTTTTACCTTTAAACGATATTGAATTAGTGATTCACGAAATAGGAAAAGGTGATGTTGCAGCGGTTATTATTGAAGGAATTCAAGGTGTTGGTGGTTTAGACGAAGGAACTACGGTGTTTTTTCAAGAAGTAGAAAAAATATGTAATAAGCATAATGTATTTCTTATTTTAGATGAAATTCAAAGTGGGTATGGAAGAAGCGGACAGTTTTTTGCATTTCAACACCATAACATTCAACCAGATATTATTACAACTGCCAAAGGAATGGCAAACGGATTTCCTATTGGAGGCGTTTTAATTTTAGATAAACACGAAGCTAAATACGGTATGCTTGGTACTACTTTTGGTGGAAATCATTTAGCATGTGCTGCTGCAATTTCAGTTTTAGATATTATTGAAGAAGAGCAGTTATTAGCAAATGTAAATAGTGTTTATGCTTACTTTTTGGAAGAAATAGTAACAATTCCAGAAATTAAAAAAGTAAAAGGAAAAGGTTTAATGCTGGGCGTTGAATTTGATTTTGAAGTAGGTGAACTAAGAAAGAAATTAATTTTCGACAAACAAATTTTTACAGGAGGTTCAAACAATAAAAAATTATTGAGAATTTTACCTCCACTAACAATTTCAAAAGAACAAATAGCTAGTTTTATTACTGCACTAAAAGAAGTTTTAGCCCAATGAATACCATGTTAACACACAAACAACGTAACGCTGTTTTAAATACAATGGCAACTTTAATTGCCCAAGAAAGGGCTAGTATTTTAGTCATTAATAAAACAGATGTTGAAAATTATAGTGGTGAAGATATCGCCATGTACGATCGACTAAAAGTTGATGATAGTAAAGTTGACGGAATGATTTTATCATTACAACAACTAATTGAAGATTCGGATCCTTTAGGGAAAGAATTGTACAACTTTACGCACGATAACGGTATGAAAATTATAAATAAAACGGCACCTTTTGGCACCGTTTTAATTATTTATGAATCTCGCCCTGATGTAACTGTTGAAGCTGCAGGAATTGCATTTAAATCTGGAAATAAAATTTTACTAAAAGGAGGGAAAGAGTCATTAAATTCAAACCTAAAAATTGTGGAATTATGGCACAAAGCACTTGCAAGTCATAACATAACCACAGATTGGGTAGCATATTTAAATTATAACCGAACAGAAACACAAGCATTTTTAGAAAATCCTACTCAAAAGTTAGATTTAATTGTGCCACGTGGAGGTGAAAAACTAATCGCTTTTACAAAACAACATGCCAAATGCCCAGTAATTGTAAGTGGTAGAGGTAATAATTTTATATATGTTGAAAGTGAAGCAGATGTTGATATAGCTTTAAAACTAATTATGAACGGTAAAACAGCCAAAATTTCGGCGTGTAATGCAGTTGATAAAGTGTTAATTGCTGAAGATCTTCCAAATAAAGAGGCGTTTATTCAAAATTTAATTCAACAATTAAAAGAATTTAAAGTAGAAATTTTAGGTGATAATGAATTGTCTAAGTATGAAAATGTTGCAGCTTTTGAAGATGATGCTATTTGGTTTGAAGAGTTCTTAGACTACAAAATTGTGCTAGGAAGTGCTGCTACGATGCAAGATGCAATTACCAAAATAAATACCTATGGTGGCGGACATTCAGCCGTAATCATCACAAAAAATAACGCTACTGCGCAGCAATTTATGGAGTCGGTTGATTCAGCAGCGGTGTACCAAAATGCATCTACTCGTTTTACGGATGGTGGACAGTTTGGTTTGGGTGGCGAGTTGGCAATTAGTACAGATAAATTACATCATAGAGGACCAATGGGATTACACCATTTGGTTACTAATAAATGGTATGTTTTTGGAGATGGGCAAATCAGATAAAAAAAGAATCTTATTAAAAATTGGTTCTAATGTTTTAACAAAAGAAACCAACCAAATTTCAAGAGGAAAATTGGAAGATATTGCGCGTCAAATAGCATCGTTAAAAGACGTGTACGAGTTTATAATTGTAAGTTCAGGCGCCATTGCTGTAGCAAAACAGTTTGTTGAATTAGAAAGTAACGGCAAGCTTATAAATGTAAAACAGGCACTAGCTTCTATTGGTCAACCGCACTTAATGCGTATTTTCCACGAGAATTTTTGGGAATTAGGTTTGTTTACTTCTCAATGTTTGTTATCGTATTCCGACTTCAAAAAAGAGAAATCTAGAACCAATATAAAAAATACCATAAATGTGTTGGTAGAGAATAATTACATTCCTATTATCAATGAAAATGATACGGTTGCAACTGATGAAATTAAGTTTGGTGATAATGATAAATTATCGGCATTAGCAGCAGCATTGTTAAATGTTGATTTGTTAATAATTGCAACCAATACGGATGGAATTTACACAAAAAAATCGATGGATAGTGAACACAAAGAAACCATCAAAGAAACCTCAGATATAGCGTCTTTAAAAGAACAAATTCAACAAGCCTCTGTTTCACTGCACGGAACAGGAGGAATGGCAACAAAAATTGCAGCTGCTGAAATAGCGCAAGAAGCTAAAATTGAAACTTGGATTGTAAACGGCTTAAAAGAAAATTTTATAATTGACGCCATTAATAATACTACAGAGTTTACCAAAATAATTACAAAACAAAAAACAT
The DNA here is from genome assembly GCA_965365125.1 of uncultured Lutibacter sp. Lineage (GTDB taxonomy): Bacteria > Bacteroidota > Bacteroidia > Flavobacteriales > Flavobacteriaceae > Lutibacter. The sequence continues at coordinate 15,636 of CBDUAL010000011.1, forward strand.
GAAACATTACTTGAACATTAACAACTTAGATAATTTGCAAAACACCGTTCAAGAAGCAATAACGCTTAAAAAAAACGAATTGCAATTTGAACACTTAGGAAAAGGAAAAACAATTTGTTTGTTATTTTTTAACAACAGTTTGCGTACTCGCTTAAGCACCCAAAAAGCAGCTCAAAATTTAGGTTTAAATGTAATTGTAATGAACTTTGGAAGCGAAGGTTGGCAGTTAGAGTATGAAGATGGGGTTGTAATGAATCAAGACAAAGCAGAGCATGTAAAAGAGGCGGCAGAAGTAATTGCACAGTATTGCGATTTTGTTGCTATAAGAGCATTTGCTTCATTAACAGATAAAGAAAAAGACAAAGCCGAGATCGTTTTAAATAATTTTAAAAAGTATGCCGGAATTCCAGTAATTAATATGGAAAGTGCCACAGGACATCCTCTACAAGCATTGGCTGATGCTATTACTATGGAAGAATACAAGGTTGCTCACAAACCAAAAGTGGTTTTAAGTTGGGCGCCACATCCAAGAGCCTTGCCGCATGCGGTTGCTAATTCGTTTGTTGAAATGATGGAATTACAAGATGCTGATTTTGTAATTACACATCCTGAAGGTTATGAGTTAGATGCTGAAATTACAAAAAATGCAAAAATTGAATACAATCAAAAACAGGCTTTTGAAAACGCAGATTTTGTGTATGTAAAAAACTGGAGTTCTTTTAAAGAATACGGAAAAGTTACTTCTACAGATAAAAATTGGATGATTGATACAGAAAAAATGAACCTAACAAACAACGGTAAATTTATGCATTGTTTGCCTGTACGTAGAAATGTTGTGGTTGCTGATGAGGTTATAGATTCTGAAAATTCAATTGTAATTCAGCAAGCAAATAATAGAACTTATGCTGCACAAATAGTGTTGAAAAAGATAGTAGAGAATAATTAAAATAAGAAACGTCATTCTGAACTTGATTCAGAATCTCATCATAAAGAGTAAATGAGCAAACAACTAGTACAAATAGTTAAAATTGGAGGAAATGTAATTAATAATGAAGAAGCTTTAAATTCGTTTTTAAAAGATTTTTCAGAAATTTCAGGACCAAAAATTTTAGTACACGGAGGCGGAAGAAAAGCAACTGAAGTGTCTTCAGCAATGGGTTTAGAACCAAAAATGATCAATGGTCGCCGTGTAACCGATGAAGCTACTGTTGAGGTGGTAACAATGGTATATGCAGGTTTGTTAAATAAAAAAATAACAGCAAAACTGCAAAGTTTTGGTTGTAACGCAATGGGATTGTCGGGTGCTGATGCCAATTGTATTTTAGCGCATAAACGTATTGTAAAAGATATTGATTACGGTTTTGCTGGTGATGTAGATGCTATTAATTCAGGAATTATTGATGTGTTACTTCAAAATAAAGTTACACCAGTATTTTGCGCCATTACACATGATAAAAACGGACAGTTATTAAATACAAATGCTGATACGATTGCTTCGGAAGTTGCTGTAGGAATGAGTAAATTGTACACTACAGAATTAAATTTTGTATTTGAATTGAAAGGTGTTTTAGAAAATATTGACGATAAAAACTCGGTAATTACAGCAATCAATTCAGAAAAATATGAGCAATTGGTTACTGCAGGAATTATTGCAGACGGAATGCTTCCTAAAATGCATAATTGTTTTAATGCGCTTCAAAAAGGAGTAAGTAAAGTGAAAATTGGAGACGCTTCTTTAGTAAAAAATTCAACAAAATTATACACAACATTAAGTTTGTAAAAAATGATAGAACAGTTGACAAAAGAAGCAATTGAATTGCTTCAAAAATTAATTTCAAAGCAATCTTTTTCTGGAGAAGAAAATGAAACGGCTTTATTAATTATGCAATGGTTTTCAGATCACAACATAAAATTTGAAAGTAAAGTTCATAATGTTTGGGCAAAAAACAAACACTTTGATCCTTCAAAAAAAACCATTTTATTAAACTCACATCATGATACTGTAAAACCAAATAAAGGCTATACACGTGATCCTTTGCTACCTGAAATTATTGATGGTAAATTGTTTGGTTTGGGAAGTAATGATGCAGGTGGTTGCTTGGTTTCATTATTGGCTACGTTTACGTATTTATACGAAAGAGAAGATTTAAAATATAACTTTATAATAGTGGCTTCTGCCGAAGAAGAAAATACAGGGCCAAATAGTTTGGTAAGCATTATACCAATACTTCCTGAAATAGATTTCGCTATTGTAGGTGAGCCAACCTTAATGAATTTAGCCATTTCAGAAAAAGGATTAATGGTGTTGAATTGCGAAGCAAAAGGAACTTCAGGACACGCTGCGCACGGAAATGCCGACAACGCTATTTACAATGCGATTGAAGATATCAATTGGTTTCAAACGTATGAATTTCCTAAGGAATCAGAAACGTTAGGAAAAGTTAGAATGACGGTGACTCAAATTGAGGCAGGAAGCCAGCACAATGTAATTCCTTCAAGTTGTAAATTTGTGGTTGATGTTCGGGTAACAGATGCATATACCAATCAAGAGGTGTTTGATATTGTTGTTGCACATGTAACATCTGAAGTATGTCCAAGATCACAACGTTTAAACTCATCTTCAATACCAAAAGATCACGAGGTTGTACAAGCAGGAATTAAATTAGGACGCGAAACGTATGGTTCTCCAACAATTTCAGATCAGGCAATATTAACCTGTCCGTCTTTAAAATTAGGTCCGGGTGAAAGCCTAAGATCACACACGGCAGATGAGTTTATTTATATTCGTGAAATTGAAGAAGGAATAGATTTATATATTAAAATATTAGAAGAAATAATTTAAAGAGGTTGAATAGTTTAAAGGTTTATAAGTTTAAAAGGGCAACCTTTAAACCTTTAAACTGTTCAACAATTAAACATTTACACTATGAAACTTTGGGATAAAGGATTTTCAACCGATAAAAAAATAGATATTTTCACTGTTGGAAACGATAGAGAATTAGATTTAATTTTAGCAAAATACGATGTAATAGGAAATTTAGCACACGCTAAAATGTTGCATAAAATTGGTTTGCTTTCTTCGGAAGAAATTTCAGCTTTAGAAGTAGAATTAAATGCTATTTTAAGAACAATTGAAGCAGGAGAATTCACTATTGAAGATTCTTTTGAAGATGTACATTCAAAAGTAGAATACTTGTTAACTGAAAAGTTAGGAGATACCGGAAAAAAAATTCATACAGCACGTTCAAGAAACGATCAGGTTTTGGTAGATGTACATTTGTATTTAAAAGATGCTTTAGTTGAAATAAACGAAGGTGTTGATGAGTTGTTTGATTTACTAATTCAATTGGCTGAAAAGTACAAAAACGTGTTATTGCCAGGTTATACGCATTTACAAGTTGCAATGCCATCTTCTTTTGGAATGTGGTTTTCGGCTTATGCTGAAACCTTGATTGATGATATTTACTTTTTAAAAGCGGCGTATAAAGTTGCCGACCAAAATCCGTTAGGTTCAGCTGCAGGTTATGGAAGTTCATTCCCTATTGATAGAGATGAAACTACCAAATTATTAGGTTTTGATACGTTGAAATTTAATTCGGTAGCCGCACAAATGGGACGTGGAAAGTTAGAGAAATCGGTTTCCTTTGGGTTGAGCTCAGTGGCAGCAACCTTATCTAAAATGAGTATGGATATTTGTTTGTACATGAGTCAGAATTTTAATTTTATCTCTTTTCCAGATGAATTAACAACAGGTTCAAGTATTATGCCTCATAAAAAAAATCCAGATGTTTTTGAATTGATTCGTGGGAAATGTAATAAGTTACAAGCATTGCCAATGGAATTTACATTAATTTCAAACAACTTAACAAGTGGGTACCATAGAGATTTACAATTATTGAAAGAAGGTTTAATTCCGTCGTTCTCAACATTGAAATCTTGTTTGGAAATGCTAACGTATTCATTAAAAAATATTCAGGTAAAAACAAGTATTGTTGAAGATGAAAAATACTTGTATTTATTTAGTGTTGAAGAGGTAAATAAGTTGGTTCAAAATGGAGTGCCATTTAGAGATGCTTATAAAATAGTTGGTAAAGATATTAATGAAGGAAACTTCAATCCTGATAAAAGCGTAAATCACACTCACAAAGGAAGTGTAGGTAATTTATGTTTAGATGAAATTGTAGCAAAAAAAAATAGAGCTTAAAAAAGAAACTGTTTAAAAAGTCTTGAAGATCGTCATTCTGAACTTGTTTCAGAATCTCACGATACTGGTAACTTACCCTTGTAAGAACCTGTATTTCGACTCCGCTCAATAACCGGTTGCTGAGCGGAGTCTAAGCATAGATTTACGAATATTTAACTTTTTTAGACAGCTTTTTTAATATACCACAAACTTAAAACCGGCATTCACAATACCTGCCGATAAGCCTGTAGTTCTATCGTAATAGTGATAGTTTAAATCAATACTTTTTAGGCGAAGTTTCCATAGATGTGCTTTGGTAAAAATGTCGGTATATGAAATTCCAAACCCATATTGATTAGAATCAAATGCAGATAAATCATAATCTGATGTGTAAAATTTATCCGTTGAATTGTGAGCTTCAAAAGGCGCAAAATAATCTGCGGCTGTTTGCGTGTAATATCTATAAGAAGGGTACAATGTAAACTTATCTGATATTTTTATAGGAAGTTCAATATTTGCCGTATGTGCTGCAATTCCCCAATCATCATAATAATAGCGATAATAGGTTCTTAAAGCAACCACTTCATTCATATAATAGTTGATTCATCAATACTAAAATAGTTTTGATTGTTTGTTATTAAAGAACGAGACTTTTATTGAAATAGGATGTAACTTATGTGTCTTTAGTTACATGCATTCCAAATAACTTCATTTGGAGTAGGAGCAGTTACTACTATTTTTTTGTTGGTAACAGGGTGGGTAAAGTCAATTTTTCGAGCGTGTAAATGAATGCTAGCATCTTTATTGCTTCGGTCAAAACCATATTTTAAATCGCCTTTAATAGGACTTCCAATGGCTGATAATTGGCAACGAATTTGATGATGGCGACCCGTTTCTAAATCTACTTCTAGTAAGTGATAATTGTCTAGAGATTTTATGGTTTTGTAATGAAGAATTGCTTTTTTACTACCTTCAATTTCAGAAGAATAAGAAGTTGATTTGTTGTTTTTAGGATTCTTTTTTAAAAAGCCTATAAGAGTGTCGTTGGCTTTTTTTGGTTTGTTTTTTACAACAGCCCAATAGGTTTTATGAACTGTTTTATCACGTAACATTTTATTAAAACGTTCCAATGCTTTTGAAGTACGCGCAAATACAATTACACCAGTTGTTGGTCGGTCTAACCTGTGAACAACACCTAAAAAAACATTGCCCGGTTTGTTGTACTTGTTTTTAATATATTCTTTAACAACATCGCTCAACGGTTTGTCGCCAGTTTTATCACCTTGAACAATGTCACCAGATTTTTTATTGATAATAATGAAGTGATTATCTTCAAATAAAACCTCTAAATCTTTTTGGGTTGAAGCCATTTTAAGATTTCTCTAATTGATTATTTATTTGGTCAATATAATTAAGAAGTTCTTCTTTTCCTGTTGAATTTGTTGCTGAAGTAGCAAAGTATTGAGGCATTTCTTCCCAAAGAGTACTTGTCATTTTTTTTGAATAAAACTGAATATTTTTATTCAATTCATTCAATTTTAATTTATCTGCTTTTGTGAAAATTATGCAAAATGGAATGCCGTTTTCACCTAAAAATTCCATAAATTCTAAATCTATTTTTTGAGGC
>CBDUAL010000012.1:0-21283 GCA_965365125.1 uncultured Lutibacter sp.
TTGTAGGTACTTTCATTTGTTTGTTGGTTTTTTATTCGTGTTTTCCGTCGTCAAAAACTTCAATAGTAACTTCTTTAGATACTAAATCTGTAAATTGACCTCTATATCTTGTTGCTTTTACTAAGTGATTATCAATCCAGTGATAGTTTCCTCCACGAGGTTTTCCCATTAATAAGCTATGGAATTTAAACCCGTGTTTATTCAACCAATTTTCGGTAACTTCTCTGTGCTCTTCAGTTCTTGATGTAAAGAAACAAATCATATGACCTTCATCATACCATCTGTTTAATGTAGCCAAGGCGTCTGGAAAAGGCTCACAAGTCGCCATTCTTTCTGGTTCTTCGTTAGGCACATCTTCGGTTACAGTTCCGTCGATATCAATTAAATAATTTTTAATTCCTTCAGGCAAAATAGGACTAATATGTAATCCATCTTCAACTTTGTCGTGTAAAAGTTTTTCAACATCTTCTTTTTTCATTCTTCTTGTTTTTAATTTTAATTTTTATAGTTTTATTATTCGTCTTTCCAATTTAATCTATCCATTTGGTTGTATTGCCAAGGCGCTCCATTGTTTTCAATATTCGTCATCATCATATTTAATTCTGGCGAAGCAGCTGACTGCTCCATCACTAAATACATACGCATATCCATAATTATTGAAAGTGGATCAATATTTACGGGACATTCTTCAACACAGGCGTTGCAACTTGTACAAGCCCATAATTCTTCAGGGGAAATATAATCGTTTAGTAATTGCTTACCATCGTCTTTAAATTCACCGTTTTTATCTATATTTTTTCCAACCTCTTCTAACCTATCACGCGTTTTCATCATAATGGCTCTTGGAGATAATTCTTTACCTGTGATATTTGCTGGACAAGATGATGTACAACGTCCGCACTCAGTACAAGTATAGGCATTCATTAATTGTACCCAGTTTAAATCGGTTACATCACTTGCTCCAAATTTTTCTGGAATCTCATCCTCGGCACCTTCAGGAGCTGCCGCAAAAGGATCAGCTGTTGGATCCATCATTAATTTTACTTCATTGGTTACAGCTTCCAAATTAGTGAACTGTCCTTTTGGATTTAAATTAGCAAAATACGTATTTGGAAATGCTAATAAAATATGTAAATGTTTTGAGTAGTATAAATAATTTAAGAAAATTAAAATACCTATGATATGTAACCACCAGGCTGAACGCTCTATTAAAAATAAAGTGCCAGCATTAAAATTTTCGAAAAAAGGAACTAAAAACTGGCTTATAGGATTGCCTGAATTTACTTGTTGAAAAGGTACATCGGTAGCATTCATTAATAAAAATAACGACATTAGTATCATTTCAAAATACAAAATGTACAAAGCATCATTTTTTGGAAACCCTTTCATTTCTTTATTCCAAAAACGAGGAATTCTTAACACCATTCTTCTTATCCAAAAAATAATTACAGAAACTAACACTAAAAACGCTAATATTTCAAAAGAGCCTATTAAGAAACTATAAAAACCACCTAAAAAGCGTAAAACACGATGTGTTCCAAAAAGGCCATCAATAATAATTTCAATGACTTCAATATTAATTATAATAAAACCAACATATACTATAATGTGTAAAATGCCCGCAATAGGTCGTTTTACCATTTTAGACTGCCCTAAAGCAACCATTAGCATATTTTTTAAACGCTTCTCTTTTCTATCAGTCCTATCAACCGTTTTCCCCAGTTTAATATTTCTGCTAATTTTTTTAATATTTCGCACAAAAAATCCGATTCCTAAAAAAAGAAGCACTGCAAACAGTATGTTATCTATATAGTTCATACAATTTATTTATAAATGGTTCCAATTATTTTCTTCTCTAATGCTTTATATTATTGATAACGAATTTAAGCAGGGCAATTTAGCATTATTAAACGCTTTCTCATACTTCACCCCAAATATTTTACAAAATTGCTGAGAATGTAAATTTACTTGAATATTTTCAACTATTTCTTTAGCATAAAACAATCTTTTTTAAACTATCAGAAAAATGGGTTACTATAAAGTTACTCTTTTTTTTCAGACTCAACTTCAGCTTCAGGGTTATAACCTTTATCTTTTTTTCCAAAAACCGATAAGTGAACAAAACGCTTAGGGTGTAATTTTACTTCGCGCAATAATTCTTCTAATTCTTTTGATGCATTTGTAAGGTTAATATACATTTCATCATCGGTTAATAATTTACCCATAGTACCTTCACCTGCTTCTAAATTTGCTAAAATTGAATTTATACTCGCAATTGAAGTTTCTAAATTTTTAACTGTACCACCAAAGTTTGCATTTACCAATGTGTCTGATAGTTTCGCCAAGTTTGCTGTTAAAACTTCTGCATTTGACAACGTACTTTCTAATTTATCTCCATTTTTTTGAACCATTTTATTTAATGAAACGGTTAAATCTTGAATATTTAATATAGAAGTGTTTAAACGTTCTATGCTTAGTTTTACATTTTCTCTAGCTTCATAATCTAACGTATTATTTAAACCCGTCATTAAAGAATCTGCGCTCACAATAACGTGTTCAACTTTTGCTTGAAGCGGATTTAATTTTTCTGTTACGGAAGAAAAGATATCAGATTCTATTTCTCCTTTTAGATTATCGCCTGAAACTGCCATTTCCCCTTCATAAGAAGGAACAATTGCTAAAGATTTACCCCCCATTAAACTGGCACTGTAAATTTTAGCAATACTTTTTTTGGAAAACTGAAAATCGTTTACAACACTAAATTCAACAATTAATTGACCTCTTTTTTTTGGATCTTTATTAAATTTTATATCAACTACTTTACCTACATCAACACCATTAATAGTTACAACACTTGCGGTATTAAGTCCTTGAACATTATTATATTCTGTATAGTATGTTTTTAGCTGGCCTTCAAATAAATTAAGCCCCTTCATAAAGTTGTAACCCCATATAAATAAAGCGATTACGCTTACTGAAACAATACCTGTTTTTAATTCTCTAGAAATCTTCAAAATGCTTATTTTATGAAGAGCAATATTACTAATAATTTTTGGGAGAAGTAAATAAACAGTCTACGATTTTTTTAAGACGTATCCTACATCTACTTTTTTACCATTTTTAAAAGCCACTATAAATGCAGTCTTATATCCTTTAGACTTTGCCAAACGTTGTAGTTCTAAAATCTCGTTATAATTTGAAGTTTTCCCTAAATAGTATTTGTAACTATTGCCTACTTTCACTCTTTCAATACCTTTAAGTCCTTTAAAATTATATGATTTTGTTTCCAATTTTCGAGTACCTGAAGCCACTTGTACTTTAAATTGAGCTGAATATATATCCTCTTTTGAAGTATTCTCAACAATTTTATTTTCGGTTGAATTCACAACAATATTATCTCCACTTACCGTGTTTAAAGTTAACTGTTTGTAATATTTTAAAATTCCGTTATATATAGATGTTGAAAATTTTGATTGACCTGCCTTTGAGCCTAAAAAGGTACCTTCAGCTTTATTGGTGATGAAACCTGTTTCAATTAAAACACTTGGCATATATGTTTGATGTAGTACTACAAAACCTGCTTGTTTCACACCTCTATCTTTTCGCTTCAAATCGGTTGAAAAGCCATTTTGAAGCATACTTGCCAATAAAATACTCTGATCTAAATACTCTTCTTGCATTAATGTCAATCCAATTACAGATTCTGGTGAGTTAGGGTCAAACCCTTTATAATTTACCTTATAGTTATCTTCTAACAAAATTACTGAGTTTTCAGCTTTTGCTACCTCAAAGTTTTGCTTATTGGCATGTGTTCCTAAAGCCCAAGTTTCAGCTCCAGAAGCTTGTGTATGATGTGCATTACAATGAATTGAAACAAATAAACTAGCATCCGCTTTATTGGCAATTTTCCCACGCTCTTTTAAACCTATAAAAACATCGGTTTTACGCGTATAAACTACCTTAATATTCTTTTCTAGTTCTAATAACTTACCTACTTCTAAAACAATTTTTAATGCAATGTCTTTTTCTTTATGGTTTTTGTAACCTACTTTACCTGGATCTTTTCCTCCATGGCCAGCATCAAGCACCACAATAAAATCTTTGTTTTGCGCAATTACTCCATTATTTATGAATAAAAATGAAATAAAAAATACGAAAAGTAGTTTAAAATTTGCGCTTATTTTAATTTTATAAAAGAGTTGTGAGTTCATCAATTATTTTAATTATTTTTGTCTGCTGTAATTTGGTGAAACAATTATTGAGCCATACATTTACAACCGTAAAAATATGAATAAAATTTAAGTACGCTAATTTAAAAAAAACTTATGGTTTCTGCCCAATTTTAACCATACTTTTATAAAAAATCATTATTATAATACGTTGTAAATACATATTCTCTATTTTATTTTTAGTTGTTGCTTTATGTGGCGTTAAAACCAATTCTTATTCGCAAGAAATTAAGCTAAGTTCCAATATTGATATACCTATTACTAAAGTTGATACTAACAGGGTTTTCACAAAAGACACGCTTGTTGCTCCTAAACTAGATAGTTTAAGCCTTCAGAAAAAAGATAGTATTTCAAAACCAAAAGAACTTTTAGAAGGTATTATTGATCATACCGCTGATAGTTTAATAAGACAAGATATTAAAAACAATAAAATACTTTTGTACAATAATGCACACGTACATTATAAAGATATTGATTTGGTTGCTGGCTTTATTGAAATTGACAATAATACCAATATAGTTGTAGCGAAAGGTATAAAAGATAGTATTGGTACATATTCTCAGTTACCTATATTTACACAAGGCGCAGAATCTACCACTCAAGATTCTATTATTTTTAATTTTAAAACTGAAAAAGCAAAGATTTTTGGTTTATTAACAGAACAGGAAGGTGTTATTATTAAAGGGAAGGTTACCAAAAAAGAGAATGATAGTGTAATTTATGTTAGAGATATTAAATTTACGACCTCAGATAAAGAAAAACCTGATTATTATATACAAACAAAAAAAGCGAAGATTGTACCAGACAAAAAAATTGTAGTTGGTTTTAGTAATTTAGTTATTCAAGATGTTCCAACACCTTTATTTTTACCATTTGCTTACATTCCATTAACTGAAGGTAGAGCCTCTGGTTTTTTAATGCCTACTTGGGGTGATAGTAATGAGCAAGGCTTTTTCTTACAAAATGGTGGTTATTATTTTGCCGTAAATGATTATGTAGATTTAGCGGTATTGGCCGATATTTACACCAATGGAAGTTGGGGGGTTCGAACGCAATCAAGCTATTCTTATCGCTATAAATTTAGTGGAAACTTTAGTTTTAGGTATGAATATTTAATCAATGGATTGCGCGGTTTTGAAGATTATTCAAAGTCATCTAATTACAATATTAGCTGGAGCCATAGTCAAGATTCGAAAGCCAGTCCAAATTCAAGATTTTCAGCTTCGGTAAATTTAGGTAGTAGTAAATATTACAGACAATCTTTAAATGAATTCAACAACAACTCATTCCTTAACAACACATTAAGTTCGTCTGTTTCATTTTATAAAAAAATAATAGGTACTCCTTTTAATTTTTCAGCTTCGGCAACACATTCTCAAAACACCAATACCGAAGTAATTAATATGTCACTACCTTCCTTATTATTAAATATGGATCGTATTTATCCTTTTGCAGGAAAAACTGGTGCAAAAAAGAATGCATTTCAAAAAATGGGACTTACCTATGCGCTAAGAGGAGATGTAAGACTCTCAACCACAGATGAATTCTTTTTTAAAAAAGAAATGTTTGATACTGCAAAACCCGGTGTACAACATAATGCCTCTTTAAATACCAATTTAAAACTTTTGAAATATTTTACTGTTTCGCCAAATGCTAATTATAAAGAAGTTTGGTATTTTGACAGAATTAACAAAACCTATGATGAAACTGAAGACACTGTTGTTTCAGATACTATTCAAGGGTTTAATGCCTTTAGAGAAGTTTCCGCAGGGGCTTCACTTTCAACTACAGTTTACGGAATGGTTAATTTCAAAAAAGGAAATTTACAAGCCATTAGACACGTAATGAGACCTTCTGTTTCATACAGTTACAGACCTGATTTTGAGTATTATGAAGAAGTGCAACAAAGTGCAGATCCTGATGATGATTTTTTAGAATACTCTCCTTTTGCAAATGGAATATACGGAAGTCCGGGTAGAGGAATCTCAAATAGTTTAAACTTTACGTTAAATAATACGCTTGAAGCTAAAATGGCTTCAAAAGACTCGGTTGAAACAGAAGCAAGAAAAGTAACTTTACTTAACAACTTAAATTTCAGCACCTCATACAACATAGCTTCCGATTCAATGAGATGGAGTCCTGTTAGAATGAGTGCCGGTACTTTTCTTTTTGATAAAAAAATGCAAGTAAATTTTAATGCAACTTTAGATCCTTATGCGCTAAGTATAAATGGTCAAAGAATAAATACTGCCAATATAAAAAATGGAGGAAGTCTTTTTAGATTAACCAACGCTGGCTTAACTATGAATTATTCCTTCTCTAGTAAAGAATTAGGAGGGAAATCAAATTCTCAGCAGCAAAATGCCGTTGATAATAACTCTGACGGAATATTTGGTGAAGACCTAGATCTTAGTAATGACAGAAGAGATAAAAGTAGTCAAACAGAAACAAAAAAAACGAAACTATATGCAGCTACATTCCCTTGGACATTGAAAATTGCGTACGCTGTAAATTACTTAAATTCCAATAGGCAAAACGAAATTTCATCTAACTCTCTAATGTTTTCTGGAGATATTGAACTAACACCTAAATGGGATGTTGGAGTTTCTTCGGGTTACGATTTTAAAGGTGGAGGCTTTAGTTATACCCAATTAAGATTTGCAAGAGATTTAGATAGTTGGAAAATGTCATTCAACTGGGTTCCTTTTGGAAATAGACAAACCTATTATTTCTTTATTGGAATTAAATCATCTATGTTAAGCGATTTAAAATACGATCAAAGACAATTACCTGATAGAAGATTATTTTAATTTTTAGATATTATGAAAAAAATAATAAATACCACCAATGCACCTGCTCCTATTGGACCTTACAACCAAGCCGTATTAACTGGAAACACTTTATATACTTCTGGTCAAATTGCAATTAATCCTTCAACTGGAGCCTTAAACAATGCTTCTATTGAAGAGGAAACTAAACAAGTTATGGAAAACTTGAAAGCTGTTTTAAATGCTGCTGAAATGACTTTTGAAAACGTTATTAAATCGTCAATCTTTATAGCAGACATGAATGATTTCTCAAAAATTAATGAGGTGTATGGCACTTATTTTAACGCAGAAACAGCTCCGGCTCGCGAAACTGTTGAAGTAGCAAATTTACCAAAATTTGTTGGTGTTGAAATTTCTATGATTGCCGTAAAATAAACTTATTACAGTGCTTTAATCAATAATTCAGCAGTTGCAGGATTTGTAGCCAAAGGCACATCATGAACATCACACAAACGCATAAGCATTGCAATGTCTGGTTCGTGAGGATGCATTCCTAACGGATCTCTAAAAAAGAACACCATGTCTGTTTTTCCTTCAGCAACTCTTGAAGCAATTTGAGCATCGCCACCATAAGGACCCGATAAATACTTACTCACTTTTAAGCCTGCTTTTTCAGCATGTTTACCTGTTGTTCCTGTAGAAATTAGTTGAATATTTTTTGCTATTATTAATGCTTTAAAATCCATTAAAAATTGAACCATTTCGGTTTTTTTGCCATCGTGTGCAATAATTGCTATTTCCATTTTTTATTTTTGTTTTAAATCTTCAATCTAAAAGTTTTTATAGGGAAGCTGAATATTGTATTAAATCTACAATTTTAGTTGCGTAGCCAAATTCATTATCATACCAAGCTATAATTTTGTAGAAGTTTTTATTGAGTTCAAGTCCTGCACTTGCGTCGAAAACTGAAGTTCTAGATTCAGATACAAAATCCTGAGAAACCACCTCATCTTCAGTATATCCTAAAATGCCTTTCAATTCATTTTCAGAAGCGTGTTTCATTGCATGTTTAATTTCATAGTAAGAAGTTGCATTTTCCAAACGCACCGTTAAATCTATCAAAGAAACATCAACTATAGGAACACGCACTGCCATTGCTAATATTTTACCTTTCATTTCAGGAATAATATGCAACAAAGCATCTGAAGCGCTTGTTGATGTTGGTATCATATTATTTAAAGCGGCTCTTCCTCTCCTCCATTTTTCCGAAGGTCCATCTACCGTATTTTGACTCGCTGTTGTTGAATGCACGGTTGTAACCAAGCCTTCAACTATTCCAAAATTATCATGTAAAACTTTTACAATTGGAGCTAAACAGTTGGTAGTGCAAGAAGCATTTGAGAAAACAACATCCGTCTTCAATAAATTGGTATGGTTTACCCCCATTACAAACATAGGTGCATTGTTTGAGGGAGCCGAAATCACTACTTTTTTAGCACCTCCTTTAAGATGTAACTCAGCCTGATGTTTGTTGGTAAAATTACCTGTATATTCAATTACAAAATCAACATTTAAATCGCCCCATTTTACAAGTTCATGATTTCTTTGAGAAGTAACTCTAATAACTTTTCCATTTACTATTAACGCGTTTTCTGTTGTTTCAACACTACCATTAAATTTTCCGTGAACAGAGTCATATTTTAACAAATACGCTAAATGATCTACCGAAAGTAAATCATTTATAGCTACAACTTCAATATTTTTTCTATTTATAATTGACCTGAAAGCTAGGCTACCTATCCTTCCAAACCCATTAATACCTACTTTAATCATTTCAATTAAATAGACATAATATCGCTAACTCGTAAAAGTTCTTTATTTATACTATGATGCTCTTTTATAGCTTTTTCTAAAACTGTAGTTTCAATTTTATTATTGATGATTCCAACCATTAAATTAGTTTGCCCGTCTAATAATAATTCAACCGCTTTTACTCCTAATCTACTCGCTAAAACTCTATCGTAACAACTTGGGGGACCACCACGTTGCATATGACCTAAAACAGATACTCTAACATCGTATTTTGGCATGTTCTCTTCAACATAATTGGCTAATTCAAAAACATTTTTACCTATTTTATCTCCTTCAGAAACCACTACAATACTTGAAGATTTACCTGAACGCTTACTGCGTTTTAACGACTCTAACAAACGCTCTAATCCTAAATCTTCTTCAGGAATTAATATTTCCTCGGCACCAGCACCAACACCTGCATTTAAAGCAATAAATCCAGCATCACGCCCCATAACTTCCACAAAAAACAACCTATTGTGTGAACTTGCTGTGTCTCTAATTTTATCTATTACATCAACTACTGTATTTAAAGCTGTATCGTATCCAATGGTATAATTGGTTCCAAAAATGTCATTATCAATAGTTCCAGGTATTCCAATACAGGGGAATTTATATTCTTCATTAAAGACCATTCCACCCGTAAATGTTCCGTCTCCACCAATTAAAACAACAGCATCAATATCTGCTGCAATTAAATTTTCATGAGCTTTTGCTCTACCTTCAGCTGTTCTAAAATCTTTTGAACGTGCCGATTTTAAAATGGTACCTCCCCTGTTTATAATGTTACTTACACTTCTAGAAGTCATTGGTTCAAAATCACCTTCAATCATTCCTTGGTATCCTCTATAAATACCAACACATTCAACATTATAATATGAACAAGCTCTAACAACAGCTCTAATAGCGGCATTCATTCCTGGGGCGTCACCTCCAGAAGTCATTACCCCTATTCTTTTAATATTTTTACTCATTAGTTACTAGTTATGTTTTTGAATATAGTTTTATTTTAATAACGGATTGAAATGTGTAAAATACTACTTCATTTTTTCCATTCATCGAATTTACTAATTAAAAATGAATTTTTACACTATTTAAATTGCGCAATTTATGTACTATTTTAAACTGCTAATTTATTTTTCTCAAAGATTCTCTCTTTTTATGAATTAACCTTTAACTAATGTTTCATAAAAAGAAATTATATTGTACTATTTACAGAGTTTTAAGACCATAAATGTTTAGGGTACACGCCTGAATCTTTTAATTTTTGTATTTCAGAAGTTACATACGGTTTATCTTCTTTATAAGTAACCCCAAACCAACGTGCGTTAGATTTTAACACTTCCATAGTAGCTGTTTTATCAACAATTACGGTGTTTACCACTAACGGAATAAAAAACTCAGCTTTTGGTTCTTTGTAATTTTTTTCTAAAAAGGCTTCAAACATAGATGCTGAAATATCGAAATATTTTGGCGTAAATCCAAAAAAGTTCATTGCTACAATGGTTTCTTCTGAAATTGGCTTTAAAACATCATTCGTGTCTTTAAACATTAATTCTCCATTTACTTTTTCAATATGTGTGCGTTCTACAATACCCGCTAAAAAACCTTCATGGTTAACAGTACACTCACCTCTTGATACAAATCCATAATCAGAGATTGTGTTTTTTAACACATAGCCCATCATATTAAAACTTGTTGAATTTTTATCGGTATTTCTTAATGCCTCAGCAATTCCTTCAAAAGCTTCTCTTCCGTAAAAATCATCAGCATTAATCACTGCAAAATTTTCAGTAACTGCGTCTTTAGCCATTAACAATGCATGCCCCGTTCCCCAAGGTTTTTCTCGGTTGTTATCTTTAAATTTTTCTGGAATACTGTCTGTTTCTTGAAAAACATATTCAACATCAATTTTTCCTTCTAATTTTGGATTGAAAAAGGCTTTAAAATCTTCTTCAATAGTTTTTCTAATAATAAAAACTACTTTCCCAAAACCAGCTTGAATTGCATCGTAAATTGAAAAATCTAAAATGGTATCACCTTGATCAGAAAATGTATCTAATTGTTTCAATCCTCCGTATCTACTTCCTACTCCAGCTGCTAAAATTACTAATGTTGGTTTACTCATCTTCTTGCTTTTTTTTGGTTTTAAAATTAACTAATTTTTGGTTTTTTATGGTGTCAATCGCTTGGCTGTTTATTCCAACCGAATCTATTACTTTTTTCTTTTTCAAAGATAACTTTTCTAACAGTTCTTTGCTATTATCAAAATCAATTTGATAATTTAAACCTACACCTTGCGTGTAGCCTTCTTCATCTTGATTTGAATATTGTATGTCATTTTGACGATTAAAAACGGACGAACGCAGTGTTCCTGCTTCATTCATTAAAAACTCAACATTCACTTCACCAATAATATCGGTTTGTGTTCCTGTACCAATTGGCATTCCAACCTTTCCGTTGATTAAAATTCGTTCATTTACCTGATAATCTAAAGCTAATGAAACTTGATGATTGATATCTAAATTATCTACAGCATTGTTTTCTCCAACGGTATAAACTGGCGTTAATCTAAATCGGCTATCTTCACTATTTAAAATATTATCAAAAGCATTTGTTAACATATCCATACCAGTACCATACAAAACGGCATTGCTATTTGCGCCTAAATCTCCTTCATTATAAAAACTACCTGTAACTAGTAAAGCAATAAATTGTGTGGTTTTATCATTGCTTAATTTAAAAGCCAACTCTGATGCTACTGTTGAACTTGAATTAGGTATTTCAATATCAAAATCTATAGTTGAATTGAATAATTCTCCTGTAAAACGCGTAATTAAATCAACTGGTATTTTTCGACTAGAATTTAAGTTTTCTAGCAGTGTTCTAGGATTTGCAGAAACTCTATATATGGCTTGAATACCCATATTTGCAGTTAAAGGATCTCCACTCCAAGATATGACACCTCCTTTTTTAACAGAAAAAGGTTTACTTATAAAACCTCCATATTTGAAATCATAAATACCATTATCAACCACAAAATCTCCGTACATATTAAACTTGTCTTTAGTATCAAGTTCAATTTGTAAATTCCCCTCGCCACTTCCTTTCAAATAACTTCCAGAAACTTTATCAATTACCATTTCAAAAACAGCCTCTTTTGTTACTTCTAAATTAAAATTCATTGATAATCCTTTTAATTTATCTGAAATAAAAGCTCTTCTAATTTCTTCATTTTCAACAAAAGGGTCTGTATTTATAAAACGAATTAATTGGGATGTTTCCGCCGTTTTTACGTCGCTAATTGGCATAATAAAGTGTGTTCCTTTATTGGTTTTTCCTGTGATATCAATCAGCAATTTATCGGTAGGACCAACTATGGTTGCATTGCCGTTAAAATAGGCGGTTCCATAATAGAGTGACGTTTCTTCTTCCTCGGTATCTAGCACCCATATATTATTTTATGCTACTGCTAAATTTAAGCTCCAGACCTCAAAATTTTTATGTTTTATCGTTCCTGTTAAACGGGCTGTTGTTCCGTGTTTAACATCTTTCAAAGTAACATCCTCAAAATCGAATGTTTGGTTTCGGAAGTTAATTACACTTGTACCTAAAAAATCATAATCTACATTTAAATACGGAAAATACATTCCTGCCTCATCTAAAAACAAATCGCCTTCCATAGTTGGGTTTGAAACTAGGCCTGTGGCATGAACAGTTCCATAAGCGTACCCTCTTATTTTATTAAAGACATCTTCACCCAAAGGGCTAAAGGCATCTAATTTAAATTCTTCAAAGTTTATAACAACATCAAGTGTAGGTTTAGGTGTTTCAAAATCTATTTCACCTATTGCTGAAAAATTAGCCTCATTTTCGCGTTCTAAAGAAATGTCTAACAAATATTGGGTTACGGAATTTTTTCCTTCTACATTGATTTCTAAATTGCCTTGGTAAGAATTGTTGATGTTAAAATTTGTAACTGAAAGATTTACTGAAGGACGCACCATTTCGTTAAACTCGGCATATTGAATATTTCCATTTATAATTCCTTCTAAATCTAAACTATCTATTTCAGGTGTAATAGCATCTAAATTAACATTTTTAAAATTAAAGGTTAAATCTTTTGAAATGGTATCATTTATAATTCCTGAAAAATCAATACTTTGTTCTTTTGAACTTATTAAAAACGGGCTAAAAGTATAGGTTTTGTTAGCAGCATCAACAACCAACTTATTATCGTCATTATTATCTGGATTTATAAACCACTGGTTGTTTTTAAAATTAAAGCTTGATTTTTGTACACCAACAACTGATTGATTTTCTTTATTAAAAGTATGGTAAAATGCTAAATTATATGTTTCTGTTTTATTTTTACCTCCTTTAAATTGAGCTCCAAAATAAAGTGTATCATTTAATGTTTTATTTATTAAATACAGGTCTGAAACGTTGTAAATATTCGACTTTATACGATCTATAATTAACTGTGTATTAAACAACGGATTTTTATTATCAATTTGTAATTGTATAGAATCAATTTGCGCTGAATAAGCCTTTACTCTTGGCGATTTAACTTTTAACTTAAACAGGTTTTTATCTGCATCAATAGTCCCATCAATAAATGTATTTGCCGAAAGCACCACCTCGGGTAAAAACAATTCAACTATTTTATTGTAAATTTCAAACTTAAAATTTAAATATTGATTTGATGTAACTTTAAAAGGTTCATAATGAGTATAAATACTTCCTATAGAGTTTTGAACTAATTTACCTAATTCATTAAATTTAAATTGCCCTGTAACTTCACCTTGTATTATTTCAGGAGAATTAATGGTAACCGTTCTAATGCTATCGGTATAAGAAGAGGTAATTGCAAAATCTTTAAAGAAATAATTTCCTTCTTGGTTTGTATATAATGAGTTTTTAAAATTAATTTCACCCACTATATTATCTAATTTATTTCCTGTAAAATTAATGTCGATATCTCCTTTTAAAATTGAAATTGTATCTCTTTTAAAAATATTTAGTTTGTATAAATCGCAGTAATCAACTGTTGTTTTAAAATCAAATTTATAAACATCCTTTGAAAAATCGGCTAAACCATTAAAATTCAACTTAATATTATCATCATTTACTTCCATATCACCATTAAAATGCTTGTTTTTAACAATCCCATTCACAGAAACATTTTTATATGGATATGTATTGTATTCAAATTTAGAAATAACACCTTTTATTGAGCTATTTATATTATCAAAACTAAAGCCTTCTCCGTCAATTTCAGCATCTAAAGAAACAATGCCCATTAAATCATCATTTAAAATTTCACCTAATTTAAAATCGGTTGTTTTTATAGAGCCCTTATAAGAAGCATTTTCAATATCCTGAAGATCAGAAAGTTC
Source organism: uncultured Lutibacter sp. (assembly GCA_965365125.1). Classification (GTDB taxonomy): domain Bacteria; phylum Bacteroidota; class Bacteroidia; order Flavobacteriales; family Flavobacteriaceae; genus Lutibacter. Next base: position 14,248 of record CBDUAL010000012.1, read on the forward strand.
AAGATCTGTTTCTGCAACCCCAAGTTCTGTGTCAATAAAAACTTTTGCATTTATTAGGTTTGAAGTAACATAGGTTTTTCCTTTTAATTTAAAATTCCCTAAATCTTTTAAGGCTACTGGTAAATTAGCTCCCAATAAATTTGGTAACAATATTTTTAAATGCTCATAATCTGATGTTAAATTATTAAAATCGGCATCTAATGAAAACCCATTTTCAGTATTAAATGAATTTACCAAATGTAAATCTCCATCAATAATTGCATTGGCTTCTGATTTTAACTTCAAATTTTTAATAGCTAAACTATTTAACTGTCCCGAAATATTTGCAGTTAAATGCAGTACATCTTTAGTGCCTATTTCATTATAAAACGATTTTAAATCGGTTAATGAAATACGAGATTCTTTTAACGTTCCTAAAACATTTACTTTGTTATTAAAGTCTGAAAAATCTTCTCTTTTATAATTAAATTCAATATCAGCAGCAAGATTTGATGTATCTGTTTCTAAAATTGTGTTCAGAAATTGCATCGCTGATTTTGTGTAATAAAAATTTGAAGAAAAACTGGTTACATTTATATTATGGTTTTCTACAAAACTAAAATCGGAAATCGCCACACTCACATTAGGCCCTTCAATATTAAAATCGTTACCCAAGCCTTTAATATTTTTAAAAAATATAGGTGTTGCATTTTCAATATTTTCATCACTAATTTCAACATAACCATTGTTTAAAAAAAGCGCATCTGAAGTTAATTTAAAGGTTGAAGGTGTTTCACTATCATCTTCACTACTAAATTTATCTACAAAAACAGTTAAAGCATCGTCTGCCTCGTTTTTATAGGTTTTAATATTTAGTGTAAAATTATCTAATGAAATACTTCCAAACTCTAATTTGTTATTCATTATTTTAGTAAAACTATACAATGAACTTTCTAAATTCTCAACATAAATTAATGAATCGGCATGGTGATCTCTAATCAATACATTTTTAAACTGAACACTTCCTAGAATTGACATATCAATTCTTTCAACTTTAATATTTACATCAAATTCTTTTTGAAGATAGGAAGTAGCGTTATTTCCTAATTTTGTTTGCACAAATGGAAGCGACAATAAAAGACTAAGTACAGCTAATATAATTAGCAAAACTTTTAATATCCTAACTACTATTTTTTTAATTCGTTTGATTTGCGTTAAATTTGCATTTTTAAGGCAATTTTCGTGCCCTAATTTGTTATTAAATGATTAAAAATAAATCAACCTTTATTCTCGGTATTGAATCATCTTGTGATGATACCAGTGCATCAGTAATTTGCAACGGCAAAATACTATCAAATGTTGTTGCTAACCAAGAAATTCACGCTAAATATGGCGGTGTTGTTCCTGAATTAGCCTCACGCGCGCACCAACAAAACATTGTTCCTGTTATTCAACAAGCAATTCAACAAGCAAATATCGACAAAAAAGACTTAAATGCCATAGCTTTTACGCGCGGACCTGGATTAATGGGTTCATTATTGGTTGGAACCTCTTTTGCGAAGTCGCTTTCACTGGCTTTAAACATTCCTTTAATTGCTGTAAATCATATGCAGGGACACGTTTTAGCACACTTTATTGAAGATGAAAACCAACAAAAACCTCCATTTCCTTTTTTATGTTTAACTATTAGTGGTGGTCATACCCAAATTGTTAAAATTTCTGATTATTTTACTATGGAAGTTTTAGGTGAAACATTGGATGATGCTGTTGGAGAAGCTTATGACAAGTCTGCCAAAATATTAGGACTTCCTTACCCTGGCGGACCTTTAGTTGATAAATATGCTAGATTAGGAAACCCCAAAGCGTTTAAATTTACCAAACCTAAAGTTGATGGATTGAATTTTAGTTTTAGTGGTTTAAAAACGGCCATATTGTATTTTCTTCAGAAGCAAGTAAAAGAAAACCCTGCGTTTATTGAAGAAAACCTCAACGATATTTGTGCTTCTATTCAACATACCATTGTTGAGATTCTTTTTGACAAAATAAAATTAGCCGTTAAAGAAACTGGCATTAAACACATTGCAATTGCTGGTGGAGTTAGTGCTAATTCAGAAATACGAAAAGTTTTAAAAGAAACCGAAACTAAATTTGGGTGGACAACCTATATTCCAAAGTTTGAGTTTACTACAGACAATGCTGCAATGATTGCAATTGTTGGTTATTTAAAATTTATAAATAATACCTACGCTGAAAATAAAACAACTGCTACCGCCCGATTAAAAGTAAGCGAAGCTTAAAAAACAAAAAAGGCTGTGTAAAAAATGAACTTTTTACACAGCCTTTTTTTATAAATAATCTCTTTTAAATTTTAAAAAGAAGCGTTTACATCCCAAGTTTCTAAATAATCTTTTATTGTTTTTATAAACATACCTCCTAAAGCTCCATTAACCACTCTATGATCATAAGAATGTGAAATAAACATTTTATGTCTTATTCCAATAAAATCACCTTCAGGTGTTTCAATAACTGCTGGCACTTTTCTTACGGCTCCTAAAGCTAAAATAGCTACTTGTGGCTGATTAATTATAGGTGTTCCAAAAACACTTCCAAAACTACCAACATTGGTAACGGTGTAAGTACCTCCTTGAATGTCATCAGGGTTTAATTTTCCATTTCTAGCTCTTAAAGCTAAATCATTCACAGCTTTTGTAATACCAACTAAATTTAATTGGTCTGCATTTTTAATTACTGGTACAATTAAATTTCCATCGTTTAAAGCAGCAGCCATTCCTAAATTAATAGCTTTACGCTTTATAATTTTATCACCATCTACTGAAATATTAATCATTGGGTGCTCTTTAATAGCGCTCGCTACGGCCTGCATAAAAATTGGAGTGTAAGTAATTTTTTCACCTTCACGCTTATAAAACTCATCTTTAACTTTATTTCTCCAATTTACAATATTGGTTACATCTACCTCTATAAAAGATTGTACGTGCGCTGAAGTTTGAATAGACTCTACCATATAGTGCGCAATTAATTTCCCCATCCTGCTCATTTCTATAATTTCATCTTCTCCGTTTACTGAAACTGGTGTAGCTATTTTTTTTACAACGGCTAAAGGAACTTTTTCTGACACTGCTTCAATTTTAGTATCTTGAGGCTTTTTAGTTACCGCTACTTTTTGACCTTCCGATTGTCTACCTCTATCAATGTAAGCTAAAATATCATTTTTTGTAACTCTATCATCCTTACCTGTACCAATAATTGCTTCTAATTCCTCCATTGAAATCCCTTCTTTAGTTGCAATATTTCGTACTAAAGGCGAAAAGAATTTCCCTGAATCAGATACTTTTTGAATGGTTGAAGCTTCAATTACTTCATGAATCTCCGTTTCTAACATTTCAACTTCAGGAACTTTCTGAGCTTCTTGTGTAATTTGGTTTCCCGAAGCAACTTCATCTTCCATAGTTTCAATAATAGCAATAGTTTCTCCTACTTTAACAACTGCATCTACATCAAATAAAATCTCTACTATGGTTCCTTCAACTTCACTAGGCACTTCTGAATCTACTTTATCAGTAGCAATTTCAACTATGGCTTCATCCAAATCAATACGATCTCCAACGTTTTTTAACCATGAAGTAATGGTTGCCTCAGCAACACTTTCACCCATTTTTGGCAGCTTTATTTCAAATCTTGACATGATGTTTTTTTTAGAATAGCAAATTTACAAAAAACTAGCTCAAAAATAGTGTTCCATAAATCTAATTGAAATAGTAATCTTAAAAAAATTAAGTATCTTGTAATTTTTAAGCAATTAAACTATATGTTTTTAACAAATTAAACGATTAAATAGCTAGTAAATAAAAATAATACAATTTTAACTGAATTTACTTTTATAAACGCCCAAAAACTAAAACGTTTTAGTATCAAAAGTTACTTTAATTTCCGTAAAACTTATCAAAATTAATTTTAACTATTCTAAATAAAGATTAAAGCATTGATTTTTAGTAAATTACATTATTTAATTTTATGATAAATATCATATATTTTATAATTTGTTGTTTCTAAATTTATATAAGACATAAAAACCAAACAAATATCTAATATTATGAAAAATTTAAAACTAATAGGCTTCTTGATTATTTTTGCATCAAGTTTCATGTTTATTCAATGTACTAGCGACCCTATTCCAGGCACTGCTGGAGTTGATGGTATTAACGGTATTGACGGCACTGACGGCATAGACGGTCTTGATGGTGTAGGAGTTCAAGAATGTATTGCTTGTCATTCTGACGCACACAGAGATCCAATTTATGCTGCTTATGATTTATCTGGTCATGCAAAAAACTCTATTCAAAACAATGGTATGCCATTGACCGATTACACAAACCAGGGATTCTTTAATGGCGGATGTATACAATGTCACGCTAATGAAGGTTATATTGAATTTCAAGAAAAAGGAACAACTCAAGTTTACACAAATCCAACACGTATTGATTGTAAAACTTGTCACAGTTCACATAAAACTTTTGATTTTGAAAATGACGGAGCTGATTATGCTTTAAGAACTATAGATTCTGAAACATTACTTATAGATGGAATAACTATGATTGATTTTGAAGGAACTAGTAATATGTGTATTTCTTGTCACCAACCTAGAAATAGTTATCCTGTACCAACAGGAACAGATCCTATTGAAATTACAAGTAAAAGATATGGACCTCACCACGGACCACAATCAAGTGTGCTTGAAGGTATTTTAACGGCTAATATTGTTGGTTCTGAAGGTTATCCTGGCTCGGGAGCCAATGGTGATAATACACATAGAAAAGGAGCTTCTTGCGTTAGCTGTCATATGGGAGCGTCTGAAGATACAGCAACAGGAACACATACTTGGTGGCCAACTGAAAACGCTTGTACAACATGCCATACAAACGGAGCCCCTTCTGAAGTTACTGGGTATGCAGCTGATATGGCAACTTTAAAACAGTTATTAATTGATAAAGGTATTTTACTTGAAGACGACTATGTTGTAACTGGAACTTTTCCTGCAACAGAGGTGCAAGCTGTTTGGAATTATAGAACATTATTAGAAGATAAAAGTAATGGTGTACACAATCCTAAGTTAGCAAAAGCATTACTTAAAAATTCAATTGAAGCATTGCAATAAATATTAGATATTAATAAAGGTTTAGGAGGTAAATATCTTCCTCCTAAACCTTTTATTTAAGTATTTATAGATTGCTAATTTCAACTTCTAATTTCAACATTGAGATTAATAAGTAAAAGTTAATCTAACATTAAAAAATAAAAACAAATGAAAAAACTATTCCAAATAGTTCTCGTTAGCAGCTTAAGTTTACTGTGTTTTTCTTGTTATTATGATGAATTGATTGATAGACCAATTGATATTCCAGAAATACCAGATCTTCCAGAAAATGTTTCGTTTAGCACTGATGTTCAACCAATATTTACAAACAATTGTATTACGTGCCATACAAGTTCATTAAACCCAGATTTAAGAGCAGGATATTCATATAATGCATTGGTTCCAGATTATGTTACCGCTGGTGACCCATTAAACAGTAAACTTTTTCAAAGCCTTCCGGGAATAGGACACCCATTAGATGTAGGTTTTGAATTAATTGATAAAGATGTTGCTAAAATTTATGCGTGGATTGACCAAGGCGCTGAGAATAATTAATATTTAAGACTTTACTTATGAAAAAATATACAACCTTCTTTTTTATTTTTTTAACACTTCCTTTTATAGGGTTTGCCCAAGATGAAGGTGTTAAAGAACAAAAAGTGAAAGAAAAGCTTGCTCGACCTACTTTTGAAAGCTCAGCTGTTATTGACAATCCAAGTGTAAACATGTACAATAAAGGCTCTTTTGAAGTGTCCATGCAACATAGATTTGGATTGGTAACAGGCACAAATGATTTAGTTGGTTTTTGGGGGCGTTCAAATATTAGAATAGGAGTGGCTTACTCAATTTTAGACCGATTATCAGTTGGGTTTGGTACAACTAAAAATAAAAGGCTTCAAGATTTTAGTATAAAAGGAGCTATTTTACAACAAACCAGATCAAATAGTACACCTTTAAGTATTACTTACTATGGAAATGCTACTATAAGCGCACTTCCTAAAGGAGATTTTAATTTAATTCAAGACAGATACTCTTTCTTCAATCAAATTATAGTTGCCAAACGTTTTAGCAATAATGTATCATTACAATTTGCTGCAAGTTTATCGCATGTAAATGCGGTTCCTACAACTATGAAAAATGATGTGTTTGGTATTGCTTTAGGTGGTAAATTTAAAGTGTCACCAGGAACAAATATATTAATTGATTACAGTCAACCTTTAGTTAGCTACCAAGATCCTATTAGCTCAAGTGCTGTAAAAACACCTAAACCAGGAATTAGTATTGGTGCAGAATTTAATACTGCAGCACACGCATTTCAAATTTTTGCTACAAACAACTGGGGTATAGTTCCACAAGAAAACTATGTGTACAATCAAAATGATTTCTTTAAAGGAGATATTTTAATTGGATTTAATATTACCCGAATTTACAATTTTTAAAAATAATATACACACTGAAACAGGCTGATACTCAAACATAATTTATCTTTAAACTATTTTTTCATAATAAAAAACAGCCTGTTTCATTGTATTAAATGTTAAATTTATTTGACAAGATGTATTATGAAAAACAATAAAAATGAAAAGAGTAACACTGATAGACGTAAATTCCTAAAATTGGGATTATTATCAAGTGTTACAGCTGTTGCCGGTACTTCACTTATTTCAAATTTAACTTCTGAAGAAACATCAACTTCAAAAGAAAAAATTAGACTATTAACTCCTGACGGAAAAATGGTTGAAGTTGACGCTGAAAATGTTAACAAATATCCAGAAGCTCACATTACACCTTCAGAATCTAGAAAAGGTATTCCAGATAGAAAATTTGTAATGGTAATAGATTTGGCTAAATGTAAAAATGCACGAAAATGCGTTGAAGGCTGTCAAAAAGCTCATGATTTAG